>JAFIET010000052.1 GCA_020832405.1 Balneolales bacterium
ACCAACATGCAGCTTATGTTTGGTGATGCTACAGCATTTAATCAGGATATTGGCAGTTGGGACGTAAGTAGTGTAACCAACATGCAAACTATGTTTGGTAATGCTCAAGCGTTTAATCAGGATATTGGCAACTGGGTTGTAAACAGTGTAACCAATATGCGAGGCATGTTTTTTAATGCCGGAAATTTCAATCAGGATATCGGAAACTGGGATGTTAGTAGTGTAACCAACATGTTCGGTATGTTTTGGGTTGCTTCCGTCACTAGCACTTTTAATCAGGATATTGGTGGGTGGGATGTAAGCAGTGTCACCGATATGGAATCTATGTTTAGAAATTCAAGTAGCTTTAATGGAAATATTGGAGGTTGGGATGTAAGCAGCGTGACTACCATGAGCAATATGTTCAGTAATGCCAGCGCTTTCAATCAGGATATTGGGAATTGGGATGTAAGCAATGTAACTGAAATGTTTTTTATGTTTCGAAGTGCCACTTCATTCAATCAGGACCTGAGCTGCTGGGATGTTTCTCAGATTCCGGACCTGCCTGACTCCTTTGCCGGCAGAGGCCTGCCCTCAGAAAACCGGCCCGTTTGGGGCACTACCGGCAACTGCGGATGGGTTGGCGCGCCCGACGGCGACCCCACCGACGGCGCCAACTGGCGCGGCGGTCAGGTGCCGGCTGACGGCAGGCCCTTCATTTTCGATGAGGGCAACCCCGTCGTTTTCACCGGCGGCTCCGACTTCACCAACGAAATCCGTTCGGTAAACGGCAGCTTCACCCTGGGTTCCGGCGGCCGCGCCCTGTTTAGCGGCGGCGTTTCCGGCGAGCTCGGCTTCGAGCGGCAGCTGGCCTCCGAAGGGCAGCGCTGGTACGCCCTGTCAGTGCCCGCCTCCAACGCCCTCATCGGCGGCAGCGCCAACGACAGCGCCCTGCTCTCACGCGTGTACACGCAGGGCTTCCCCGGCGCCGACAATCCCAACGCCTCAACCCCAAACGTGCTGATCTATGACGAAAGCCTGCCCGGCGCGGTCGGCGAACGCTTCACAGCTCCGGCCTCCAACAATGCCCTGCAGCCCGGCATGGGGCTGCTGGCCTACATCTTCGATATTGACGGGCCCGGCGGAAACCCCATCGACTTCCCTAACCATCCCCTTCGGGTGGTCTCCGGGGTGAATGTTTTGGAGGATGATTCCTTCGAATTCCCGCCCCTTTCCTACTCCGGCACCGAACCCGACAGCCCCGACGACGGCTGGAACCTGCTCGGCAATCCCTTCCCCGCTACCCTCGACTGGCTCTCTGCGGGCTGGAGCGGAAGGGAGGAACTCAATCAGTTTGTGTACGTGCTCAACCCTGCAACCGGCACCTACGAGTTCAACGGCTTCAGTGAGGGCACTATACGCCCCGCCTCACAGCTCGGCCCCTTCCAGGCCTTCTGGGTGAAGGCCGAACAGCCCGGTCCCGCCCCGCTCAGCTTCAATGCGAGTGCGCTCAGCCTGAACCCCGGCGGCGAACTGTTTGGCGAGCCCGCTGAGGCTCCCGGCCTGCTCACTCTTGAACTCGCCGCCGGGCAGATGCAGGCAAGCGCAGGCGTGCGCGCAGGCGACTTCCCGCTGGCACGCAGCGCCGCCGACGCCTTCTACCTGGCGCCCCTCAGCACGAGCTTCGCCGGTTTATACCTGCAAAAAGGCAGCGCACCCCTGGCACTCGCAAGCCTGCCGGCACAGCATACCGAACCCATCGAACTGCCCCTGCGCATCGCCCTGTTCGAGCAGGGTCAGCCGTGGACCGGCACAGCAACCCTCAGCTGGAACGGCGCCGCCCTGAGCCTGCCCGACGGCTGGCTGGCCGAACTCACCGACCTGCACACCGGTGAGCGCCTTGACCTCCGCGAGGCCGGCAGCTACGCCTTTGAGACCGGTGCCGGAAACGGGGTGCAGGCCGCCATCACCGACATCAGCGAGCTGCGCCGCGACAACAGCCCCGTGCTGCAAAGCAGCGTGGGTGAACAGCGCTTCCTGCTCACCCTTGTGCCCGGTCAGGCCACAAGCACCGCACCCGAAAGCGAACTGCCAACCGTGGTCGCCCTCGGGCAGAACTACCCCAACCCCTTCAACCCGACTACCCTGATCAGCTACGACCTGCCCCAGGCAGCGGAGGTGCGGCTCGAGGTCTTCAACCTTACGGGGCAGCGCGTGGCCACACTCGTGAGCGGGCAGCAGAGCGCCGGACGGCATACCCTGAGCTTCGACGGCAGCCGCCTCAGCAGCGGGCTGTACCTGTACCGCCTGCAGACCGGCACCAAAACCATCACCCGGAAAATGATGCTGGTTAAGTAGATTCCCGGCTTTTGGCTTTGAAATTACTGGGTTTACGGTAAACCCAAAGGCCTGACTGAAAGGTTTTCAAACTATTTAGCCTGCCTGACTTCTCCACTTTTTTTCTACCCACTTTTGAAGGATAACAATTTATGAATACTCACACCGACAAACAGCCCTACGTAAAACCGGCCATTCAGCAAACCAACTTCGACCTTTCAACCATGGTCGTGATGATGTCGCCGCTGATCGGCCCGCCCGTACCTCCGGGACCGCCAACCATTGAATAGACATTACTTTTCGAGTCCAACGGGGGGAAGGGTCCCCCCTACTTTACCAAAAGTGGCAGCTGTGATACGGCTGCCACTTTTTTATTTTCCGGTGATTTATTTTATGGCGAACACGCATCCCTCGTGAAACCCGCATCAAACCGATGATCACCGAACCCCGTGGCAGGTTTCGCTGTTAACCGGCGCATGAATTCTGCATCCCCCATCGGCATCGTTTGGTTCAAGCGCGACCTGCGCCTGAACGACCACAAACCCCTCAAAGAGGCCATAGCCTCCGGACTTCCGCTGCTGCTTATGCGGCTGTTCGAGCCCGAAATTGAGCAGCACGCACCGGACTTCGATATGCGGCACTGGCGCTTTGTCCGGCAGAGCATCACCAGCCTCAACCTGCGGCTGAAGCAGCTCCCAAAGCCGGATCAGGGCTCTGAGCACATCACCCTGCACCCCCAAATACACGCGTTTCACCGGAATGCGGAGGATGCCTTCGGGCTGCTGCATGAGGCTTTTGCGGTCAGGTCGGTGTGGAGCTATGAGGAAACCGGCACGGACCGCACCTATCAGCGGGATATCCGGATGGGGCGCTGGTTTCGGGAGCGGGGCATTGCCTGGCAGGAGTTTCAGAGCAACGGGGTGCAGCGGGCCATCAAAGACCGCGACGGCTGGACCAAAGCCTGGTACGCCCGGATGAGCGCCCCGTCGGATGAACCCGTCCTGAGCCGGCTGCGAACAGTCGCGCTGCCGGTTGACCTCGGTGAAAAGCTGCGGGGCGCACCGCTGCCTGAAAGCTTTTATGACAATCCGGTGCAGTTTCAGCAGGGCGGGGTTTCGGAGGCGGAAAAGACGCTGGCTGGCTTCATCAAAAGCCGGGCGGCAAACTACAACCGCGACATTTCAAAGCCGCTGGAAAGCCGGGAATCGTGCAGCCGGCTGTCGCCCTACCTCACCTGGGGGAACCTGAGCGTGCGGCAGGTGTATCAGGCGGCAATGGAGGGCAAGTCGCTGTACGGCAACAAGAAAGGCCTGAACAGCATGATGTCGCGGCTTAGGTGGCACTGCCATTTCATCCAAAAATTTGAGACCGAGCCACGGATTGAGTTCGAAAACACCAACCGGGGCTTCGACAGCATCCGCACGGAAACCGACGCGCAGCTGCTCGAAGCCTGGCAGAAAGGCGAAACCGGCTTCCCGCTGGTTGATGCCTGCATGCGCTGCGTGGCGCAGACCGGCTACCTCAATTTCAGGATGCGGGCCATGCTGGCCTCGGTGCTTACGCATCATTTCTGGCAGCCGTGGCGGGCCGGGGCACCCTGGCTGGGCCGGCAGTTTCTGGACTTCGAGCCGGGCATCCATTACACGCAGTTTCAGATGCAGGCCGGCACGCAAGGCATCAACACCATCCGGATTTACAACCCCGTGAAGCAGTCGCAGGAGCACGATCCGGAAGGCGTTTTTATCCGGCAGTGGGTGCCCGAACTGGATAAAGTGCCCGCAAAGCTGATTCACGAGCCGTGGAATATTTCCGAAATGGAGCAGCAGATGATGGGCTTCCGGCTGGGTGAAGACTACCCGCGGCCGGTAATCAAAGACCTGAAGCGAAGCTACCGGGAGGCCTCCGCGAAGCTTTGGTCGCTGAAGTCGGACGCTAAGGTGAAGCAGGAAAACGAGCGCATTGTGCGGGTACATGTGCGGCGCTGATGGTTTCGCGCTGTGGTTTGGGGTTCCCGCAAAGGTGCAAAGGGGTACTGGTACTATCCCTTGGCCACCTTATCATCAGTCAAGGATTGGCTGGTTTGATTTTGTGCTGAGCGGGAGATTTTTATTTATCGGGGAAAATATGTTGGGATGCTTGAATCACGGGGGAGACATGCTTAACTTATACGTACAATAAAAATCATACGTATACGCTATGAAAAACAAGAAACTCACCCTGTATTTATCGGAAGAAGTCATCAGCCGCGCCAAGGCGCATGCACGGGAAAAGGGCACATCCCTGTCGGGAATGGTCGCCGATTTCCTCACCAAAGAAACCGCGATGTACCAGACCGATGATGAGGCGTTCCCGGCCATTGAAGATGAATTCGTGCCTTTTTGCGGGGTTATTGGTCTGCCCGAGCGTACCGATGAGCGCGAGATTGCGGCCCTGCTGCGCGAAGAAAAACACCGGTAGCAGCAATGGCGGCGCTCTCCGAAACCCAAAAGGTCCCGTGGCTTTTTCTGGATACCAACATCCTGGTTGACCTGCTTGCCGAGCGGCACCCGCACTTTGAGCCGGCCCTTGCGCTTATGCGCGGGGCGCGGTCGGGCAGTCTAAGGCTTTGCACTTCGGCTCTTTCTGTCACGACCTGCTGGTACCTGGTGAGCCGGCAGCGCGACAATGCGACTGCCCTCGACGCCATCCGGGCCATGCTGCGATTTGTGGAAGTGATCCCGGTGAGCGAACGGGCCGTACTGCAGGCGGTGCAGTCCGACTTTCGGGATTTTGAGGATGCCGTGCAGTACTTTGCCGCGCTTGAGGCCGGTGATACGGCCTTCATCATCACCCGGAACGTGCGGGATTTCCGGCAGTCGGTCATCCCGGTGTGCAGCGCCCGCGACTATCCGGAGGCAGCAACTACCCGATAAGCGGAATTCGGTTTGGGGGCACATCCCCCGAAAAGAAACACATCACCCTAAAAAATAAAACCCGGTGCCGCACAAAGGAAACAAATCTAATCTGCCTTCCAAAACCTGCGTGAGCTGCGGGAGGCCCTTCAGCTGGCGAAAAAAGTGGGAGAAAAACTGGGACTCGGTGAAGTATTGCAGCGAAAAATGCCGGCGGAGCAAAAAAAGTGCGGATGGGTGAGCCTCAGGCTGGTTCTGGCTTCGGCGGCGCCTCACCTGAGGGCTGCAAGAAAGCCGGCGGTGAGGTACAGGTTTATGAACAGGAAAACAAGCGAGGGCAGGCTGAGCAGCACGCTGTCTTTGATGCTGAGCCGCACGAGGAAGGCAACGAGCATCATAACGGAGAAGCCGGCTGCGGCAAGCGCGCCGGCCGGCGGATAGGAAATCCCGAGGAAGAGTCCGCCGGCACCCAATAACTGAAGCACACCCGTTACCTTTCGCTGCGCATCGTTAAGGCCGAAGCGTTTGAACTCAGCAATCATCCATTTTGACACGAGGGACTGAACGCCGTAGAACACAAAGAAAAGGGCGTTGAGAATGAGGACGGTAAGAAAAAAGGCCGGCAAGTATTTTAAAATGAAGTATGAGGTGTCCGTAAAGGAATTTGTTCCGATGCGGCGTTGTCGGCTGAACCGGATGAATCTGACAAGATGAAGCCTGTTTAACCGGGCAATCGTTCAGCATTTTTTTTGACTGAACAGCTTTGCAGCCCTTCGGATTTCCGGCTCACAAACTCAGGGTTCCGGCAATGATTTTGAGCTGATTCATGTTAGGCTCAGCAATTCCGAAAACCATTATCCACAACTTTTTATCCTGATGAATTCCCTGCTTTGGTTCCGCAACGACCTGCGGCTGCACGACAACGAAGCCCTTCATATCGCCCTCGAACAGGCTGAAACCCTGCTTCCGGTCTATATTTTTGATCCGCGACAGTTCGGGCTCACCCGCGAAGCCGGATTCCCGAAAACGGGACCGTACCGGCTCCGCTTCCTGCTCGACAGCCTCGCAGATCTGCGCGCAAGACTGCGGGAGAAAGGCTCGGACCTCATCATCCTGAAAGGAAAACCCGAGGAGCTGATTCCCGGCCTCTGCCGGAAGCTGAAAATCGGCCTCGTGAGCTACCATGAGGAGGCGACCTTCGAAGAAACGCAGGTGGAAGATGCCCTCGATGATGCACTCGAAGTCCTGGGCGTTGAGGTCGATTCGGCATGGGGCGCAACGCTTTACCATGTGGATGACCTGCCGATGGATATTGAGAAGCTTCCCGATGTGTTCACCGCTTTCCGGAAGAAAGCCGAAAAGTTCAGTGAGGTCCGGGAGCTGTTCGATACCCCGGAAAGCCTGCCGCCGCTGCCGGCAGAGGGTCCGGAGCCGGGTGATTTCCCCGATGCCGACTTCTTCGGCCTTGCGCCGGATGCGCCTTCCAACCGCGCCGTGCTTCCGTTTGAGGGCGGAGAGACCGCCGCGCTGAAGCGGCTCGAAACCTATTTTTGGGAGCAGGACCTCCTCAAAAAATACAAGGAAACCCGCAACGGCATGCTGGGTGCGGATTACTCCTCGAAGTTCTCCCCCTGGCTGGCCAACGGAACCCTCTCGCCCCGCTTCATTTATTTTGAGGTGAAGCGCTACGAAAAAGAGCGGAAGAAAAACGACTCCACCTACTGGCTGATATTCGAGCTGATCTGGCGGGATTATTTCCGCTTCATCGCGCTGAAGCACGGCCGCAAGCTGTTCTGGAGCACCGGCATCAAAGGCAAGCGCTACGACTGGAACCGGGATACGGCGGCTTTCCAAAAATGGGCCAACGCCGAAACGGGCATCCCGATGATTGACGCCAACATGCGCGAGCTCAACGAGACCGGCTTTATGAGCAACCGCGGCCGGCAGAATGTGGCGAGCTTTCTGGCCAAAAGCCTGAACATCGACTGGCGCTGGGGTGCCGAATATTTTGAGTCGATGCTGATCGATTACGATGTTTGCAGCAACTGGGGCAACTGGGCCTACAACAGCGGCGTGGGCAACGACCCGCGCGACCGCTACTTTAATATTGTGGGTCAGGGCAAGCGGTATGATGCCAACGGAGATTACATCCGCCACTGGCTGCCTGAGTTGCAGGCCGTACCCGACGAGTTCATCCACGAACCGCACCGCATGAGCGTACTGCAGCAGCGCAGCGCCGGCATCGAAATCGGCAACGACTACCCCTTCCCGATGATCAACCTGGAGCAATCGTACCGGGAGATTGAAAAGCGGGGGGATTGAGCGCGAAGTCCGCTTCCCATGAGTTTCTTTTATTGAATGGAGCCGCCGTTTTGAGTATTCTCTGTGAAGATCAAAAACCTATGCCTTTATGAAACTGCCTGAACTTAACAACCGGGATTTAACTGAAGCCTGTGAAGCCTTTCAGGTGAGTAAACTTTATGCTTTTGGCTCAGTTGTAACGGAAACGATGAAACCTGAGAGCGATCTTGATTTTTTAGTGGTTTTTGAAAGGTTTGGCTTTGAGGGCGCCTTCGGTCAGTATGTTGGATTTAAGAGCCGGCTCGAAAAACTGTTCGGAAGAAAAGTCGATTTATACACCGATAAAAAATTCAGGAACCCTGTCTTTGATCAGGAAGTGAGGGAAACAAAGGTGCTGATTTATGACTCAGAAAACGAGAAAGCTGCTGTCTGACATCTTCCGAAGCTTCGGAAAACATCAGCCGGGATTTCACCCAAAACCATGTTCCTGAATTGCTTCGTGATGCTGAACATTTCTGATCGCCCTGCTTTCTACCGAACAGCAGCATTTTTTTCTCTCGATTTTCGTCTCCGCAGCGCGTTTCAACCGCAGCTTACTGAAACTTTATGCTGCATCTGAACTTTCACACCATCTCTCTTCAGCTGCTGCCCGAAAAAGCCGTGTTCCGGCCGGATAACCGCACCCTTTATCTGGCCGACACCCATTTCGGGAAGGCCGGCACGTTCCGGCGCGGGGGCATTCCCCTTCCCGGGGGACACAACCGGGCCGACTATGCGCGCCTGAACGGCCTCATCGGAGCACATCAGCCGCAGCGGATTGTCTTTCTCGGCGACCTCTTCCACAGTTTTCTGAACGAGGAGTGGCAGGAGTTCACCGAATGGCGGTCCGGGCACCCGCAGATCGGCATGCTTCTGATTGAAGGAAACCACGACGTGCTGCTGCCCGACGACTACCGGCAGGCGGGCCTGCACGTACAGCCCGAAGGTTTTGAGGATGACGGCCTCCTGCTCAACCATCACCCCCTGCCGGAAGATGCGGCCCCGGGCGGGCTCCGGCCCTCCCTCTGCGGGCACGTGCACCCCGGCGTGCGCCTCAGCGGTCCCGGCCGGCAGCACGAACGCCTGCCGTGCTTCCGGCACAGCACCCGCCACAAACAGCTGATGCTGCCCGCCTTCGGCTCCTTCACCGGCCTCGGCATCATCAGCCCCAAACCGGATGACGAAATCTATGTCATCGCCGGTGATGCGGTTGTGCGGGTGTGATTTTTTGGGGCACGGTTGTTTTTTTAGGGTGATGTGATACCGTGTCGAAAATACGTTTGGGGAATTGAACCACGTTTCGTTTTTTTTTGATTGGCGGGATGATTGGGGATTCGGCATCGTGGTGGTGGGGCCGGTCATCGCGCGGGATTCCGGCAAACGGTTGGTTCCCCCGCGCCCCCCCGAATCCGACCACGAACCATAGAAACACGAAACCAGAAACAAGAAACCCCAAACCCACCCCGCTCGTGCGGTTTCCATGCGGTATTTGTTTTTGTAATTCATCAGATGAGAAAAAAATCTCACCGATTTCCATCCCCCAAAAACCTTACATCCTCCGGCTGACTTTCGGCCTCCTCTCATAAAATATTTTGAGGTTTTCAGCGTCTCATTCTGCTTTTACAAAAAAGCCGGTTCTCCGGGGCTGAGTGTCAACAGCCTCAGTGATACACGTAATCAGCCTGTTGACGCCATTTAACAGGCCATTCCTTTCGGTATCTGCCGAAGTTTACAGATATTACCGGCTCAGCAAGCCGAACCATCTGCCGGAACGCAGATTTCAACTCAAAACAGCAACCAACCCATCAAATAAAAATGACTGTTCCAACATCCTTCAGGCATCTGATGATGCTTCTGCTGATCACCGCCCTTAGCGCGGCGGGCAGCATACCCGCGATGCAGGCAACGGCGCAGGCACAGGCCCCTGGTCTTACCGCGGAGGACGTCGTGTCCGTTCGCACCGTTTCCGCAGCAGTGATGAGCCCCGACGGCCGCCATGTGGCCTACACCGTAACCCGTCCGCCGCTTGAAGACGCCAATCAGGCCCGCTCAACGGTCGAGCTTTTCATCATCCCCGAAGCCGGGGGCGAGGCGGTGCCGGTGATTTCCTACCCGCTCAGCGCCTCCGCCCCGTACTGGCTACCCGACGGCCGCCTTGCGTTCACCGCCCGCCTCAGCGAGCACAGCAATCAGGTACAGGTCTATGCCGTGAACGCTTCCGGTGAAAACATCCAAAAGCTCACCGATGCTGCGACCGGCGTGATGCAGTTTGCCGTATCCGCTGACGGCTCAACCCTCATCTACCGCTCACGCGACGCAGAAACCGCAGAACAGCGGCAGCGCCGTTCGCTGGGTTTCGACATGATTGTGGCGAGCGATCCGCCGCGCGCCATCCGTCTGTTTGCGCAGCCGCTTAATACTGCCGAATCCCGCGCCCTCACCCCTGACGGCTGGCTGGTGCAGGACTTCGCCGTTTCGCCCGACGGCCGCGAAGCCATTGTGCGCAAGACCACCAATCCGCTGGCCGACTACGACCTCATGTTCAGCGAACTGCACCGCGTGAACCTGCAAACCGGCGAGCACAGCCTGCTCACGGAAACCGCCGGCAAGCTGGGCCGCATCACCTACAGCCCGGATGGCGGGCAGATTGCCTTCCTGGGTGCCAAGGTCTTCAGCGATCCGCTGCCGCAGCGCATTTTTGTGGTGAACCGCGACGGCAGCAACACGCGCGACATCACCCCCGACGACTATCACGGCACCATCGAGTGGATCGGCTGGAAAGACAACCGCAGCCTGTGGTTCACCGCGGTGGAAAGCACCCGCACCACCCTGAATGAAATTGCGGCACGCGGCGGCAGCATCACCCGTGTTGCCGGCGGCGGTGCTGAAATTTTCAGCGGCATCAGCCCTGATGCGCGCGGACGCACCTTTGCTGCGGCGGTGAACACAAGCACACATCCCGGCGAAGCCTTTACGGGCACCTTCCGCAACGGCAGCTTTACCCGGCTCACGCACCACAACAGCTGGCTGAGCGAGCGCAGCCTCGGGCGTCAGGAGACGGTGCGCTGGTACGCCTCCGACGGCCTCTGGATGGAAGGCGTGCTGGTGTACCCGGTCGGCTATCAGGAGGGCGTGCGCTACCCGCTTGCGGTGCTGCCGCACGGCGGACCCGAAGGCGTTGACCTCGACGGCTGGAACACCCGCGCCCTGTACCCGGTGCATCTGCTGGCTGCTAACGGCTACGTCGTGTTCATGCCGAACTACCGCGGCAGCGCCGGCCGGGGCTCCTGGTTCACCATGGCCAACCACCGGGACCTGGGCGGGCGCGAATTCGAAGACGTGCTGCTCGGCATCGACTTCCTCGAAGAAAAAGGCCTCATTGACCCCGCACGTGTCGGCATGAGCGGCACTTCCTACGGCGGCTACTTCTCGGCATGGGCCGGAACGCGCCACAGCGACCGCTTCGCGGCCGCCATCACCTTTGCCGGCCTCTCCAACTGGATTTCCTTCACCGGCACCACCGATATCCCGGTCGAGATGATGCACACGCACTGGGATCTGTCCATTTTCGACAACATGGGTCAGTACTGGGACCGCTCGCCGGTAGCGCACCTGCAAAATGCAGGAACCCCGACACTGGTCGCCACCGGCCTGGCCGATGAGCGCGTGCACCCCGAGCAGGCCATTCAGCTGTTCAATTTCCTGCGCCTGCTGGATGTGCCGACCGACCTCGTGCTGTATCCGCGTCAGCCGCACGGCCTGCTGGAGCGTGCCCATCAGCTCGACTTCATGGAGCGCGTACTTGATTGGTTCGGAACCTACCTCAAAGACTAAAAGCAATCCAAAAGCAAGCCACAGGGCAGGAAGTTCAGGCAACCTCCTGCCCTGTTTTGCAGCCCGGATTGTGTATCAAAAAAAAGCCCGGTTTACGGATTGGGATCGGCCGTAAGCCGGAAGCGCAAAACAAAAAGCAAGGGATTATCCGCCGATTTGGGATGTCAGGAGCAGCACGAAAAACAGTGATGTGCACGGAGTTTCTCCCCAAAAAAATACAGCGGCGGGGATAGCCTGAGCAGCCGGGTTTCCGGTTTACTTTCATAAGCCTTCGTCATTGCCATGAACCCTGAAAAAATCCTCAAAAAACTTCAGAAAATTTCCTTCAGCGAAAATGTAATCATCATCGGTGCAGGGGCTGCCGGGCTGTATGCGGGCTGGCTGCTCGACCGGCTTGGGGTAGATTACACCATACTTGAAGCAAGCCCGGTTTACGGCGGCCGCCTCGCCAAACTCGAGGGCTTCGCCGATTACCCCATCGATCTGGGCGCGCAGTGGCTGCACGGCAAAAAGAGCCTTGCCGGCGACTGGGTGAAGGAGCAGGGAGCTGAAATAAAGGCCGACCGTAGCGAAGAAGCGTACTGGTTTGGAGGCCGGCTAACCAAAAAGCCGCCGCTGGATACGGAAATTTTTGAGCAGGAAGACCTGCCCGACATCAGCTTTCAGGAGCTGGCCCGTGAGCGGGGGCTCGGGCCGGAATTCGACGGGCTCATCACGGCCCTCGCGGGCGACCTCGGGGCATCCCCCGGGAAGCTTTCGGCCTACTATAACGTGCTCGAATTTGACAGCTGGAAATCGGGCAGCACCGACTACAAATTTTCCGAAACCTTTTTCGACCTGATGGAGCGGCAGCTCATCCCCGTGGTCAGAAACCATATCCGCTTAAACCGGCCGGTAACGGAGATTGATTATTCCGGGAAAAACATCATCCTTACAGATGCTTCGGGTGAGCGCTACAAAGCAGGGAAGCTCATCATCACCGTGCCCATAACGATTTTGCAGCAGGGCGACATCCGCTTCATTCCGGAGCTGCCGCGGAGCAAACGGCTGGCATTTTCAAAAATCGGCATGGAGCCGGCCATCAAGATTTTCATGAAATTCCGCGAGCGGTTTTATCCCGGAAATACCTTCGGCGGCGAGGTTTGTGCGGCTTACATCGATGAGCAGTACGGCAAAACGGGCAGTACGCCCGTGCTGCTTGCCTACCTCATTGGCGAGCAGGCGTCGAAGCTGATGGCCCTCGGCAGCGATGAGGCCATGACCGAAGCCCTGATCGGGGAGCTGGACCTGATGTTCGGAGGGCAGGCATCGGCGCATTTTGAGGATGCGCACGTTCAGAACTGGACCACGCACCCGTGGATCAGGGGCGGCTACTCCTACAGCCTGTGCGGCATGGCGAATGCCCGGAGCGTCGCGGCGAAGCCCCATGCCGGCTGCCTGTATTTCGCCGGAGAAGCCATGAACACCAGAGGGCACCATCAGTCGGTGCACGGCGCACTGGAAAGCGGGCTTCAGGCCGTGAAAATGATGATCCGGCGGGCAAGTCCTGAACCCTGAATTTCGCCCGCGGGTCCGGCTCCGGGTCCCCTGTCCGTTCAGGCATTTTTATTTATTTTTTGGGAGGAACTCCGTGCACATCACGGTCTGCATTGCCGGTTTCTGCCACCCCAAATCGGTGGCAGGCTCCCTGCTTTTTGGTTTGTCTTGGTTTGATTCGGCCTGCCTGCCCTGAATCAGTTCATCCACCAGATGGTGCCGTTGAGCACGCTTGCGAAACTCACCCACAGCAGGTAGGGCACGAACAGCCATCCGGCCGGCCTCCTGATTTTGAAGAAATACAGCATCGTTAGGACAATGAAAACCCAGAGCAAAAGGATTTCGATAAATGCGAGGCCGGGCATCTTCATCCCGAAAAAGAGAAACGACCACAGCGTGTTGAGGGCCAGCTGAATGCCGTACAGCCACAGCGCTTTGTTCGCCAGCGGATGCGCGCCCAGTTCTTTCCATACCTGCCAGCTCGCAATGCCCATAAACAGATACAGCAGCGGCCACACAATCGGGAACACAAAGCCCGGCGGTGTGAAAGGCGGCTTGTTCAGCTCATCAACGTACCAGGTCGATACCGAGTCGGCCGTAGCAAAAGCCCCGAGCAGCCCGGCAAGCTGCGGCAGCAGAATGGCCAGCACAAGAGCCGCAATCGTTTTGGATTTTGAATTCATACCGTTTGTCGGGTTCTGATTTTTTTGCGAATTCTTCTTTCGGGTGATGTGTGCGGTACCTAAATAAAAACGAGAGCCCGCAAATCGTTTCGTTGCGGGCTCCCGTTTCAAGAATTAATCGAGTACGAAGCGGAAGGTGACGGTGCCGTGCTGTACTTCCTGTGGTACCCCGGAGGGAAGCCGGTTGAAGCGCCAGTTCCTTAAGGTGCGTATCACTTCGCTTTCGAGCTGCGGGTCGGTACGCCGGAGCGGGGTTACGGTAGCAACCGTGCCGTCGGGCCGCACCGCAAAACGAACGGTAATTACGGCTTCCACATCAACGGTGTAGTTCGGCAGCGGGTTGACCTGCGGCTGCCGGCTTATATCGCCTTCCCAGTCGAGGATGTAGGGCGCGGAGCGGTCCTGATCGCGGGCAGTTCCCTCCTGCTGTGAATCCTGATTCCGCGGATCGGGCTGCCCGGTTATGAGTGAGCCGGCGCGCGGGCGCGGTTCCGGCTGCGGCGTCGTAACCGGTTCGGGCTCGGGTTCGGGTTCCGGCTGCGGCTCGGGCTCAGGTTCCGGCTGAGGTTCCGGTTCAGGCTCCGGAGGGGGCACAATTTCTGGTTCTACTTCCGTAGCAGGCGGCGTAACGACCACATCCTCGCTGATTACCGGCTGTGTCTGCTCGGGCAACTCAACGGGGCGGGTCACCTCCGCCGGAGGTGTTGGCTGCGGACGCGGCGGCGGGGCGGGTTGTTCCCGCACCGGTTCAGGAACAGGATCGGGCGCCCGGGAAACCGGCGCCCCCTGCGCAAACTCACCGAGGGTAACTTCCATCAGCGCGATTCGGTCCTGCTCGGGGGCCGGGTTGTAAATCAGCCAGGCAATCAGAATCAGCAGCAGATGAGCCGCAACGCTGATCCCCAGACCAAAACGCTCTTCTTTCGTCACTTCCCGGTTAAACAGTTTTGCAAAAAAATCTTTCATGTGGAGTCAAAATAAAAAGGGGTGACTCGTCTTAACAGGCGGCGCTTAGGTGAGAAGCTGCACCGCCCGCGCGGCCGCTCGCTTAGCGGAAGGTTCGTTCAGTTGCCATCAGCACGCTCATGTTGAGGCTTTGGGCGATGTTCATCACATGCACGGCGTCATCAACGGTGGCGTCGCGGTCGGCGCGGATTACCAGTGAGCTTACGTTGCCCTGCTGCTGCACCGCACGGATACGAAGGGCAAGCTGCTCACGCGGCACGCGCTCCCCGTCGAGGAAAAACTCCCCCTGCGGGGTGATGGCTACGTTCACAAACTGCTGCTGCACCTGTGCGCTGCTCTCGGCACGGGGCACATTCACCCGGATACCGAAATTGGTGACAAACGAAGAGGTGAGCAAAAAGAAAATGAGGAGCAGCAGTACGATATCCGTCAGTGATGACAGCGTGAAAACCGAGAGCGGCTTTTTGGCTTCTTGTTCGGATCGGAAGTTCATCGTACAACAAAATCACGTGGTTTATCGGCCGGTTTGTCTTTTTTGGCCGGTTTTTGAAGCAGCTCAATAAATTCGGTGGTGGCCATTTCCAGCTCAAAAATCATGCGGTTGATGCGGCCCAGCAGATAATTGTAGAAGAAGTAGGCAAAAATACCGACCGCAAGACCTGCGGCTGTGGTGATGAGCGCCTCCCAGATCCCGCCGGCGAGTACGCTCGGGTTCACGTTGCCCTGAAGCGACTGAATCTGCATAAAGGCCTGAATCATACCGGTTACGGTACCCAAAAAACCGATCAGCGGCGCTACACCGGCGATGGTTGCAAGCCAGTCCATGCGCTTTTCCATCATAAAAATTTCTTTCTTGCCGGCGTTTTTGATGCCTTCTTCAATATCGGCGATGGGGCGGCCCAGGCGGGAGATACCCTGCTTGAGAATGCGGCCGAGGGGCTTGTTTACCTGCTCGCAGTGGTTCATCGCGGCGCGGGTTTCACCGGCGCGGAGCATGTCTTCCACGGCTGCAAGAAACGGCTTAGAAGGCATGTAGCTATTTTTGAGAAACTTCCAGCGCTCAGCTATTACGTAGATCGCAACAAAAGAGAGAATCAGGATGGGTATCATGATGTACCCGCCCTGCACCAGCAGTTCGAGCAGCGACATTCCCCCGTCATCGGTCAGTTGGGCAGGCAGGTTTACATCAGCATCATCAGCATTTTGCAAAAGAGATACAGCAAAAACGGAAGCAATCGAGACCGATTTAAAAATCATAGTTGGTTGAAAATTGGAAGCGTTGAGCGGAAAATGAGGAATGTACGTTGAACATGATATGAAGCAGCGCCAAATATAAGGCAATTTACAGTCAATTATGTGAACCGCTGCTGTGTTTCGTGTCAACCGCCTAACGCATGAAGCCCGCTGAAGGTATGTTGGGAATCAGGGGAGCCTGGAAATAAAATTATTGGAGCGCCACGGTTCATCGAGCGTGAGGGCAGCTGCGATGGCATCATCAACGGTTTCGAACTGCCCGACGGATACGCGCCAGGTCGTGCCGCCGTCAGGCCGCGTTGCGGGATACACCGTTACGCGGTAGCCTGCGGTTTCAAAAACCTGCATTTCCTGCCGTGCAAGGGCTTCCGTACTCAGGGAATGCAGCACAATACCAAAAGGGCGCTGCTCAAAGGGCTCCATTTCACCCCTTAGCCCGTATTCCGGCTGCGGGGCTTCCACCTCTGCTGCAGGCTGCTGAACGGAATCGGCGGTAGTTGCCGGTTGGGGGCTCTGACCAATCTCATGTTCCGGCATTGCAATTATTTGCTGAGGCGCTGCGCCCGGAGATTCATCGTCTATGCCGGTTATTTCGTCATCCTCTGCCGGCTGTGTTTCTGTTTCACGCCCCGCATCTGATTGCTGCATATCACGCAGCAGCGCCTGCCGCGATCTCTGCATCATAATATCAAGTGCATTATCCGATGAGGTTCGCGGTACCGGACTGATGCTTTCGGTGAGGGGCTGAGTCCGAACCGTTCGGCTGCTGTCCCCAAGCTGTATTACATCCAAAATATTGAGCATGTACAAACCGATAACCACCAGAATAAACACAGCAATGGTAGCTGCAATTTTATTAAAAAGGGTCAGCTGCCTGCGCGGTTTCCTTTTTCCAGTTTCATCATTAAGCGGAAAATCGTCAATAACCACAGCTTTGTCCGGCTTTGACTTGATGCCCTCAGGAATCCGGAGCGGGGATTCACCCTTCGGCTGATATTTTTTTGCGGCTGCCGGTTCGGCTGTTTTTGCTTTTTGGGCTGCTGCCTCTGTTTTTTCTGCTTTAGCAGTGTCGGCCGGCATCTGTTCGGGTATCCCCGAGCTTTGGGCAGCAGAAGCTCCTGCGGGGGCTTGCGGCTTCTCAGCCGTATGCTTGCGGTCGCTTACATTTTCCAGGCCGAGTAGCCGATCTTCCAGAGAGAGCGCCTTTGGTATAAAATAAGTCGGCTTGCCGGCATTCAAACGCACGGCAAGCTGACCTGCAAACTCGAAATTCACTTCCCTTGCGAGCGCATCATCGGCCAGAAAACCGATGGTACCGGTTTTATTCAGGAAATATCCGAGGCCTTCGGCATGCAGGTATTCACCGGAAGCTACCTCATGAATTTTAGCATACAGTTCGCGAATAACTTCTTTTGTATAGGGTACGCTTGCCTGCGCATGTGCGGCGATACGATCGGCCTGAGAATCAAAAAAGACCATTTCAGAAATTTCAGGCCTGTGTTCAAAACCCAGCGAGTTAACAGGCGGCATGATGGTAACAACCCCGTCGTCCCCAACTGTTTCCCTTGCTGCCATTCGGTCGAGAACAAATAAACCCAGCCCCTCAATGGCTACAGAACCATCCCTTAGTACTTTGTTTCGGATTTCTGCGCCAATAGCCTTATAAATTCTTTCTTTAAGCATAAATCAGGTCTCTAAGCTGTGTTTTACCTAATAATTCCGGTTTAATTAAACTGCCCCCACAATTAAATAAGATAAAGACTAACGTTCAGGATTATCAAAATTTAATTTAATGCGTGCTCCGTTGTTAAGTACCGGTGATGAGTGCGAACAGGCATGCTGCTATTACCCACGGTAACAGAAAATGAGTTCATTTCCGGATAAAAACAATTCGATTTGAAAGATGCCGGGTAATAGTACGGTGGCTTTAACAAGGTGCATTCTTTAGAGGCTCTCTTTTAAAATAAGCTGAATACTTTAAATTCTTACTACAATTTCACAGAAATTCCGCCAAAGACCTGCAAGGGGCGCTCCGGGTAGCCCTGCCAGATTTCATACTCCTGATTGAGCAGGTTCAGGGCTTTTACGTAGAAGCCAATCTGACCGCCAAGCCGGTACTCGGCCCGTGCGTTCAGCAAAAACGCGCTGCCGGTATTCTCATACCGGATGTCGGCGGCAGAAAATTCAGACACGAGCTGTTTGCGGGTGCCGATCACATCAGCCCACAAGCTTACGTTGGCATGGCGGAAGGGCGTGGAGCGCAGCCCGGCGGTGATGCGGTAATTTTCAAGACCGGCAAAATCGGTGGTATTCGGGAAGGCCGAAAAGGCGGGTTTACCCATTTCCGTGATGTTCACATGCGCATCGGCATACACGGTGAGCAGGCGCGGACTAATGTTGACCGCTGCCCCGACCGACGGGCGGATCAGGAACAGATCTTCCGGCTGCACCCAGCCGGTTGCCCCGGCAGAGGGCTCGCTCGGGGCAAACATCACCGGGCGCAGGCTGTACGAGGTGTAGAGGCCCGCCGTAGCTGAAACCATGTTGCTGAAAGCGTAGGAAGCCTGAATATTTCCGTAGAAGGTGCGCTCGTTCATCAGTACGTTAGGTACAGCGAGGGTGCGGTTTTCAGTGAGCAGCGGCTGCAAACCCGCATTGCGCATATAGCCGGACAACTCTGCTTCGAAACGCAGCGCTCCCGTACTCCGCAGCTGCCAGTTCACAAAAGGATACACCATGAAGGTTTCTTCCTGCACCGGATCGTGCCCGGCGAAGATGCGAAGGCCAGCCTTTAGCCGGTTGCCGCTGTCCAGATCACGCTGCCAGTAGGCGCCCGCACCGGCAACGAACCAGTCGCGGCGCATTACCGTTGGGGTGATCTGTATCATTTCTTCGGTGGCCGTTTCATAAAATGCGCCGTCAAAATCTGCCTCTACTGAAAAGACGTTTCCGATGCTACGGCCCGCCCATGAAAACGAGGCCTGCCCCCCGAAGCGGTGCTCGGTGGCCTCTGCTGAATAGCTGCTGAACGGTCGGAAACCAGATTCCGCCCCCGCTTCCATTCCGGTGTAATCGTAGTGCACAAATGCTTCAAAACGGTCGTGTGCGCTGCGCTGCGACACCCAGCCCGCACTGCCCCCAAAATGATCAAAAGAGGAGCGTCCGTCCCTGAACACAACATCAATGGGCTGAAGCATCAGGTCCGGCAGGTCTGAGAAGTCGGAACGGCCCCGTGCCGAGAGCAGCAGGGTTCCGTTGGTGGTGAGGCGGCTGCTCAGGGTGGTTTCACCGCCAAAGCGACGGAAAGCCCCGGGCACGCTTCCCTCTTCGAGATGCCCCTCAGACGACAGCCAGTCCAGGTTCCCGCTCAAACGCATCCGCTCCCCGAGCGGCAGGCTGAAAAACGCACTTGCCTCCGGACTCAGATAATTGCCCAGCCCCGCTGTTGCGTACAGCACCGACTGCTGCGGGTACTCCTTGAGCTCGCGCGCCGGCCCCAGATTCGGCTCCAGCTGCGAAAGCGGAAATGACGCCATCACCTCCTCCGGACTCTCCATAAACGGCATGCGGTTGGGGTCGATCCGGAACACCCGGGGCGTCGGGCTGAATCCCAAAATCGGCTGACGCGCAATGCCCGGAAAGCGCGCCCGGAAATCTCCGCGGATCTCGATATCCTGCGCGTCAATATCGGGCAGCAACGCCGCACGGTCGTCGCGGGCATCCTGCGCCTGCGCAAAAGCAGACGCATTCAAAATGAGCGTGAAAGCAAACAGTAAAAGGAGCCGGATGGAGAGTTTCATAAAAGGCAGAGGAGAACTGAGGTATCGTGTGAAGGGGGGGATTTAAAAATGACCAGCGGTTGGCGGTTAGCGGTTAGCGGTTACAGTCAGCGGTCAAAAATACAGAATAATTCGGCCTGTTAGGGCGCGCAGGGCGGTTTTAAAAAGCTTTTTCAAGCGGCTGCGGGCGCCTTGCGGAGCAGGGTGAAAAACCAGGCCGCCGGGGTGATGAGCATCACGGCGGCAAACATGCCGAGGTGCGTAACGAAGGCAAAGGCGACCCCGGTAACGGCCGGCACGGCAAACAGCACGTACAGGCTTTGACTCACAAACCAGTGATAGGTTCCGATGCCGCCGGGCGAGGGCAGCACTACGCCAATGGTCGAAATCACCATCACGCTGAAGGCTTCGGGCAGCCCGAGACCGTACTGCGCGGTCATATCAAAGGCGTAGAACGGGATGTAGGTGAGCAGGCCGTAGCAGATCCAGATGCCGGCGGTGTAGGCTGCAAAAAGCGGCCAGCGGCGCAGCTTCCGCACCGAGGTGATGCCGTCGGTGAAGGTGTAAATGATTTTCTTTACCCCGGCACTTTCGAGGCCTGCATCGAGGTCGCGGCGGCGTTTTTCGAGAATGTACCGAACCGCTTTCCACAGCAAAAACAAGGAGATGAGGCCGGTTACAATAATCACCGCAAACACCAGCGGACTCCGCAGCTCGTCGAGCAGCAGGTAGAGCTGTGGCCCGAAGAGTGCATCCATTGTTGCGCGGTCGCTTACCACAAAAAAGATGATGAGCACCAGCATCAGCAGCATGGCGAGCAGGTCGATGATGCGCTCCAGCACAACGGTGCCAAGCACGGCAGAGCTGCTCAGGTTTTCTTTTTTAGCCAAAAATATGGTGCGGCTCAGCTCCCCGGCCCGCGGGATGGCGTAGTTCACGGCATAGCCGAGCATCACGCCGGTAAACAGGTTTGCCTTGCGAAGGCCGGGCTTGTCGGCCTCCATCAGCAGCTTCCAGCGCTCCGAGCGGAACCAGAAACTCATGAGCGCTACAAAAAGATAGGGCGCCATCCAGCCGTAATTCATCTGCCGGATGTACGCCCAAACTTCCTGCACGTCCAGGTTGCGCAGCGCCAGCCAGAGGAAGAGTCCGCCGACCAGCACGCTGAGCACCATATTTAGGATGTTCTTCTTCAACCGCCGCGCTTCACTCTCTTAAATCAATAATTTCAGCATCATCGGGCCAGTCGAAGCCAAAAATGCCGTCCTCACCGGGCAGGAGCCGGCCGTCTTCAAAGGTGATGAAAAACTGATTGTCGTTGAGGTCTTCCGCAAACATCTGATGCGGCAGCAGGCTGTTTTCTTCCAGGGTGATGCGCGCCAGGGTGATCAGCTCGAAGGGGTCGGTCGCCTGCAGCGTTACCACGGTGAAGCGGCCCTGCGGATCAATCCGGTTCACGCTGAAGCGGTCCTGATAGGAGCCCAGGAAGCGGGAAGGGGCGAAATCATCTTCCTCCGGCTGATAATTGCTGATGATGAGCTGATTCTGTGCAATATTCAGCACGGTCGAAACCCGCCCGCTCACGCTGATGAGCTGCGCGTCGGTCACAATTTTGTAGCTGTCGGCCCCGACCCAAACCTCGCCCCGGCTGCTCACTTCTTCGCCCGTGAAGCCGTCGAGGAAGCGGTGCTGCATCATGGCGGTGAACACTTCCCCCGCCTGAATGCGCTCGCCGAGGCGGTCGAGCACCATGCGGGTATCGGGCGCTTCGGGCTGCGGCGCGGTGGTATTCGCAACAGTTTCCGACGGCACCGGCGGATACACGGCAGGCAGGTAGGTTTCCCCGTACCAAAACAGGGGCCATATCATCCAGAAAAAAGCGGCAGTGATGTTCATAAAAGTTTTTTTGTAGGGTGATGTGTTTCCGGGCCTGAGCCCGCCATCGGGGCGGTTCAGCTGTCGGGGTCCTGCAGGTGCTGCTCCAGGGTGATCTCATCGGGGATGAGCACCTCCCGTGCCGTGCTGCCCTGATAAGGCCCCACAACGCCGGCGGCGTACAGCTGATCAATCAGGCGTCCGGCGCGGTTGTAGCCCAGCTTCAGGCGGCGCTGCAAGAGCGAAACCGATCCCTGCTGATGCATCACCACCACGCGGGCAGCATCTTCAAACAGCTCGTCGCGCTCACTTTTTTCGAGCACGCCGCCGCCGTTTTCCTGCTCCTCATCCACACGCGGCAGGTAAAACGGGCCACCGAAGCCCTGCTGCGCGCCAATGAAGGCGTTGATGCGCTCCACCTCCTCCGTTGCCACAAATGCGTTCTGAACCCGCACCATGCCGGCCCCGCCGGTGTAGAGCATATCGCCCTTGCCAACGAGCTGATCGGCCCCCATCGTATCTAAGATGGTGCGCGAATCTACCTTCGAGGCCACGCGGTAGGCAATGCGCGACGGGAAGTTGGCTTTGATGGTACCGGTAATGACGTTTACCGAGGGCCGCTGTGTTGCCACCACAAGATGGATGCCCACCGCCCGCGCCAGCTGCGCAAGCCGCGCAATCGGCTCTTCGATGCCCTTCCCGGCCGTAATCATCAGGTCGGCCAGCTCGTCGATCACCACCACGATGTAGGGCAGGTGCCGGTGACCGAGGTCGTCTTCGAGTCCGCCGTCGGCGAATTTCTGATTGTAGGCCCTGATATCGCGAACGACTGCCATCTTGAGGAGGTCGTAGCGCTCGTCCATTTCCTTGCACACGCTGTTGAGCACCTGCTGCACCTGCGAGGTATCGGTGATGATGGGCTCATCGGCATCGGGTAGGGTTGCGAGGTAGTGATTCTGAATGTTGCGGTACAGCGCAAGCTCGATCTTTTTCGGGTCGATGAGCACGAACTTGAGGTTCTCGGGGTGCACCTTAAACAGCAGACAGGTGATGATGGTGTTGATGCCGACCGATTTCCCCGAGCCCGTCGCCCCGGCCATGAGCAGGTGCGGCAGCTTGGTGAGGTCGAGCATAAACACCTCATTTTCAATCGTTTTGCCGAAGGCCACCGGCAGAATCATCTTGGTTTCGCTGAACTTCTTGGTGTAGATCAGATCCTTGATGTGCACCGTTTCCCGGTTGCGGTTTGGCACCTCAATACCGACCGCACTCTTGCCGGGTATGGGCGCAATGATGCGCAGCCCGTGCGTTGCCATCGCCATTTTGAGGTCGTTGGCGTAGCTCTCAATCTTGCTGATTTTCACATCGGGGGCGGGGTACAGCTCGTACAGCGTAACCGTAGGCCCGATAATGGCCTCAATTTTCAGAATGCTGATGCCGTGCAGTTTCAGCTTATCGGTGATGATGCGCTTGTTCTGATTCACCTCCTCGTCGGTGACCTGCATATCGCGGGGCGGGGCATCGTCGAGCAGGGTGTGATCGGGGAAGCGGTACTTAATCAGCGGACGGTTGCCGGCATCCTGCGCCTTGCGCAGCTCGCGGTCGGAGGCTTTCTCCTCCTCGGCCCCGCGAATGATATTGAACTCGGCCTCGTCCCCTTCCGCATCGCCCTCCCCTTCTGCACCCGCCTGCTGATCTCGCGGCGCTTTGTCAAGGATGGCGCGCGGGGGCCGGCTCGTAAGCTCACGGCGCTCTTCCTCGGCTTCCCGCCGGCGGCGCTGCTCAGCCGTTTCGGCCGGCCGCACGTCTTCATCGAAGGGGATGAAGTCGTCATCTTCCTCCTCCCCCTGAGCAAACGGCGGATGCTCACCAGCCTCGTTCCGGTTTGGGAAGCCATCACCCTTTGAAAAGTCATCCTCTTCGACTTCGTCATCATGCCAGTCTGCGCCGTTTGGTTGGGTTTCGGGGGATGTGCTTCCGGTCTCCGCTTCCTCCGCCATCCGTTTGGCCTCTCGCTTTTCAGCGGCGGCAAGGGCGCGGTCTTCCTTCCAGCTTTGGAAACGCTCGCTCAGCCGGATGCCCGCCTGCCGGATACGATCGACAGTGACCTGAATGTCTCCGTCCACAATGAGCAGCAGAACGGCGATGAGGGCCGTAAACAGGATGATGCCGGAGCCCCACACAGCGGTAAGGCCCAGCAAAAATTTGGAAACTTCAATGCCGAGCACGCCCGCAAAAGCGTGTGAGGGCGTATCGAGCAGCAGGTTGAACCAGCCTAAAACGGCGGATACGGTGAGCATCACCAGAAACAGGTAGAGCGCGTGCTTGTGGAAGGCGGCCAGCGGCTGATGCCGGAAAATGAGCCAGCCGTACTTGAGCAGCAGGCCGGGCAGCACGATAGTGGGGTAGCCGAACAGCGAAAAAACGAGCAGGTTGGAAATAACCGCCCCGACCGGACCCAGCCAGTTGGTGATTTTGGTTGCCGGAGGATTGCTGAGCGAAAGCAGCTCGGAGAAATTGTAGTTTTGCAGCACGCTGTCGTCGGCGGCGCTGTAGGTGAAGATGCTCAGGCCCAGCAGGAAGGCAACGGAAATCATGAGCAGGCCCAGAATTTCCTTCTTGCGCTGCACGCCCACGCCCCCCTGACCCGCAGCCGTTGAAGCTTTCCTGCCGTTTGTTGCTCGTTTGCTTGCCATTAACGCTTTGATTTTATTGATCAGCTAAATTCAGTTTAAGGGCTTCATCCCCCGCAGTTTCAGCACAGCTCGGAATATACAAATCCTGCAGGCGAAAAACTGAGGCGGCCGCTGCTTTTGAGCGGGATGCGGCCCGGAAACACATCCCCCGAAAAAAGATAAAAAAAGCCGGCCCTCCGCATCGCGCGAAAGACCGGCATGAAAAGCTGTGAAAACTGCCTGTTACGGCAGGTTTAGCGGGCGGCAGTGAAGATGCCGTCCTGCATAACGGGCACGGTGCTTACCGTATCGAGGGTACAGCAGTAGGGGATGTCGGTGGCATAGCCGAGGGCGGCGAGGCGCTTGCCGTGATTGCTGCGCTCGACGGACTTCACCAGTTTTTTGCCGTACTGCTTGTACAGGGCGGAAGCAAGCTGTGCGCCGTCGGGGGCATCGTCGGGCAGATCGGCCCCGATGAGCTGCTGAAGCAGGTAGCCGGCACAGAGCATATCCTCAAACGAAAGACGTGATTTCCAGCCGGAGCACACAATCAGGATTTCGCGCTCGGTCTCCCGCAGGCGATCAATAACCGCGCCTGCGTTAAGGAAACAGCCAATAATGACTTCCTTGGCCCCGCTGCAGCGCACAAGCGTAGGGCTGCCGTTGGTGGAATTGAAGATAAGGGTGCGGCCTTTAACGACCTCCGGGGCATACTCCGCCGGAGAATTGCCGAGGTGAAAGCCTTCAATTTTTTCGCCGCCCTGCTCACCGCACAGCAGATAGCTGCTCGAATCGAGATTTTGGGCGATACGGGTAGCATCCCCCATATCCTCAACGGCGATTACGCCTCTTGCGCCGTTGCTGAGCGCCGTAACAATGGTTGAACTTGCCCGGAGCACGTCGATAACCACTACGGTTTTGCCCTTTACTTCATCCTCATTAAAAGAGCGGCCCGTAGCAAAAACATCGGGAGTTTTACTCATGTACAATAATACCTGATTGTGCTTAAATGCCTGATTAATAGTAATTTTCGGGTATTTTTACCCGTCGTCTGCAGAATTGGGTGTATCCTGTTAAGAGGGGCGGAATTTACGAAATATCCGCCCCCCGAAGGCAGAAAAAATCAGGCTTTCTTTACGAAAGGCGGTTTGGAAACGGTGGCGGGAAGAGCCTTGCCGCGGATTTCAATGAAAATTTGGGAGCCGTTGGCGGCAAAAGCGGTTTTCACGTAGCCGGTACCGATGCCCTTCACCTCCGTGACAGACTGCGTGCCGCTGGTAACGAACCCGATTTCGGCGCCCTCCGCATCGAGGATGCGGTAGCCGTTGCGCGGGATGTCGCGCTTGTTTTCGGTGATGAAGCCCACGAGGCGGCGGGAAACGCCGGCTTCCTTCACGGCGAGCAGGGCCTCTTTCCCGATGAAGGCACCCTTGTCGAATTTGGTGATCCAGCCGAGGCCGGCTTCAAGGGGGTTGGTATCCTGCGTGATGTCGTTGCCGTAGAGCGCGTAGCCCATTTCGAGGCGCAGGGTGTCGCGCGCCCCGAGTCCGGCGGGAAGCAGCTCAACGCCGGCGGTCTCCGCGGATTTCAGGATGGCCTGCCAGACGGCAGCCGGATCGGCGGTGGTGCGGTCGAAATAAATTTCGAAGCCTTTCTCGCCCGTGTAGCCGGTTGCGGAGAGGATCACATCCCCGAAGCCTGCGAAAGTGCCCGTATTAAAGGTGTAAAACTTAATGGCGGCGAGGTCAGTTTCCGTGAGCGGCTGCAGCACTTCGACACACTTCGGACCCTGAACCGCGAGCAGGCACATATCAGCCGATGCATCGGTGATTTCAGCCCCGTGCGGATTGTTGGCGAGCATCCAGGCGAGGTCTTTGTCTTTATTGGAGGCGTTCACGACCAGCATGTAGCGCTCTTCGGCCAGCATGTACACGAGCAGATCATCTACGATGCCGCCGTTTTCATAGCACATGGCCGAGTACTGCGCCTTGCCGGGCACGAGTTTGGCGGCGTCGTTGACCGTAAGATGCTGCACCGCCGCGAGGGCGTTGGGTCCGGTGAAGAAAATCTCACCCATGTGGGACACATCGAACATGCCGCAGCTGTTGCGCACGGCCTCGTGCTCCTTCTTGATGCCGGTGTACTGCACGGGCATCATAAACCCGCCGAAATCAATCAGCTTGGCACCGGACTGTTCGTGAATATCGTAAAAAGGCGTTTTTTGGGGTTCTGAAACAGACATAAAGACTCTATTAAATAAGGGAGTGAACAAAAAATCAAAAAGCAGCGGGTCCCTGAGGGAAACAGGCCCCCGACCCGACCGTCGAATCAGCCTTAAAGATAAGCAATCACCCGCTCAAGCCCACCCCCGCCCGCACCGAAAAGCAGAAAGCCTCCCGGGGTCCGGCGCCCGCCCCCCCCCCATCCTGCTTCGCCCGACCTGACACCTGACCAATGCACTGACAGAAAACCCGGCTTGCATTCAGTGCGGCAGTGCCTTATTTTTGTGAGCTATTCAATACAGGCGCAAAAGCTGTACTGTACTGAACGGGCCCATAGCTCAGTGGTTAGAGCAGTCGACTCATAATCGATTGGTCGGGGGTTCAAGTCCCTCTGGGCCCACTTTGTTGATTCTTATAAAAGCCTCGTCGGCACACCGGCGGGGCTTTAGTTTTTTAAGGAGGTTGGGGGTTTCTGGTTTCTCGTTTCGGGTTTCGGGTTTCGGGTTTCAGATTTCGGATTTCGGCTTGAGGTTCGTATTTCCGCGGTCGGCGGTCGGCGGTCCCCGGTCAATTCCCTCCCATGGTCATATCGAACGCTTAACATTTTGCCGGAAAAAACCTCCAAGGTTTTTGAAACCTTGGAGGTTTGTCGTAGCGAAAATCCAGCCCGAAGCATCATGTGAGATATCTCCGAAGCCTGAGCTGCCCGGTAGCCGCAAGGTGTGGGGGCGGGCTTTTGGGTCGTCCTCACCCCAACCCCCGGTACCCTAAATACCCCACAATCCCGCAAATGTCATATCGAACGCTTATCAACTTGCGGGAGCCAACCGAAGGCACGAAGAGCGTAGTATCCGCCAATTCAAACGAAGCATCATGTGAGATATCTCCGAAGCCTGAGCTGACCGGTAGCCGCAAGGTATGGGGGGCCGGCTTTTGGCTCGTCCTCACCCCAACCCCTCTCCTGAAAAGAAACACGAGGCCTGATTGAGAGGGTCTTCAGGAGAGGGGCTTTTTTTACGGGGTGGTTTTGGGTTTCGGGGCCTTAGCTGCGGTTCATTCACCCGCGGTCGGCGGTCGGCGGTCCCCGGTCAATTCCCTCCCAAGGTTATCACTCCGTTAAACGCCCCTTAAACACCCGTTAACGCCTCCTTAATGTCGTATCGAACGCTTAACATATTGCCGGAAAAAACCTCCAAGGTTTTTGAAACCTTGGAGGTTTGTCGTAGCGAAA
>JAFIET010000160.1 GCA_020832405.1 Balneolales bacterium
CAACGAGACTACGGCAGCGCGGAGGGTTTGTCAGGGTTTGGGTTTTTGGGGGATGCGGTACCAGCCCTGAACCCCGATGCCGGGTTCAGGTTTGGGAGCACATCCATCGATAAAAAAAAACCAACGAGACTACGGCAGCGCGGAGGGTTTGTCAGGGTTTGGGTTTTTGGGGGATGCGGTACCAGCGATGAACCCCGATGCCGGGTTCAGGTTTGGGAGCACATCCATCGCTACATCAAAACACCCTTGCTACGCTTATGCCGGCGAAGAAGCCGGGGCGGTCGAGGCGCCAGCTCGCATCGAGGCGGGCAATGCTGAACAGGCCGTTGAGGGCGATGCCGGCTTCATGGCGCCAGCGGCCCTCGTAAAACGGCTCGAAGGGCAGCGATTGCAGGCGGTCGTCGCCGATCCAGGTGCGGCCGGAAGCGCCGTGGACCAAAATGCCGATACCAGAACGGGCTACGCGGCGCAGGCCGATGAGCTCGAAAGGTACGCCCCGGAAGTTGTGCTCCCAGAAAAGGGCTGCGCCGTGTTCGCCCTCCACTATGCGGTTGCCCGCGGTTCGGAAGCCTCCGAAGGGCGTGAACAGGCTCAGCCGGCTGTCGAAGCCGCCGAAAGCCTGCACCGGTAAATCGCCGGAGTGCGTGAAGCCCTGCAGCCGCAGATCGAGGGTGTTGGCCAGAAAACGGCGGCGGAACATGGTTTCGATGCGAAAATCGACGCGGGCGTTGATCCGGGTGAAGGTGAAATCGCTGCCCAACAGGTCTTCGCTGCTGTGCTGAAACTGCACGAGGGCGCTGCTGCTGCCGGCAATGCCAAAGGGCGCGGGGTCGTCGCCGAGCCGCAGGTTGAGGGTGAGGCTGCGCATCTGGCCTTCCTCGATGGGCGCATTGGGGCGCTGCACCACCCCGCCGCGGAAGGAGTAGCTCGTAACCTGCGGCATGCTCCGCTGCGTGTCCGAAATGAAGCCAGCCTGCAGCCGCAGCCGGTTCTCCAGCACCGTCCGCCTGAAAAAGTAGGTTGCCGTGAGTGCGAACCGCTCGCTCCGGTAGTAGTCGAAGTAATCATCAAAGCCAAGCAGCATGGCGGCGCTTGCTGCACCAAAGCCCAGCTGCTGTGAAGGAATCCGGGCGCGGGTGTCGGTGGTGTAGGCGGCGCGCAGGCTCAGGCGGCGGTTGGCCTGCGGGAAGCGGTACACGGCCGCACCACCCCAGGTGAAATCTTCCGAGCCGGTTCCGTAGCCGAACAAGGCTTCGACGCTGAGTTCGGGAATGATATTGAGCCGGGGGTTGAGCCCGGCATAGATTTCTTCCGCGCGGTTGAACCGGAGCTGCGGCCGCCATTCGGTATTGCGCACAAATCCACGGCGGGAGGGCGGGCCTGTCTGCACGGCACCTTCCCCGGCGATGCGCGCCAGGAAACCGGTCGGCTGAAAGGCATCGGAGATGGTTTGGGTGGAGTCGATGGTTTCGTAGGCGAGGCGCTCTGCTTCAGAAAGCGGGATGGCTTCCGGCTCGATCTCAAAACTGCGGCCAAGGCGGGCGCGCTCGGGTTCGCTGAGGCGCGTGAACCGGCGCTGCGTGCCGAAAACCGAATCCGGAACGGCGATATTCACTTCATACTCCCGAATCGAGGAAACCAGATCGAAACGGATTTCCGGGATGCGGAAGCCGGGAAAGCCGATTTCGAGCAGGCCGTTGATGCGCACATCAACCGGCAGCCAGAAGTCGCCGCCGTAGTTGCTGAACTGCTGCCGGTACCGCAGGCCGAACTCCTGAATCGGCGGCGGGAAGAAAATCATTTCGCCGGGCACGAGATCTACTTCGAGCAGGGCGTACACATCGCCCAGTACCGAAACCGTGCCTTCAAAAACGGGCTGAAGCCGGGTTTTGGGAATTACGCGGATATCCCAAACCATCTGATTGCCGATGTAGCGGCGGCCCTCAACCCGGAAATCGTAATACCGGAAAGCGTTGGGATGCGTAACGCCGATTACCCTAAAGCCGGCAATTTCGATTTCATCATCATAAAAATTGGGAAGGTTGCGGGTGCCGGCAAAATTCTGGTCTTCGAGCAGGTTGCTGGTCTGCCGCTGATCGATCATGTACTCCCGGAACCCTTCGCCGCGCTTCCACCAGGTTTGGGTAAGGCTCTCGCTGATGCTCACGATGCCTTCGTTGTTGCTCAGGCTTGTGCGCGTGTAGGCATCGGCCCGCCAGTTTTCGAGCTGCTCCTGCCACATCTGTTTGCGCAGAATAACACGCTCCATGATGTGGTTGGCGGGATCTTCGCCCGTAAACACCAGCTCCTCCAGTTCGATGGCGGAAGGATTGAGCGCCACCAGCTGATCGGCCGTTTCGGAGGTAAAGGAAACGGATCGGGTCTCATAGCCGATGTAACGGAAAATGAGAACGGCGGGCAGCTCATTTACCGGAAAATCGAAAAAGCCATCGTTGTTAGTGATGGCCCCACGGAAGGTACCCTCGACCTGAATGTTAACCGCGGGCAGACCTTCGCCGGTTTCAGCATCCGTAACGCGACCGGTTAGCCGGTAGGCGCCCTCCGAATCGGTTTCGCTGAAAGAGAAGTGGCCGGCAAAAGTCGGAGCCGGAGCCGAAAACATCAGACTCAGAAGCAACAGCAGACAGCCGGTAAGGGTTGAGAATTGACGACCGGCTGAACCTGCCGCCCGGCTCTCCGCCGGAACCATTACAGGCTTGGGTTGCCCGGATTTTTTGAATAGAAAGGTCATTTAGGAAGGCAAAAAATGAACGGCCGAAGGGGATTCGGCCGGGGAAATTCAGGGAGCGCAGAATAACGGCGGATTACGTAAATTTAGCCCCGTTGTTATCGACACAACAAATTAAACCATTTCTGCTGACCCGGTAGTTCAACTGGATAGAACGATAGCCTCCTAAGCTTTAGATCTGGGTTCGAGTCCCGGCCGGGT
>JAFIET010000053.1 GCA_020832405.1 Balneolales bacterium
GCAAACGGCCGGTTTCCACACCCTCAGCTTCGACGCCTCCCGGCTCTCAAGCGGGATGTACCTCTACCGCCTGCAAACCGCTTCAGCCGGCAACACCTACACCGAAACCCGCAAGATGACGCTGATTAAGTAAGCCCGTAAAAAAAACCTCCGGGGTATTTAATACGCCGGAGGTTTTTTAGTTGAGCTGACCTGTACTGTCCTTAGCTTTAAGTGTGTTTAATCAGCACCTTTTAGTACCTGATAAGCAGAAACAAGGCTCCGAAACTTCTGTTTTGCGTAATAAAAGAGCTACCGGCATTGAGGCCTAACTGATACTGAAACCGCATGCCAACCCCGAGATCGTAACTACCGAGGTCTTTAAGCCAGTTCAGGCTTACTTTCTGTGCCAGAACTGTATGATCCAGAAAATCAAAATCGGGCTCAAAGATGCGGCTGATGACCGCATTGGCAGAACGAAATGAGAGTTTATTTTGAAGGGGAAGGGAAACCCCGGGCTGATACTTCACGAGAAGGGTATTTTGAAACATCGGCATAGTAAGCGCGGCTTCAAGCATCAAACGCGTATGCAGCTGCTCAGAGAGCGAAACCCTGTCCTTCATGCTGTAATCCAGCAGATGAAGGCTCAGGCCGTGTTTTCTTCCACTCAGGCTGTTTATGGTTTCCCAGCCAAGCAAAGCCGAAACCCGCATGAGTTCGGTGTTTATACCGCCGAGCAGCGGATCCGTGCCTTCGCCAAGCAAAAGCTCCCCAATAAAACGAAATTCGTGGTGCACCGCTGAGCTTTGGAAACGAACTGCGTTGCGGCTTTGCAGAAGCTGCTGCTGCCAGTTGCCGGCCGGTATAGGGTTGCTGATGCCGGTCTGCGCACCTTCATCGCTGGAAGTATAAGACAAGGCGTAAGAATAAACCATTTGCGATGTCCGTCTTAGCAGCTGAATGCCGCCGCCAGTTTGATGCGCCTGATAGGTACGGCTCGCTGAATTAAACGAGGTCTGACTAAAAGTTCCTATCCCGCGAAGCAGCAAGACAAAAGTGTCGAGCTGATTAAAAAAACCGATTTCTTTTTCCTGATTGCTTTCTCCGAAATGAAGGCTAAGTCCGGCTTCCGTTTGGTCAGAAAGGTGGTAGCTTAGCCCTGCACGCAGCTGATAGCGGCTGTACTGAAACAGAGGCCTTTCCGTATTTTGCCGGGCTCCCTGCATCACGTCATATTCAGCCGATAAACCCGCTGCAAACCGTCCGCCAAGCAATGGGGAGCCTGCAACTCCCCGAAGGGAAACGAGATTATTTGTCCAGCTTCCGCCGGTGGTATCTGTCCACTGGTAAGGGTTATAATTGTGCACTGGTGCTCTGCTCAAAAACTGCTGATTTTCACTTATACCGCGATTCAGGCTTACGGAACCGGATACATGCCAGCTGTTGACCTTCTGCGTACCTTCGGCAAAAAAACTTCCATAAAACAAACCCGAAGGCTGCTGTACCTGCCTGTGTGTTCCGGTTTCGGCAAAAGCCCCCACAGACAGCAGACCGGTTTCCGACAGACCGGCTTCAGAAAGCCCGGCAGGGTTTCCGCCTTCCCGGAAAATTCCAGCAGCAGTATCCGGCAGGGCCGCCCGAAACTGACCATTCACCGCAGGGTTAATTTCGAAAAGATGAACCTGAGCTCCTGCAGTGTTATAAAAAACCGGCAGGCAGCAAAGAAAAACCAGCTTAACGGGGATGATTTTGAATAGTCTCGTAAATCGGAGGGTGCGCATATGCGGATCAGGAACTAAATCTGTACAGGCTTGTGAACAGCTTATGGTTCACAAACCTATACAGATATGGAAAGGGTGATAAGCTGTATCAGTCGAAGCTTCGGGGAGTTGGCGTTGGGATAATCTCAAAATCTTCGGCCGTGTTGCCGGTGTTGCGCAGTATGCGGCGACCATCAATAATTCTTTCGGTAAACCGGCGGGCACTCTCGGCCGTATAGGTTCCTGAAGCACTTACAAAGCCGGGATTGAGTACCAGCGGCAGCCGTTTAAAATCACCGCTTTGTGGGTTCTGAAGTGCTTCAAATGAATCTATAACAAACTCAACCGGAAGTTTCACACGTGGCGGAAAGGTGGGTGAGGCGCCGGGTACTGGTTCAAGTGTTAAGGTCTCAAAATCATCCACTCTGAAAATGACCAAAGCCGGACCAAACACGGGAACGAGCCAGGTAAACCCGCCTGTAAAATAGACCCGCTCCATATTGGGCACGTTGGGGTTGTCGATGTCCCGGTCGTCGTCGCGCTGATTGTAGGTTTCAAAATCAGCATCACCCAGGTTCACCGGGCTGTTGGGGTTCAGATCCGGGTTGTTGCGGTGGTCCTGTGCGGTTTGCGCGATGATGAAACTTTCACCGGGCTGAATCGGGTGATCGGTACCATTGCCCGGCACGCGCCAAACACTGTTCAGATAAACATGGTTCTGATCGAACTGAAAGGGCGTTGGCTGGGTGTTCGGGTTTATCTGACCGGCCGCCCCGAATACATCCGCAATGTAGAGACCGTCAGCAAAAAGCACTTCGGTTGAGTTGTTGAAGATTTCATGGAACTGATCATTGAAATAGTTCCCTCCGGCTGGTGTTTTGGACCCCGTGAAGTACACTTCTTTGAAGACAAAATTACCCAGCACCGAGCCGCGAAGCTGAAGCAAGATGGGGTCGCCCGTGCTTTCGGTCAGGTTTACATTGCTTTCAGAAACACTGAGCGTTGCTTCTTCAGCTGTACCCGTAAGCTCAAAAGCTTGTTCAGCCGTAAGAACACGTTCAGCACGAATATCGTAGCGGCCCGGTATGAGCTCAGTAAATACGGCAAAGCCGTTTTCATCTGTGGTTAAAGAGGTGGTTTCATTTCGCTCGATACTGGTGAGCGTTACTTCTGCATTCTCAGCAAAAGTCTGAGCATAAAACTCGGGGAAAGTGACCTGAAATCTGACCTCTATACTGCTTACACCTGAGTTAGAATCGCAGGATGTAAACAGAAATGTTGTAAAGGCGGCTGCAAACAGAAGCAGCCCGATGGATAGTTTTTTCATGGGTTGATGAATCATTTATTTATGAGTTAAGCCCTTTCAGCTTCTGATCGTGAGAGAAAGATCAAAACCAAAAAAGAGCGGGGGGTTACGGCGTACAAGAGTTCCCGACCGCCGGCTTTCATAAAGCGGCCGGCTTGAAAACACATTGTTAACAAAGAAAGACGCCTGCGCACCGCCGGCGAAGCTTTTGCTCAGGCGCAGGTTAAAAAGCCATAATGGGGGGCGCCGCTCTTCCGCGAGGAAAGTATCACTTACCTTTAGCCGGATATCCGCAAAGGCATCGCTGCTCTGCTGGTTTTCGGGAATCATTACGCGTTCCCCTTCTGCGGTGATAAAACCAACAGGATTAGGGTTAAATGCGGTACGGCTGTCGCGGTCAATCCATACGGTCTGGGCAAGCAGGCTCACCACCAGACCGAGATCAGGCACATGATGAATGGTTCTGATGCTTGTTGAAAGGCGACTGCGTTCGGTTTTCTCACGCGTATAAATTCCGATGCGGTCGGGTACTGAAGTACCGAACAAACGATTGGTATCTATGCTCAGGCCGTCGTCACCGGCGGCGGTAGTAATGAAAGCCCCGTTTATGGTGAGAGACGACAACCAAGGCAGGCGCGGGTTAAAGAAGGAGTCAAATTCGATACCCCTGCTGTTAACAAACCTGCTGTTGCGCGGCAGATCATAAGCCCCGAGAAACACCCGTGTTTCAACCGGATCGGGGTTGAGAACCGGAGGCGCTCCTGGCGGAAACTCAAGGGCTTCAAAACGCTGGAATACAACCGGATACACCTCCCGCGTGAATCCGAATGCGCCGCTTGTCCTTTCATCAAACAGCGTGAGAGACAGGTAAATACTGTTCCGGTCATAAAACAGCCCTGCCTCATATTTCAGGCTGGTGTAAGGCCGCATGCCGCTGTTATCGGGCTCAACTACGGCGGTCGTAATAATGGCAAGCCGCTCGTCGGGGTTGGTCGTAAAATTGCTAAAATTGACTACATCAAAATAGCGTGGGCCCGGGAAAAGCATATTTAGGGGAGGTGCTTTTGCGGTAATCCCATAGCCGGCGCGAATATTCAGACCCTGCACAATTTCAGCGCTTGCATTAAGCCGGGGGGCAAGAACCGTTCCGAAAGTACCCCTAAACGCTGATTCCGGCACAACGTTGTCAAAACGCAGGCCTGCTTGCAGGGTATAAACCCGGTTGGCAACATAACCCGCCAACCGGTGCTCGGCGTACAGAGATACAAGATTAAGAGCAGGAATATCATCAAAGCTGCGCGGCCGGTCTCCTACTGAGAAATTCTGACGGGGCGGTTTCAGCACATCAAACTGACGGCCTTCCCCTCTGTTGGAATCATGCTTCCACTCAAAGCCAAACAGGGGCCTGTGCACAAGACTGCCTGTTTGAAAACGATTGGTATATTCAAGCCGCAAATACATATTGAGCGGGTTACCTTCCACAGTAGTCTCATTGCGGTAATCGGTTGAGCCAAAGGTACCTGTCATCGTTGTGTCGCTGATGGCATCAGAAATCGGAAAAAGACCAAACCGTGTGATGTTTTCAGCATAAAAACCGCGCTGCTGCCTCAGGCTGATGTTAGTATCCAGCGAGATACGGTGAGAGCGGTCCTGGCGGAATGCATAACTGCTGTTCGTAGCAAACTGAAAAAAACGGTCCTGAGCTTCACGCACCCGCTTACTTACCTCATCCTGAGGGTCTCGGCGCCTTTCATCCAAAAACTGACTTGCCTGCAAACGCACATTTGTTCGCAGGGCACGGTTTTCTAACCATGCACGAGAAATGTTTAGCTGCGTAGATATGCGGTTGTAGCGATCAAGATTCTGCCTAGGATCGGCCTGTGACTGTGTGAGGTTGCCGCTAAAACTAAGCCCGGTTTCTCTCAGACCGTCGCCCCTTCCGGCGGTAAAGCTTGCATCGATCAGATTCGGGTTAAAACGAAAACGAAGCTGCGGCGCAATTGCTCCGGCTCTCGACTGAAGGAGCACGGCTCCGGTTGTGATATCCCCGAATCGCGCTGAAGGGATCCCCTGAATAACTTCAAGAGATTCAATCAGATCAGGTGGTATCTCGCGAAGGTCGAGTCCGCGCCCGGCAACAGAAGCAAAAGGAGGCTGCGCGCCCGGAGCTGCATTAAGGATAGTAACATCATCCTGAAGGTTCGCATTGTTCGATACGGGGATGCCGTCGATGAAGAAACCTGTACCAAGCGCATTGGCCCGAGCCGCATCGGCGGTAGTAGGTACCTGCCGTAGCAGGCTTTGTCGTGGCCCGGATAGTGCCGGCGTTCCCGAAAGCTGACCGGGCAGCAGTTCAAACAAATCGGCCAGACTCGAAGCCTGAGTGTGTTCGATAGCTTCACGCCCGATGCGGCTAACCGTTCCGGGCTGTTCAAGGCTGTGCACCGCCCTTGCTGTTACTGAAATCTCTTCCATGTAAAGCGCACTGAACGACATACGAATCTCAACAAACAGCTCCTCCCCGACCACCGCATCAACTTCTGCCTCAGCAACTGCCATGCCCAGATGCGTTACCCTGAGCGTGGTTTTTCCCGGCGGCAGCTGTACACAAAAGTTTCCGTCCGGGTCAGTAGTAGTAAACATATCGAAGGCAGGTATAAAGATGACTGCCGACGGTAGGGCTTCATCAGTGGCCCTTTCTGTTACCTTTCCGCACACGCGCGCCAACGGCGATGTTTGCGCGTATAGCGGTTGAGCGGCTACAGCCATTAGAACCAGCCAAGCAATGCTATAGAAGCCAATGCTTCTGAAAAACCTGGAGCACATGCAGGAAAGGATCTTTGTGCGAATAGTAAAGGATTTTAGAATGCGGTAACCCATCCCATCTCTGTAAAAACGGCCCGCAGGAAACCCGATGCGTCGAAACTTCCGTCTTCTCTGTACCATTGCTGCGCATTAACTTTAAAAAAAGCAATGTTTTCCAGCGCCTTCTGCTCTATGCGGAGGTCAGCAACATTTTTCTCGTGACCTTCTTTAACAGCATAAACAAACATGCCGGTTCTGCCGCTTACAACGGGCATCTGCATAAAGTCGCGGGCTACAAATTCGCCGGTCTCAGCCTGATGCATAGCTGCTTCCACAAAGAAATCAACCGCATGAGCCGGGTATCCGTAGAGATACCCATACCCCCTGAACCGATCGAAGCGCTCTTCATACTCCATTACCTGCACCACTATTGCAGGGTTGCTTCCCGGGGCGAATGCCCAGCGTGCCCAAAACTCCGGATAAGCAGCCAGAACTCTGTCAACGGCATCACTGCGTACAACCCGCATCTGCACATATCGCTCACCGTCAAAAATATTTCTGAAAGGCGTCAGAATAGTTTTGAGTGGCCCGCACGAAATGGCTTCAGTAATTCGGTTAAGTCTGATGTAGTCATCTACAAAATGCAGTGAAGGGTTCTCATCCGTTTCCGTTGGTACAACCTGCCAGCGGAAAGCTGTGATATCACTCATGGGCTTAAGGTCTGAAACAAAGGTATGCAGACCGGTATTATTCAGACTTTGATAAAGAAGGGAGTCCGCAAATACCTGATCTTCGGAACTAAGTCGGCTGAAATCAAAGCAGCCGTCAGTCAAAAATTCGGGTACAACAGAATCCGGTGTGAGCTGAGGGGTTTCAGTTACATGATCTGACTGGATAAGCTGACGCCCCGGAGCACATGACAGAAAGAGCGTTCCGGTAATCAGCAGGGCGAAAAGAATGCCCGGATTTAATCCCGATCTGCAGCCTTTAGAATTCAGAAATGCATTGAGCAAGTTGCTTACAGCGTCCATAAAAGAGCGTTTTCTAATCTTTTGAAGAATATTGTTATATACTCAAAATAGAACAATCCACACCACAAGTGCAACTATATTGCATTTAATTGGGTCTAACATCAGTCCCTAACCAGATCAAATAAACCCTAACCCTATTGTTTTAAAGCCCATAAAAAAACCTCCGGGGTAGTAAATACGCCGGAGGTTTTTTGTTGGTACGCCGCTTAGCGCCCCATAAAGGATCGGCCGTTTTCCGTTATTTTAGTTGAGGTTACACACAAAGTCGCCCTGCATATTGCCCTGCGGTTTCACGAAAACGGCTGCGGTCAGCGGGGGAAGGCTTACGGTGCCATCCGCTGAAATATCAGCTGTTTTCACGACGGCATCGGCGCCGCTTACGAGCAGGTCGTGCAGGCGCATGCCGCGCAGGCCGGTTTCGAAGGTTTGCGGCTCGTTGTGCGCGTTAAAGATCACCAGCAGGCCGTCGAGATTCGGGTCGAGGGAAGGGCCGGCGCAGCGGCCGTCGGAGATGGTCATGGCGATGATGCCGGGCTGCTGATCCGGACCGGTGTTGTGGAACATCACTCGGGTCTTGATTTCCTCAGCGGTTTCGAGGCGGAACAGCGGGCTGCTGTAGCGCACCCGCAGCTGATCGCGGAATACCTCGTGTGCCAGCCTCATGTGTGCTTCTTCCACGCGAATAACGGGGTTGGTGAGGAATTCACGCTGACGATCCCAGTTGCGCTCGTTATCCCACGAAGGCGGCAGACCGCGGCCCCAGTTGTGGGTTTGCAGGGTGAAATCAACCTCGTTGAACCAGTCGCCGGAGTCGAAGCTGTTGCGGTCCAGCGATTTGGAGCGAAGGATGTCGGAGCCCATCTGATGAAAAGGCACGCCCTGACCGTAGTTGATGAAGGCCAGGCTCAGCAGGTGCACGCGCACGCGGTCGTCCATGCTCATGTCGTGCGGAAGCTTGGTTTGGGTGTTATCCCACAGGGTTTCATTATCGTGCTTGTCGATGTAGTTCACGGTCTCCTGCGGCAGATCGGTGTAGCCAATCCGGTCGGTGATGCCGGTTACGCGCTCGCCCGTGCGGTTAATGAAGGGATAGCTGCGCAGGTTGCCGGCCATGCCCACGCGGATCTGATCGGCCTGAAACAGCAGGTCGCTGCGCTGCTGTGACCGGTCGGCGCCGGCGTCCTCATTCGGGAACAGATACTGCCCGCTCGTGAAGCCCTGAAAGCGGCCGCTGTCGGTGAAGTTGCGCCCGCGGATGCCGTCCCGCTTACGGTCGTTGAAATTGCCGATTCCGGTGCCGTTCATGTTAAACTGTGTGGCCTGGAAGAAAATCCGGTTGTCGGCAACCTCCCCGAAATTCCATCCTTCCCCGTACACATAAATATTCTTGCCGTCAACGCCGTGCTCTTCGAGTGTGAGTTCGGCGAGGGCATCCATCAGCCGTTCCATCACTTCACGGGGGTGATGCCCCATCAGGTCGAAGCGGAAGGAATCGACTTTGTAGTATTTGGCCCAGAATACGACCGAATCGATGAGCAGGCGCTCTTTCATGTAGTGCTCGGCGGCAGTGTTGGGGCAGCAGGTGGAAGTTTCGATTTCACCCGAAACCACATCGTAGCGCTGATAGTAGCCCGGCACCACGCGATCGAGTACGGAGCGGCGCTCGAGGCCGTGCGCGGAGGTGTGGTTGTACACCACATCAACGACGAGCTTCAGGCCGATTTCATGCAGGGCTTTGACCATCTCCCGGAATTCGATAATGCGCTGAACGCCGTTCGGATCGGTGCTGTAGCTGCCTTCCACGGCGTTGAAGTGGAAAGGATCGTAGCCCCAGTTGAAGCCGTCCATGCGGGCCAGGCTCTGGTAGCGGCCGCGGATGCTGTACGGCAGCTGAATGCTGGTCGTTGCCGGATCTTCTGCTGCAAGCTCTTTGAAGGCTTCGTAAATCGGGGTGTCGCCGAAACGCTCGCAGTAGGGTTTCAGCTGTTCGGCATCGGGCATCTGCTCACAGAGGCGGCTGTATGGCTGATCGAGGTCGATGCGCTCATCCCGGTTTTCAATCACGGTGGTGATGTCGTTCACAGGCAGCAAGTGCAGGTGGGTGAGGCCGGCTTCCTGCAGAGCAATGAGGTGGCGCATGCCGTTGGATAGCGAGCGGCCGCCTTTGCCGTTATGGGTGAAGGCCATGAAGGTGCCGCGGTGCAGCTCCGGCACGGACTGATCGAAGATGCTGAAATCACGCACATGGGCTTCGTACAGGGTGATATCGACCGGGCGCGGCTGCTGCTTGCGGATGTCGTCCCAGCCCACGGGTTTGAGGCTTGGATCACCGGCGAGATCCGCAAACTGACTGAAGTAGCTGTCGGTGGAGAGGCTCACGGAGTAGGGATCGGTGACCTCATACTCGTTGATGAGTCTGTTTTCATGGTGCCATACGCGGATGGCGAGGCGGTAGAACTTGCGGTCCCAGTCAGCGGCGGGTCCGGTGAAGGTCCACACGCCGGTTTCGGCATCGTAGCTTCCGGCAACGGAGCCGGCTTCGTTTTTGGCGTCGTCATAGAGCGACAGCGAAAGGCTGTGAGCGGTTGGCGCCCACACGCGCAGCACAATGTCATCTCCCTTATATACCGGGCCGAGGGTGCCGTCGAAGCGGAAAAAGGAGTCGATCAGGCCGGGGACCTGCACACGGGTGGCCTCGGTTACGTTTCCTTCGCTGTCGTAGGCGATGGCGAATACGGGTCCGCGGATGGCCTGCTGTGCGAGGTTCCGGTCGGAAGCCAGTGAGAAGGCGGGCCAGTCGGCCATGTGCGGCCAGGTTTCGGACTGCGCTGAGGTTAAGTCCGCGCCGGGGGTTAGGGGGATGGCATCTCCCCCGCTCACGCCTGCCGTGGTGACTGAAATATCAGCGTTAGCACTGAACCGCAGCTCGTAGCGGTCGGCACCGCGGTCGGCAAACCAAAGCAGCCGGTCGGGTGCAATCCAGTGCGCCGCGGCCCCCTGAACGAGGGATTCGCTGTTTTGGGGTTGCTGAACTGCTGGAGACGTTGAAGAACATCGCATAAGTGCGAAAGTAATAAAAATGACTGAACCAAACAGTAGTAATGGCTTTTTCATGTTCGTGATAATGTGATGAAGTGGTACGGCACAGGCCCTGACTATACTGCTTATCAGGGATAGTTAAACCGTCAGAAGGAAGAGTCGGCAGAACAGCGGCGTTGGTGTTGGCTCATTACTGACTCCGAAGAGCTGGGGTAAAAAACGGATGCGCACAGCAGCTGTCCGGAAACCGGATTTCGTGTTCCAATCCTCAGCCATATCTGAATGTTAGCGCTTACATTTTTGATGAAGACGTACTTCACCCGCGCCATACCTAAAAAAATGGCTGTAGTTACTGCATTGCGCAATATAAGTTTATCCGCACTTTAATCCCAATTCGAACCTCCGGCTTCGATTCGTATTTACGGGCCTGTTTTGATTCCTGCCCTGCATTCATTAGATTAGCAAAGTCATACAAGCTTCAGCTTGTTGTTTTACCTGTTGTTTTAACTGATGATACCTCAGGTACCCGGCCTCTGAAAATGATGCTGAATTTCAGGGATAGCTGTACATCCCACATCGACTGTTACACCGCAGCAATTTTGGGTAAGATGCGATCAAACCTGATTGCTGTGCTTTCTAAATACGATTCATATCCTGATTCTGACCCTGCATCCCTTCCGCCAAACACCACCACCAACATGCAGCAAAAAGCCATAATCCCGGACTTTCGCCACCGCATACCTGAAAAGCTGGTCGAAAACCGCACTACCTATGCAGGCAATGAAGCCCTGTTTTCGATTTATGACACCTATCAGCCGGCTGAGCGGGTTGAGCTGCACGCGCCGTCTGTTATGTTCTGCGGCATGGTTACCGGACGGAAGGTGATCCACATCCCCCAAAAAGAACGTTTTGATTTCCTGCCGGGGGAGTCGCTTGTACTGCACCCAAACCAAACCATCCACATCGACTTCCCGGAGGCCCGCTACAAAGAGCCGACAAGCTGCATCACCCTTGAAATTCCCGTAACCAAAATCCGGCAGGTCGCCGAGCTCATGAACGAGCGCTGCCCAAAGCTGCCGCTCAACGGCGAGTGGGACTACGACGAAGCAGGCTTCATCCATTTTGCCAACAACCGCTCCGTTGACCTCGTGATTCAGAAGCTGTCGCATCTGTTCACTGAGCCGAACGCCAACTGCGATTTCCTGGTCGATATCAACACCACAGAGCTTGTAGTTCACATGATGCAGTCGCAGTCGCGGGGTTTTCTGCTGTCGCAGTTTCGGGAGCGCAGCAACAGCGACAGCCTGAGCATGGCCATCGCATGGATGCACGACAATGCCGAGCGCATCAGCAGCATCGATGAAGTCGCCACCCGGGCCTGCATGAGCAAATCATCCTTCTACCGGCATTTCAAAACAGAAATGGGGCAGAGTCCGCTGGAGTATCTGAATGAAATCCGTATCAAAAAAGCCAAAAAAATGCTGCTGCAGCCGGGCATGCAGGTAGGTGATGTAAGCTTTGCCTTCGGGTATTCGAGCGTGAGCCACTTCATCCGAACCTTCAAAAAAGACACCGGGCTTACGCCAAAGCAATACGTAATGCGCAAAAGGCTCAGCTGAGTACCGATGGCCTTCCGCTGAATAATCAGATTGACAATTATAGCACATTGCCTCATCTTTAGGGCTTTTGATTTTCAGCTCACTCCTTAACCGCGTTACCCCGATGATACTCGCGCAGGCATTGCACCACAGCTTCATACTTATGCTTCCCGCGGCTTACAAAACGGAAGCGCCCGATTTTTCTTTTCCTGATGTTTAACGAGCCCACTATTCTGCACCGCCGTGTCGGCTGGATTGAAGTCGTTTGCGGCGGCATGTTCAGCGGCAAAACCGAAGAGCTCATCCGCAGGGCGCGGCGGGCACACATTGCCGGTCAGAACGTTGTAATTGTGAAGCCCGCCCTTGACAACCGTTACGCCAAAGAGATGGTGGTGTCGCACAATGCAACCTCCCTGCCGGGTATAGTTGCTGATACGGCGGATCAGATCGTGCTTATGACCGGCGATGCGGAAGTTGTTTGTATTGATGAGGCGCAATTTTTTGACGCCCGGATTATAGACGTTGCCAACACCCTGGCCAACGACGGCAAACGCGTAATTATAGCCGGCCTTGACATGGACTACCTCGGCCGGCCCTTCGAGCCTATGCCGCAGCTGCTTGCCATTGCCGAATATGTTACCAAACTGCACGCGATTTGTGCCGAAAGCGGCTATATTGCCAACTTCTCACAGCGGATTTCCGAAAGCAGGGAGCGGGTACTTGTTGGTGAAAAGGAAGCGTACGAGCCCCGGGCCCGGCACTGTTTCCGCCCGCCCGTTGATCAGAAAAGAGGACGGGAAATAAAACCCTTTAAACCTGCGGCACAAACGGGTCAGGAGCGAACCTCGCCCGACTCAGATTTTTAACTAACCTTTTAAATGATTGTTTGATGGAACTCATTCGCGGTATAATCGGGATGGCTGTAATTCTCGGAATTGCGCTTGCCCTGAGCAACAACCGTAAAGCTGTTAGCTGGCGCCTTGTTGGTATCGGCCTTGGCATACAGCTCACCCTGGCCGTATTTATCCTGAAGGGAAGCGACATGGCCGAATTTTTTGGCCCGCTCGGCTGGCCCAAGCTTTTTTTCAGCTGGGTTTCTTCATTCTTTGTTCTGGTGCTTGAATTCACAACAGCCGGGGCAGCCTTCATCTTCGGGGATCTTGCCTACGGGCCGGGCACGGAACAGAGCCTGGGCTTTTTCTTCGCCTTTCAGGTTTTGCCGACCATTGTATTTTTTGCTTCCATCACAACCCTGCTGTATCATTACGGGGTTTTGCAGTTTGTGGTGAAAATTATGGCTACCGGCATGCAGAAACTGCTCGGCACCTCGGGTGCAGAATCCCTTTCGGTAGTGGCAAACATTTTTGTCGGGCAGACCGAAGCACCGCTGGTTGTAAAACCATACATCGAAAAGATGACACAATCTGAGCTGCTGGCGGTAATGACCGGCGGCATGGCGACCATCGCCGGCGGCATTATGGCGGCCTACATTCAGATGCTGGGTGATGCCTACGCACAGGCAAACGGACTTGCGCTGGAAATCGGCCGGCAGCTTTTTGCCGAGCAGCTGCTCGGGGCAAGCCTTATGGCTGCGCCTGCTGCACTGGTAATCGCCAAGATCCTGTATCCTGAAACAGAAGAGCCGGTAACCCGTGGTGAAGTCAAAATTTCGGTCGAAAAAACCGACGCCAATGGGATTGAAGCCGCCTCATCGGGCGCAACCGAAGGCCTCAAACTGGCCCTTAACGTAGGTGCCATGCTGCTTGCCTTTATCGCCATTCTGGCGCTGCTGAACCACTTCCTCGGCATTTTCGGAGATTTTACCGGTATCAACAACATCTCAGAAAACTTCGACTTCACCATTCAGGGCATACTCGGCATACTGTTTGCGCCGCTCGCCTTTCTGATAGGGGTCCCCTGGGTTGATGCCATCAATGTTGGCTCGATGATAGGCACCAAAATCGTGCTCACGGAGTTTATCGCCTTCATTGATCTGTCGCAGTTTGTGATGGACGGTGCCCTGGAGGAGCGCACCATTTTTATGGCGACCTTCGCCCTTTGTGGTTTCGCCAACTTTTCTTCCATAGCCATTCAGATCGGCGGCATTGGCGGACTCGCCCCGAGCCGGAAATCTGACCTGGCCAAATTCGGCCTGCTTGCGGTTCTCGCCGGCACCCTTGCCAACATGATGACCGCAACCATTGCGGGCGTACTGTACTGATACGGGCAGCAGAGCCGTAGCCCGACTTCAAAACCAACTGCTGTAGCGAAGCCCGAAACAAAAGCCTCAGGCCTGTTTCGGGCTTCCTATTTTGGCAGCGGCTATGGTCCTATTTCTGAAAGCATCACAAGAAAGCGGAACAACACACGTTCACGGGAATTGATATAGCCATTTCAACTGCTTGTTAATTTTGCGTATTTTGCCCAATTGTACGCATATGCATCAACAACCTAAAATTATTCATTCTGACTAACCATCAATCTGACAACCCGAATATGAAACCCAACGGTTTTGCATCATTCATCCTGTTCTTTGCCTTATCCGTAAGTTTAGGCGCCTGTTCCCTTCTTAACTTTGGCGAAAAAAAAAGCCCCGAACAGACTGTAGTCGGGGTCGTTAACGGAACCGACATTACCTATGGCGATTTAAAAGCCAGTTTTTTCATTTCTCCCCTGCAGGAAGAGCAGGAACCCGAAGCACTTAAAGAGGAAATGATGGAATTCCTCGACATGTACCTTACCTATCGTGCAAGGGTAGCCGCAGCACGTGCGGAAGGATACTTTGATGACGAAGAAACCCTTCGTGAACTCAATCAGTATCAGATGCAGTCTGTATTTCCGTACTGGCTGGAGATGCGGTTCCGCGACGAACTGCTCGATGAGCTTGTTGAGCGCAGCAAAACAGAAATCGGCACTTCACATATCCTGATTTCCGTGCCTGCCGACGCCAGTCCTGCGGATACGCTCGCGGCATGGAATGAGCTGATGGAAGCACGCAGCATTTACCTCGACCCTGAAGATGATACCGATTTTGAAACCCTGGCGCAGCGTTTTTCCTCGCGTCAGCGGGGGCAGAGCATGGGAGGCGATCTCGGCTTTATTTCAGGCGGATGGGCCGTTAAGCCTTTTGAAGATGTAGCTTACAGCACCCCTGCCGGCGAAGTATCCATGCCCTTCCGCACCAGTTTCGGCTATCATATTGTGTATGTATATGAAGTGCGCGAATCAGTACCTGACCGCAGCTACTCTCATATTTATTTCCGCAGCCGCGGTGGTGAGAACACTCCTGAAATCGCCATGAACCGCGCGGAAGAAGCGTTTGCTCAGCTGCAGGAAGGCCGCGACTGGAATGAAGTAACCCTTGAATTTTCGGAAGATGCCGATACGCGGCAAACCGGCGGCAGCATTGGCTGGGTACAGCCGGCCCGCTTCCAGCCGCGTTTTCTTGAAAACATTGCAAAACTGAGTTCACAGGGCGAATGGGGCGAACCCTTTGACAGCGAATACGGCGTACATATTGTACGGCTTGACTCAATCCGTACCTACGCCAGCGAGCAGCAGCTTCGTGATGAGCTTTACCAGCGGCTGCGCAACCTTCCGCGCTACCGCGAAAACAGAAGCTTCACCCTGCATAATGTGCGCCGCGTTGCCGGTGAAACCTTTCATGACGATACTTTCGAGGTTTTCACTACAATGATTACCCGCATAGACAACATGATGGTTTCAATGGTAGCGCTGAATGCACAGCAGCGCGCCCTCCCCCTCTACGAGATTCACAACAGAACCTACACCCTCGGTGAGTTCTATGATTTCCTGGTACAGCAGCTCAACGGTACCGGTGAAGGCCCGTTCCGGTACAGCATGCTTGAGGAGTTCAAACAGAAGGCAGCAGAAGATGTGATTGTGGAAATCACCAAGCTGGAATTTCCCGATTTTGCTGAGCTCAGCAACCGCTACCACGAAGGGCTTGCCGTATTCCGCATCGTTGAAGACCGTGTATGGAACTATGCCGCGCAGGATTCGACCCGCCTCATGGATATCTTTGAAGCCAACCGCGACAACTACCGCTTCGGTACCCGCTACCGCTATTTCCGCATCAGCGCCGATACCGAAGAACGCATCCTTGATGCTAAAGCAGTAATTCGCCACGGGGTTGCGGTTGAAGAAGTACGGGATGCTGTTTCAGGCCTGATCCTGCGTTCGGATATCATCAACAGCCTTTCTGACTTCCCCTTCGATCACCTTCAGGATGTAGAAGCGGGTGAGTTTTCGGCAATTTTCGAATACCGTAACCGGCCAAGCACGCTCTATCTTGCAGAAATACTCGAACCCCGCCAAATGACCTTCGAGGAAGCCTTCCTGCGCGTGAGTGCTGATTTTCAGCCCATACGAGAACAGGAATGGAATGCCTACCTGATGGAGCGCTTCGAAGTAACCGCTTTCCCGGAGCGTCTCCGCGCACTTCTCGAGAACTCTGAATTCATTCCATAAACAGCTGTCAGCTTCATGCTTTCCCGTCTATTTCAGGCAACACTCATCATTGTGCTTGCAGCCGCGTTTTTTAACAGCGGCTGCACAGCTACCGAACCCGAAATACAGGGCCGCGTTATCGCGGTAGCCGGCGGGGAGCAGCTTTTCCTTGAAAAAGCACTGGAACGAATCCCCCCCTACGCGCTGCTTGATGACAGCACCGCTGCAGTAGCCCGCTACCGGGATCAGTGGATTTTCGAACAGCTGCTCGCCGAAGAAGCACGGCGGATGAACATTCACCGGCTGCCTGTTTTTGAAGAAGCCGTAGCACGCTTCGAAAGGCAGCTGATGGTTGAGCTGCTCGCCGAAAGCTACATGAACCGCGCAGATGATTTGTACGTAAGCCGCGAGCAGGCTTTCAATTTCTATGAAATGCACCGCGAGCAATTCGTTCTGAATGAGCGGCACGTACGGGTTCACCATTTGGTTGCAGGCAGCTTCAGCGAAGCAAGCAACGCCCGTAATGAACTGCTACGGGGTGTTGAATGGGAAACAGTAGCACAAAACTACTCGCTTTATCCAGAACCGGCAATCCGTACGGCTTCGCTTTATCAGCCGATCAGCTCAGTGTTTGAGAATGAACCTGAGCTTGCACAATTTCTGCGCGTAATCGGGGTTTCTGAAGTAAGCCCTATCCGACAGATCGGCGGACAGTATCATTTCATTCAGCTGGTTGAAAATCAGGATGAAGGAAGTGTACCCGACCTCGACTGGACCCTTGATCAGGTTCAGCAGTGGCTCACAACCGAGCGCCGGCAAAATCAGATCACCGCTTTGCGGCAAAACCTGCTTAGGCAGGCGCAGGCCAACGGCACCATTACTCTATTCGATTAATTTTTCTAAGCATTTATGCAAAAAAAAGCTCTCCTCGCCCTCTTTATATTCCTCATTTCAGCCTTTGCCTTTTCTCAGGCTGAGGCACAGCAGCGTCAGGTTCTCGACAAGATTGTGGCCGTTGTAAATGATCAGATCATTCTTAAATCAGACGTTGACGCTCAGGTTGCCGAAATTTTATCTTCCCGCCGGGGAATGCCGTTTTCAGAAGAACTGTGGTTCGATGTGCTTGAAAACATCATTGATAACAACGTGATGTTCGAACAGGCCAAAATTGACTCTATTGTAGTAAGCCCCGACGAAGTGAACCGCATCATGGATCAGCGCATACAGCAGCTGATTGGTCAGGCAGGAAGTGAGCAAGCCCTGGAGCAGGCTCTGGGGCAGAGCCTCATTCAGGTTCGGGCGGATTACCGGGAACGCTTTCAGCGCGACATCATGGTTGACCGCCTGCGGCAGCAGAAACTGCGGGGCATCCGGATTACACGGCCTGAGGTTGTTTCATTTTTCAACAGTATTCCTGCTGACTCCCTGCCAACGGTACCCGAAACCGTAGAGCTATCCCATATCGTAGCGATTCCGCCGGTACTCGACGAAGCAGAGGTAGCAGCGCGTCAGTTCGCCGAAGCCCTTCGGGATTCGCTGCTCAACCATAACGCTAATTTCGAAGATTTTGCACGCCGGTACAGCAGTGGCCCCGGTGCAAGCCGCGGGGGGCTCATCCCCATGCTGCCCCTCAGCGACCTTGTGCCAGAATATGCTGCGGCCGCATCCGCCCTTGAACCCGGCGGCATTTCGCAGGTTGTGCGTACCCGGGCGGGCTTCCACATCATCCGCCTGAACCGCCGCAGCGGCGATCAGATTGAAACCAATCAGATTCTGATTCAGGTGCAGGATGAACAGGTTGACGACAACTTTGCCATCAACCGTCTCACTGCCATCCGCGACAGTGTACTTGTTCACGACCAAAGCTTCACCCTCATGGCGCGCCGGCACTCCGAAGACCCCAACACCTCTGCTACCGGAGGCCGCCTGATCAATCAGCAGACAGGACAGCGCCGCCTTGCAGTTGATGAACTTGACCCCGCTCTGTACAGGGCAATTATCAATTTGGAAAATGAGGGCGATATCACCGAACCCATCCGCCATACCATCGGCAGCGGACAAACACGGCAGCCGGCTTTCCGGATTATCCGGCTGAACCGCCGGATTCCCGAGCATATCGCAAACCTTGATCAGGATTACGACATCATCCGGAATATCGCCCTTCAGGACAAACAAATGCGGGAACTCAGCCGCTGGGTTCAGGAGATCAGGGAAGAAATGTTTATTGAATACCGGATTGCATCACCCTACGCAAGCCGCTGATGATACTTTACCGGGCCGTTATTCCTGCCGAATGATGGCCCGGATTCTTTCGTTTTTCGGGGCTGAGCACCGCAAAGAAACTTGAAATTTCCCCTTATTATTATTCAGACTGCATGCAAAATCAAGACAAAGAGACCATCGAACAGGCCAAACGCTTTCATCAGGTATTTAACGAACTTCGCACCGAAATCGGAAAAGTTGTAGTAGGTCAGCAGCATATTGTAGATAACCTGCTCATCAGCCTGTTTTCGAGAGGTCACTGCGTGCTGATCGGCGTTCCGGGTCTGGCCAAGACCCTGCTTATCCGCACCCTGTCCGAATCGCTGAACCTGAGCTTCAACCGGATTCAGTTCACGCCCGACCTTATGCCCGGCGACATCACCGGAACAGAAATCATAGATTCCGACGCAGCAAGCGGGAAAAAAGAATTCAAGTTTTTCAAGGGGCCCATTTTTGCCAACATCATCCTCGCGGATGAAATCAACCGTACGCCCCCCAAAACACAGGCCGCCCTGCTCGAGGCCATGCAGGAATATCACGTAACGGCATCGGGCACCACCTATCAGCTCGACCGCCCCTTCTTCGTGCTGGCAACACAGAACCCGATCGAACAGGAAGGGACCTATCCCCTGCCCGAGGCTCAGCTCGACCGCTTCATGTTCAATCTGTGGCTGGATTATCCGAGCTTTGAAGAGGAAATCGAGATCGTGAGCCGCACAACCGGCGGAATCGATGCGAAGATAAAGTCCATCCTCTCCGCTGAGGAAATCATTGCATTTCAGAAGCTTACGCGTCAGGTGCCCGTTCCGGAAAGCGTGCTTAACTACGCCGTAAAGATCGTAAACATGACCCGGCCGGGTACCAAATACGCGCCTGATTTTGTGAACAAGTACATGACCTGGGGCGCGGGTCCGCGGGCATCACAGTTCCTCATCCTCGGCGGGAAAACAAGAGCCCTTGCCGACGGTCGCTTCAATGTAACCGAAGAAGACATCAACGCCATCGCCATCCCCGTGCTGCGCCACCGTATCGTGAACAACTACGCGGCTGAAGCCGAAGGCATCAAGGCCGAAGACCTGATCAACAAAATTCTGAAAGAAGCCTGAGCCCTTCCCCCTGATGATTTCCGGTTTTGACTCCGACCTTGCCATACTGCTGCTGGCGCTTGCCATCCTGTTTTCAGCTTTTGTTGGCTGGTGGACCTACTCCGGCAATACCAAACTGCCGCAGCCTGCCCGTTGGGCGGCCGTTTCACTAAGGGCCCTGGCCCTGCTGCTGCTGCTCGTTTTGCTGTTCAACCCGGTGTATGAATTCACCGATGAACGCGAGCACAGGCAGGAAATCGCGGTAATGCTGGATAACAGCCGGAGCGTGACCATCGAAAAAGGCAGCTGGCAGGGGGAAACGGATTTCCGCAGGGTAACCGAAGCCCTCCGCCTGAGTGATACCTCCGCGGTGCGGTACCGCACCTTCGGATTCGATGCCGACCTGTTTGAGAGCACGCCCGCGGAACTAAGCCTAACCGGCAGCGTTACCGACATGAACCGCTCCCTGAACAGTCTGAATCAGGTTTCCGGAGATATGGACGCGCTCATTTTAGTAACCGACGGCATCTTCAACCGCGGCCTCGACCCCACCCGTGCAGCCGAGCGCCTGGGCGTACCCGTGTTTACGGTTGCCATTGGTGATACCACGCAGGTGCGCGATGTGCTTGTACGAAACGTGATCTACAACAGCACAGCCTTTGTAAACTCAACCGGCTTAATCAGGGCCGAAATCCTGAACGACGGTTTCCCTGACCGCTCTATCGAGGTGCAGCTGTACCGCAACAACAGCCTTGAGGAAGTTAAAACCATACAAACCACCGAAGATCGCTCGGTTCATCAGGTTGATTTTGAAGTGGATTATGATGAAGAGCGCACCGAACGCTTCAGGATTGTTATTCCTGAACTTGAGGGAGAATGGACAACCGCAAACAACGCCTATACCTTCACGGTTGATGTTCAGGATGATCAGCTGCGGATCCTGCACATCGCCTTTGAGGTTCACCCCGATGTGGGAGCGCTGCGGCAGCTGCTGTTAACGGATGAAAGCATCAGGCCCGCTTACATGACCTGGACCGGAGGTTCAAATTTTGTGGGCGGTAACGACGGCCTGCTTCCGGCATCGGCTGATACCCTGGATCTGCTCATTCTGCACGGTTTCCCTCACAGGCAGCTCTCTGCTGAACTAAGACAACAGGTGATGTCACTTGCCGCACAGACCAATGTGGTGTTTTTTACCCTGCCCGGCACTGATTTTGAAAACCTCACTGCGGCTACCGAAAACCTGGCGCCCATCCGCAGGCAGGGCAACACCCCTGTTGGCCCGGTAAGTCCGTCGGTAAACCCGGCTGAGCAGGATCATCCGATCTTTGACTTTGAACTGCCGCTCAACCTCAGCCGCGGCCCCGAGCTTCGCGGCCCGATCCGGAATTATACTTCCGCTGCCTCTGCCCGCGACCTCATTCTCACCCATTTCCGCAACGAACCGACCGGCTCCCCCATGCTTTCCCTGCAACAGCTCGGAAATTACAGGGTTGCGATGGTGAACGCCTGGAACTGGTTCCGCTGGCAGCAGTCGCCCTCTGCTGAGTACCGCAGCTTTCGTGCAGAACTGATGAACAACCTCATCAAATGGGCAAGCACCGGAGTGAGCGACGGACTTCTTGAGTTTGCACCCTCACGCAACAGTTTTGATGAGGGGGAAGCCATCACCTTTCGGGCGGCGGTGCTCACCGAAACCGGACTTCCGGATAATGAAGCCAGTGTTCAGGTGAGGCTGCGGAGTGAAACGATCGATACACAGGAGTACATCATGCGGGGCATCGGCAACGGCCGTTTCCGTCTCGAAACCCGCCCGCTCCCTGCCGGCACCTACACCTATGAAGCTACAGCGCTGCGCGGCACACGCGAGCTTGACCGGGCTGAAGGCTCTTTCACAGTGAATGAGAGCATTCTCGAATTTACAGATACCATCCGAAGGGATGAGCTGCTGCGTTTTATCGCAGAAAGTACCGGCGGTGCCTTCGTGACACACGAGGAAGCCGCACAGCTGCCGCAGCTGTTGCGCGACAAAGGCTTTGGCACCTTCCGCACGGAGACCTTTACGGTAGCCATGCGCGCCCATCACAGCCTGTGGTGGTTTCTGCTGGTGATTCTGCTTGTGGGATGTGAATGGACCATCCGCAAGGTTTACAGCATGGCGTGAAGCCAGGCTGATGGCACGCGGATTTACCGAATCGGGCAGGATTTTCGCGGATTTTAGATATTGACGAGGGATGGAGGATGGAAGACCGCGGACCGTGGACCGTGGATACTAAGCTAAAGCCCTGAGACTGCGATATTGGGGTTGCTTTTCTATGCTCAGGTAATATTTTGCAGCTAAAGTGCCGCCCCATCGCGAAAGCATGACGGATGGGGTGTAAGCTTTGCAGCACGAAATTCTGATTCTGGTGCTGCCGCCTAAAACGGAGCGGCTTACCGCCAAGGTTAAGCAACGCGGCACCTGCCATACTATTTTAGCGAAGCAAAAAGATTTCGTTCAAATTTCCCAAAAACAGTTAGCAGCCTCAGCCGCAACGCCGCCCAAGCCCGGATTTCTGGAAGCTTAATAGCTGGCAGCAGCGCATCGCAGTCAACTCAATAGCCTTGTTATGTGTTTTCCCAACTGCAGGTATCAAAATTAATTGAGCTATGTATCTTAAAACCGATATCCCTGTTTCCCATATCAATCATCACTTTATGGGTATATAAAGCACATGCTTATTGCTCCTATTACTGAGGTGAATATAATTTTAATGCAAGGAAATCCCGATTCTTATCCCTATATTTGTGAATAATTCACAGAAATTAAATTAAGAAAAATTGGAACTACAAGAATTCAGTTTTGGAAACTTCAGATCTTTTAAAGAGATCAATACTCTCAATCTTGCAGCCGCTAAGCTGAAGTCAAAATACAAGACAGTAGATGAAAACAATGTTTTTACTACTGACAACTCAGAGAATGTCTCATTTTTAAAATCAAAGGTTATTTATGGCGCAAATGCAAGCGGCAAAAGCAATATTATCAAATCGTTAGTAACATTTATAAAAATCATCAATAATTCCGTAAAGGATGCGCATGTACTCCATATGGTCGACCCTTTTAGACTATCGACCGAAACAGAACACGAGCCAAGTTTTTTTCAAATCATTTTTTGGGATAAAAACACCAAGTATCGATATGGATTTGAGTTGAATAATGAGAGAATTCTCTCTGAATGGTTATATGGAAAGCCAGGTGAGCGTGAAATGTGCTTCTTCATAAGAGAAGGAAATGATATTATTGAACTTGATAAAACTAATTTTTCTGAAGGGGATAAACTAAATAGTTTACTTATAGATGATAAGGAAAATGATTTATTTCGGAATGACTCTTTGTTTCTCTCTGCTTTATCAAGCTTTGGGTTTGGGAAACTATCAAAACACATAATAGAATGTATTTCTTCGTTCATTATTATTAGTGGCCTTGGACATCAAGGTATGTACGAATACGCAGGTGACTCGTTAGACAATATTGAAAAAAAACAATATATATTAAACTTCCTAAAGAAAGGTGATATTGGAATTGAGGATTTGATCTCTGTAGAAATATCAAATAAGGATTTACCAGATAATCTGGATAATAATATTCGCAAGGAATATGAAAATAAAAAGATAAAGCTGCTTCTTTCATCAAGAAAGAAATTTGATGAACGAATGAAATTTGTAGAAAATGAATCTTTCTCTTTTAGAATAAGTGAATCAGAAGGGACTCAAAAACTATTTGAATTAAGCCCATTCATTTACAACGCATTGAAGGAAAATAAAACAATAATTATTGATGAGTTCGATGCAAGGTTTCACCCTTTACTAACGCGTAAAATTTTGGAGTTATTCAATTCCAAAGATAATAAGGGAGCACAACTTATTTTTACAACACATAATACTAACCTACTATCATCTAAATTACTTCGTAGAGATCAGATTGAATTTGTTGAAAAGGATAGATATGGAGCTAGCAGTCTATACTCTTTGGCTCAATTCAAAGGCGTAAGAAATGACGCATCCTTTGAAAAAGATTATATCCATGGTAAATATGGTGCGATACCTTTTTTAGGCAACTTTAAAAATTTAGTTGACTAATGCCAAAAAGTACAAGAGTTATCAAAAAACAGATAGGAAAAAGCCTTGGTTAAAAAAGGCAAAACCCACTTCCTATTATTTAAATTCAAGAGAGCAGAATAAAACAATTTTAACAGTAGGTGAAGGTCAAACTGAAAAACTGTATTTCGAGTCCTTTCCAGTTTTGAGTTTAACTGTTGAGGCGATTGACCTTCAAGGTCAGAGCAAACTAAAGTTAATAGAATCCACTGAAGAAATAGTAAAATCTGCCGAGATTTTATATGATGCAATTTGGTGTGTTTTCGACATGGACGTAAAACAAGGCGAAATGGAATTTTCCGACTTTGACAATGCTATTTCTAGTGGTACTGCCAAAGGTTACGAGATTGCCTACTCAAATGACTGCTTTGAACTTTGGTTCTATCTTCACTATCAATTTACTGATCAAAAGCACCATAGAACCTTTTATTACAAAGAGCTTAGTAAAGTATTTGGTCTTAATTATGAAAAGGAGGGTAAGAGTTATGAGTTCTGCAAAAATATATATTCAATTCTTGAAAATGATACAAATGCTTCTCAATTGAACGCAATAGAAAGGGCTAAAACTCTATTTGAAAGCTACCAATATTTAGTCTATCACAAGCAAAACCCAACAACTAAGGTCTATGAACTTGTGGAGCTCTTAAACGAAAATTGCAGAAAATAAAACAATTATTCTGTATAATAAGAATAAAACATAGAGAAGACAATGGTTTCCACTATTTTCAGATTCCAAACAAGCTAAGTTCCAGTGGGCAACTATGAAGGTCCAAAATTTATACACGCGTCAGTTCATGGAAAAATTTAGTCGCTATAACACATAACAAGCATTTCCTACTGACGTCTAAGCCATTGTTGCTTAGACTCATACATGGTCGCCACGCATTAGAAATTTCAGACCGTTCAGATTTTTAGGGATGCCCGCACTCCATCCAAAACAGCTCGGGACATGCCGTTGGTTTGGGATTTTTGAACTGTCACGAAAGACCGTGATGCTCACGGAATTCACCCCAAAAAAATTGTGGGTGTGCTTTATTACCGCGTGATTTTGACCGGCCGGTAAACGGGAATTACAAAGGAAGCCAGAATGAACAGCAGGCCTGCGGCGGTGGGCCACTGATAGCGGTTGGCGTAATCAGAGAACTGTTCGGTGGCAAACTCGCGGCGCTCGAGGTCAACGAGCTGCGCGGTGAAGCCGTCGATGCGGTCGGCACCTCTCCTGATTTCATAGTACATTCCCCGGCCGGTTTGCGCCATTTGCCGGAGCAGCTGAGGTTCGAGGCGTGTAATGACCTCCCGACCGTCCCGGTCACGATGATTTCCGGCAAGCTGACCCGTGCGGTCACGTATCGGAATAGTCGCCCCTGTTTCCGTGCCAATACCCACCGTGTACACAAAAACGCCGTCGTTAACCAGCTGATTGAGCGTGAAATCTATTGAAGGGCTGTGGTCTTCGCCGTCTGAGATAAAAAGCAGCACCTGTGCGGCCTGCTGCTCCTGACGCGGGCGGCTCCGGAAGGTATCCCTCGCAAGCTGCAGGGGCGCGTTGAAATCGGTACCGGGAAACGGAAGCTGATCTGTTGCCGCAAGATCTAGGTACATGCGGAAAGCGGAATAATCGGTGGTGAGGGGACACTGCAAGAAGGCCGTGTTGGTGAACAGAATGAGGCCTACGCGGTCGCCCTGCAGGCGGTCGATGAGGCTGGAGATTTCAAACTTGGCCTTATCGAGCCGGGAGGGGCGGATATCCTGCGCCTGCATGCTTCGGGATACGTCGAGCGCGATGAGGAGATCGACGCCCTCGCGCTTCACTTCGCGGATTTCGCTGCCGATTTTGGGTCCGGCAGCGCCGATTACGAGCAGGGTTACGCCCAGGTACATCAGGATGGTGCGGGCCGTGCGGCCACGGTTCCAGACCGGATTGCTGAGGCGCCGCAGCATTTCCTCAGAAAAGAACGACCGCAGCTGACGGCTGCGCATCTTTCCGAAATAAAAGCTGAGTACGCCGAACAAAACAGGCAGTACCAGCAAAACAAGCAGGTTAGGGTGTTCCCAGATCATGAGTCGATGAGGATAAGCTGAAAATCCATTACGTTATTACCGGTGGGACCCGTGAAAATAAGGTCACCGAGCGACTTGAAAAAGTGATAAGCGTCAAATTCTTTGAGATGTTTTTCGGCCGAAACCCCGAAAGCCTCAGCGCGCTCAACGGAGTCGGGTGCTGCGAAGGCGCCGGCTACATCGGTGTTGCCGTCGCCACCGTCGGTGCCAACGCTCATCACCAGGGTACGCTTGCGCCGCGTGATTTTGGTGGCAAGCAGCAGCGCAAGATGCTGATTGCGCCCGCCCCTGCCGTCGCCACTCACCTGCACCGTGCTTTCGCCGTGAAACAGGAAAGCCTCGCGGGTACGCTTGCGGTTTTCGCGCACCTGACCGATGATGTAATCGGAGACCTCCTCAATCAGGGCGTCGTATTGGTTGGGATCGGTCCAGGTTTCGAAACCTTCCTCCTCACAGAAACCGGCCGCGACTTTTGCGAAAATGCCGGATGAGCCGACGATTTCGGTGTGATGTGCGCCGGTGTAGGTGCCGCGTTTCTGCTCGGAAGCTGTTGAGAGGTATTCGGTGACTTCCCGCGGGATGTTATCGGTGATGCCGTACTTTTCGAGCACGTGAAGGGCATCCTGCGGGGTGGTGTCGTCGGGGGTTGTGGGACCGCTCGCAATGAAAGCGGGGTCATCGCCGGGCACGTCGGAAATCAGCAGGGAAACGACCTGCTTTGAGGGAATCATGCCGAGCAGCCTCCCTCCTTTCACCGCGGAGAGCTGCTTGCGGACGGTGTTCATCTCCTGAATGGGCGCGCCGCTGCGGAGCAGTTCGTGATAGACAGTGCGCAGCTGATCAAGCGTGAGCTTGCCGGCCGGCAGCTCCATAAGCGCAGATGCTCCGCCGGAAATGAGCACGATGGTGAGGGCATCCTTCGGGATGCTCCGGGCAACGCTCACAAGCTCGAGCGTTGAAGCGATGGTATCCTCATCAGGCTGCGGATGCGAGCCGGGGAAAACCTGAATCGCGCCAATGCGTCCGTTTTCGGCAGCTACCGCGGCCGGGGCAATGATGAGTCCGTCGCGGATACTGCCGCCCAGCGCCTCATGCAGCCCCTTGGCCATAGCTGCGGCCGCTTTACCGGCCCCAAGCACATACACCGGGGTATCTGCCGGAAAAGAAGTTTCAAGGCTGCCAATCCGGAACGCGCCATTTTCCGGATCGGTGGCGACCGCACCGGACACCAGTTTATCGGGCGCCATTTCGGCCAGCGTTTTTCGAAGAATGCGGGTTGCCGTCTCTCGTAATGAATCCATGATATTTGGGATTTGACCTAAATTCGTTTGGTTTAAGGTATAAAAGACCAGCAAGAAGGGCAAACCGCAGGGCGGGTTCAGGTGGGGGTGGTTAAAGCTTTTACGTTATGTTCTTATGGGAGTAAACTGTTTCCTGCTAAAATTTCTGTGTGACAGTGGAACCGGTCAGTCGGATA
>JAFIET010000054.1 GCA_020832405.1 Balneolales bacterium
AGCTCACCCTTATTTTCGACGCATCCGCCGCAAGAAAAGAATCCGCCCCCGGATCGGTCTCCACAACCGCCTTAAGCCCGCAACCGGGACAGCACACCCACAGATCCTCCCTCAGGAAATCATGCAGATAGGTTTCGTAAGCATCGGTGCTGCGGTTTGGCATGGGGGATGGGGTGAGGGGATTTTTTGGTCAATGCTTTTCCATGTGCAAGTACACCCAAAACGCTTTGGTACTGATGCCGAAATGCTCGAGCAATTGTTTGATGTAGTTTCGGATGTAGTTTGCACTAAGGTTTACTTCTGCATACATACCCGGCTTCACTTCGGCAGCTTCTCGCAATTCTTCGGGGTTTGAGGAAAACTTTTTGTTTCCTCTTTTAGAAATAAAGGCGGGCGAGGTCAGCAGCTCATCGAAATGATCAAAGTTCTTGTCAAGGTATTCTAAGGTAGTGAGATAGATGGCCCGCCAGCTATCGGCCTTGGTGAAGTGCGTATCTCTAATGACAAAACCCACGGGACGCTTGTCGGTAAAGTTTTCGTTGAGATAATGCTTTACACGATCATCAAGAAAACGGACTTCTTTTTCCCTTATTTCGTACTGAACCGGTTCTTTTGCGATTTTGCTGTGATCGATTTTGACAGCCGGCTCTCCCAGAAAGTCTTCAATTAGTTTTGAAATATCAGCCTGTAGCTGTGTAAGTGCGCTGACCTTGTTGTTATAGGCTGTTTTGAAGGCTACGCCTTTTTGAAGGGCCTCATTGTTGTTGTGATCGATGGAGAGCCAGATATCATCTGCAAGTGAGAGTAATTCTGCATTCGCATCTGAGAGCTGCTTTTGAATTCGGTTGATTCGCTCTTGGGTTTCTTTCATAAGGCAATAAAAAATTGTTTGGTAGTTTTCGTTAGGAATATAACTGCTTCAACAGTTGAATTAAACGGCGTTAAAAAAGTGAGCTTACCTGCTCCCTGCTTTATCCAATCTCGTTTTTACCATTTCTGCTACAGACCAGTAAACTTCATTCCTTTCTTCTTGAGTGAGATCCAGTTCGTCAAATATGGCATCGTCGAGAAGCTTTCTGTCTGGCAAGGGATTTGGTAATTGAGCTCTTATTGTTTGGTCTTGGTTGAATCCAAGTTCTTCAAATAAATTGTTGTGCTCACGTTTTAGAAATGTATCGTTTTTAAAGTTTTTGAGATAGATCGGGTCTGGCATTATTAAATTTCTTACCTCAAATGTCTGTAACTTCATTAATCCATCACCGAAGTTGCCTCTGCCTATAACGTTTAAAAACAAGCTAAATAAGGTGGAGTTAAGGCTCAGTAAAGCTAAATTTTTATTTAATTTATTATTAAGGTGAATCTCCTGAAAATTATCTACAACAAGAGCTTCATAGTCGAAAAATCTCATTATGGTGTCAATCATATAGTTACATGCTATATCTGGTACTTTTCTCTCTCCGATCATGTACCATTTATTTCTTGCTTGTACTGTGCTTCTAAGTGCGGGAGCATTTCCATCCCACTTATTTTCATCAGCGCCATATAGTAAATAAGCTTTTAAATTTTTGCTTATAATCTGTTTGTCATTTATACTTAAAAGCCAGTTGGAAATCTTTTTTGGGTTCTTTAAAACCTTCACTTGTCTTGAAGATTTGACGATTGGCAACAGATATATATGCTCAATATTCCAATCAAAAACTTTACTGTCGTCAATAATAAAAAAATCGTTTGCTCCTGTTGTTATTCCTCTTTTGACATTGGCAATATTCTTTAAATGAATTAGCTTCTGTTTTCCCTTCTCAAGTATGGTATAGTAAATCTCAGGAGCCCTTAAATATTTTCCACCCCATTTGTCTGACTGAAAGGATTTAGCTTCTTCATCGTAGGCTTCATCGCATAGTTCTGTAGGTGTTTTTAAGATGATTCGGTAGTGGGTTTTGAACGTGTTTTCGCTACAGTGTTCCTGTTCAATGAGCAGCGGGGCATAAGAGGTTTCCGTATAGTCAGCCTTGTTCATCACAAACCGCACGGGATTGCCGGTTGGCGTGAGAAGTTTATAGTCTTTGATTTTCAGCCTGGTATTTATGAGGGAGCTGTGCAGGTAAATTACGGTATTAACCGCGGCACTGAAGCTTCTTACGGTACAGTCATAAATGGCGTGCAGCTTGGTATGCTTTAGCATAAAATGCTGTACAAAGCCGCCAAAATCTACATCCATCCATGAGTTGGAAATAATGAAGCAGAAAGTACCCTCCGAGTTCAGATAGGCCGGACAGATAAGTTGAAAATACACATACAGGTCGCTGCGTCCGGGTACTTTGGCCCCGTAAACCGGTATACTTTTCCTCTTGCCGTTAATATCAGTATTTACTTTTGTGTTAAGAAACGGGTACAGGTCATAAACCCTTCTGTTAAGCTCTACTTTGAATTTTTTATTTACTTTTGTCTTTTCCGATTTGTTCTCAGGCTTAAGCAGGTGTTCCAGATATTCCCCGTCTTCGGGGGGTAAAATGTCTTCCTGCCTCACATAGGGCGGGTTGCCGATCACAAGGTCAAAGCCGGGATCATCAGGCAGGAGGAACACTTCCATAAAGTTGATATCAAAACTAAACGGAAGCGATTTTTTCTCCTTTATTTTTGCCTGCTCTTTTGTGAGGGCTTCAATTTCATCGGAAAGCTGTTTCCGGTCTTCTGAATAGCGGTCTTCATTTTTGTTACCAAAGATGTTTTTATCAACTCCCGGAAGCTTAGCCAGCTGAGCGGATTTTTCTCTGATAAGTTCGCTTATAAAACCGCTTATAGCCGAGATTTCTCTGTTTTTCATAGAGGTGTAAGACTCACCCGGCAGTTCGTTTCGGATAAACTTTTTCTTATCCCGAATAAATTCGTTCAGCTTACGCGCTGCGCCGCTTCTTCTGTCACCTTTCTTTAACAGCTTTTTGATATCAAAATCCATACTGCCCAGTTTTGGGAGCAGACTGTTACCGGTTTGTATTTTAAAATCGAGATTGGGCAGCAGCGGTTCTTTGTTAAGTTCTTCTTTTGTAAACTCAGCATCTGCAATCATGTACAGCCACAGGCGCAGTTCCGCAATCTTTACAGCCCATTCTTTAATATCAACACCGTAAATGCTTTCGGATACGAGTTGTTTTTTCAGATAAAAGCTTTCTTTAGGCCCGAGTGTGTGCTTGTCATATTCATAAAGTGCAGTAATCAGCTCCATCTGAACCTGTATCAGGCCCAAAAGCATCGAGCCCGAACCACAAGCCGGATCTAAGGCTCTAACGGACAAAATTAAGGCAATCAGGGATTCGGCATGAGGTCGGTACCGGCTGAGGAGCTCTTTACGGGTTTGAGGCGTATCGAACACAAAATGATAAATAAACTCCCGGCTTAAGTCCTTTAGCGCAGTATAAGCCGGCTGCTTTATCTTTTTTGCGATCACTTCTACAATGCTTCTGCGCACCATAAAATTGATTTCCGGGCGCTCCGTATAAACAATGCCGTTTTCTGCGTCAACGTCATCTAAATCCGTTGCGTTGATCATGCCCTCATACATCTTACCCAGCAATTCCGGGTTTATTTCAAGGTTAAGCTCTTCCGGTGTATCCTCTTTAATGGTGAAGATATAGCTTTCCAGAAAATCGAAAATATCTTCAAAAGCTGCATCTTGAAGAACAAAACTGTCAAATTCAGTTTTTAACTCAAAAAGCCCTCCGTTGAGGTATGGGAACTCAATCATGGGCGTTTGGTACTTTTCGGGCAGAACCTTAAAGATTTCCGGATCGTTGAAGGCCTGATTGTTGAAAGCTTTGAAAAACAGCTTGTTAAGCCAGTACTTGTGGAAACTGTCCTTACGCGCGGCTTCTTTATTATAATCCCGCCAGTAGTTGTGAAGAAAGTCGGGGTCTTGCATGAGCCATCCCTTTTTCTGAATGAAGTATATAAACATCATTCGGTTTAAGAGGTTGAGAACACCCTGATGTGCGTGAAGCTTGCTTTCAATTTGGGAGGGATAAATGGCGCGAATCAGTTTTACCGAGAGCTGCTGGTAATCACGGTAAAACTGCTCATTCAGAACATTAGTGCTAAATACCCTAAGCCAGCCTGAATAAAGCTCTTTGAAGCTTTCGATACGGTTTCGCCTTTCATATCTGGCGAGTTCGGGCAAGCTTAAAGAAGATATAATCCGGACATGCCCTTCGTGCGGCTCTTTGGTTTTGACATCTTTCAGTATAGAAACCCGGCCTACCTTTTCTCCTTGCCTCCACTGCTGTTTAAACTCAGTTCTTTCGACGTTCGCGAGAGCGATTTTATCCTCATACCGGAACAGAACAACTACCGGCGTTGTGTTGAAAGATCTGTTAAGAAGTCTTGAAACATCAGATATGAGTGTGCGGGGCAGCTCTTCGCCCGACATCTCCACGGTAAAGATTAATAAGCCGTCATAATCAGCTTTATTGGTCATTACACTTTTATAGTCGAGGCTTGAATCTTCCCCTTTAAAGATCTGCTCATCAACCGAACCCAGCAAGGTCACTGTGCCGACCTGAATGTGATCACCTGAAGTTTTTAAACTGTCATTGAGGAAGTCTTTAAGCTGTCCGCTAATTTTCAGGATGTTTAGCGGTACACGAAGTTGCTGAAACAGGTTTAGGGCTGCTGCTTCTAAGTTTAAAGATGCAAATCCTTCAATAGCACTTTTCATGGTCTTATAAATTAAGTTGTACTTATCAGTTCCCAGCAGATCAAATCCACATTTCGGGGATCAAATGCTTCATTAATGTTGTATTTGCCCTGCAAAGCGTCGATACCTTTTTTGCCGCCCGTTTGAATCTGCCTGATCAGGTCTTTACCGGAAAAACCGGCCGTCTTTTTGGTGCCGCCGTCTTCGGTCTCTTTTTCCTGTGTAACCTGATTGTTCAGCCATTTTTTAACCGAGTCAGCCAGAGGGGTAATGGCGGCGGTGTCGCCTCTGTCAATTTCTTCTGGGATAGCGCGGGGCTTGTCTTTGGTGAGGGTAAGGCCTTCGAGTACCTCCTTTTGGTTCATCAGCAAGGGCTCGCCGTTTTTATCAATATAAATCAGATAAAAGGTTTTGTAGGTGTGCTTCAGCGTGCCGGAAACTTTCGTAGGGCTGCCCAACAGGGCTACGATACCGGATTTGTTTAGCGGCTCGCTGCCCGTAAAGCCGCTGAACACACCGTTAGGCATGCGCTCGTATTCCTTTCGTTTTTCATTCAGCTCTGCAGCAAGGTCCTGCCGGAAACGCTCAAGGGAGAAATCATCAAAACCGAGACTATTGTCGTTTTCTTCGATATCATCCCAGCTTGCGTCCATTTGCTCGAGCATACGGCGTTTCTGACGTTCTTCCAGATCCTCGTTCTCGGCCATTTCCTGAAAGTCTTTTGTGAACTGTGTATCTACTTCGGCACCTGCGAGACGCATTGCCGCCATACGCCTTTCAACCCGGCCTTTCAGGTTCAGGTACAGATTAATGGTATCGGTTGGCCAGAAGTTAATACCGAAAATTTCTTCGTTGGGCGAGCCAATCCGGTCGATACGCCCCATGCGCTGTATCACCCGAACAGGGTTCCAGTGTATGTCGTAATTGATCACCATATCGGCATCCTGAAGATTCTGCCCCTCACTCAGTACATCTGTTGCAATGAGGATATCGATAGGGTTTTCCAGCTTTTCATAGACTTTGGGTTCGGCTTCTTTCACCCAGGCAGTCCATTCGCGGTACTGATCCCAATCAGACAGGCCCGCCCTCGACGGGATGAAATCCCACTCTTTTTCTCTGTAGAGTTTTGTGTAAGGGGCAAAGCGCTCCAGCACCGGTTCATACTTTTTGGTATCGGGTTCTTTGTCCCAAATCTGCGTAGTCTGCCCTGAGATGCAGGCAATATTGGTAAAGCCCCGCTGCAGCAGTTGTTCGTACAAGTACGTTGCGGTATCGGTGTAAGCAGTAAAGATCACCAGCTTTTTATTATTCCGGTTTTTGCCGCTCTGCTGTTTCTGCCGGATTTTTTCCATCAGCTTTTCCAGCTTGGTGTCCGCACTTTTTTGGTTGTTGAGGATAAGGGTTTCTTTTGCAATGCCCTTTTCAAACTTTGCGAGATTCGATTTAAGGCTTTCGAGCTGATCGATATCCGCTTTCAGGTCTTTTTTATACCTGTTCAGCATCCCGTTGTCATCAATCTCTTTAAGGGTAACGGGCCTTTTTTTTCCGATGCTAAGGGTTTCCAGCTGATCCAGAATATCATCATCTTCTTCAAACAATGAAGCCTGAAAGTCATCTGCATCAGACACCTTCTGTAGTTTTTGATACAGCTTAATGCGGTCAAAGGCGTTCTGATGATGTTTCAAAATCGTCTCAACGGTTGACTGCAATGACTTCCATGACGACTCAAGCCGCTTAACCAGCAGGATGTACATCATTTTCACCAGAAAAAACTCCCGCTGTTTTTCATCCTGCAGCACATTTGTGATGTTTTCTTCCCGGATGTAGTACGAAGGCTGATAGCCTGACATCTTGGGCGGGAAGTGTTCTGTGAGGTCATCAAAACTTTCAAGATTCCCGAGCTCACGCGGAGTTACAAACAGGTTTTCGGGATTATGTTTGCGGGGGAAGCGAAGCCCGGTATGTTCGTCAAGGATCATCTTACGGGTTCTCGCAACGGTGAGGGCATCTGTAAGCGTAAAAAACTCGGGCGGCAATTTCTCAATAAAATCCGCGAGGCTCGGGCTTGGCTCCTTGCTCCACTTGCTGAAAGCGCGCTGCGCACTTTGAAATAAGAAGTATAGGTTGCGGATACCGAGCGTTTCGAAAAAGCCTTCATCATTTCCCTGAACCATAAGGCTGAACTGATTGCGCACATCGAGCAGAGAATTATTTATCGGTGTTGCTGATAGCATCAGTACTTTGATGTCGGCATTTTTTTTCAGGATTTCCTCCATCAAAAACTTGTAGCGGTTGCCTTTGCTGTTTCTCAGGTTGTGGCTTTCATCAATTACGAGCAGCTTAGGTTTCTCATTCGTGAACAGCTTGTCAGCCCGGTCGGTGTATGTTTCCATCCGCGTTTCGGTCATGTCGGTATGAAAGCGGATAAAATATTCGAACTTATCAGCTTCAAAACGGGAGTCCTGATTTTTCTGATACTGCCGCCAGTTGTTTTCCAGCTTTTTGGGGCATACCAAAATGACTTCGCGGCCCTGCATCTGATAGTACTTCATAACCGCAAGTGCGCTCCAGGTCTTTCCCAAACCAACAGCATCCGCGAGAATAGCCCCGTTATACTTTTGCAGCATTTTGATAAGGCTAAGGACGCCTTTCTGCTGAAAATCGAAAAGGGTGTTATAAATTTCAGTATTGATTAACCGGCCAACCTGCTTGCTGAATTCAGGGTCGGATTCTTCCAAAAGCAGGTGATCTTTAAACAGCTCAAACAGAATTTTATAGTAAATATCCCTTGGGGTGTACGCCTTGAAAATCTTTTCAATTTCACTGATCAGATACTTTTTGAAATCTACTTTGCGCTCTTTTTTTTTGCCGTATCCGTCAGTTTCTATAATGGTCTTGGTAGTGTGTGCTTCTTTCCGGTTCCATAATTCATTAAACCAGGTCACCATCGTCTTATATTCATCTGCCGATCCGAAATTCCCGACGTTCAGCTCAATGTTATGTCCCGGCCGCGTGCCGATACCAGCCTCAGTTAAGTTCGAGCTGCCCGAAATGTAGAACTGTTTCTGCGCATCAGGATCTTTGTCACGGTAGATATAGGCTTTGGCATGGCAAAAATTTGGTTCAAGGGTTTTGAGCTGAACATGCTCCTGCTTTAAAAAGGCAATCGCATTTTGTGCTACTTTTTTGAGATGGAAGGCCGCCTCAACACTAATTTCTTCATTCAGCAGCTGCAGTTCGTGAACCTGACCGGCATTTTGATGAACGATATCCCCAAGGACCATCCGGTAAGCGTGCACCTTTTTGTTCACTTTATCAGACAGCCACGCCAGTGCGCCAATCGTAAAATAACCGGTTACAAGGTCTAACTCTCCGTCTTTTATGTATCTGGCAAGCCACTCATGGACTTTACCCCGTTTCTCGTTATCAAGCAGCATGCAAGTATATGTGTGATGATTAATTGAAGTTTAATAATATAGATTATTGACTGCACTCCGGAAAACAAAAAAGCGCTTGTATTAACACTATTTTGTTAAATCCACTTTAAATACAACCTGAATCTGTTAAGGAAGTTCGGCAGATATTCAAAAGCATCGGCAATTAAGTCGTAATTTTTTAAATGCTTGCATAAAGTAAGCCCTGCCGGGCTTTCCAAAACCTGACAGGGCTTGTATCGTCTTCCCGGGTTTACTCAAGGTTTTCGAGCTGTTCCCGCAGCCTTCTGAGCCGCCGTTCTTCAAATTCATCAAGGCCCCGGGCGTCGTAAACAGGTTCGCCGTCGGGGCCGTCAATCCGGATGGTTTCAACCGTGAAAACGGCATCATCGCGCACTTCCAGTCTCCCCCAGTCCCCAAACACATTAGGTGCGAGCGACCAGCTTTGGGTCTCTCCCGGTTCGAGCCCGCCGGAAATCTGATAGTTAAAGGTGTCGGTCAGCCAGGGTACTGCGCGGCCGGGGGTTTGGTAGGTCCCGCGGAAATAAGCCCTTGAGATGGCGTGCTCGGTATTGTTCTTAACGGTCAGCTCGATAATGGGCCGCGTGGAAAAACCATCATCATGTTTAAAAAACCGGGAACGGCTTACCTCAACGGCTGCAAGCGAGGCGCGCATTTGCTCGGCATGCCGCAGCTTGTCTTCAAGCTCTTCAATTTCCTGCAGCACCTGCGCAAGCTGTCTTTGCCGTTGTTGTTCCCGCAGTTCAACTGCCTGCTCTCTGATATCGGCAGCGCTAAGGCCGTTGAGTTCTTCCGGCAGCTGCCTGAAAAGCTCCTCGGGTACTTCATCATCACTGAAGTCACCCAGAAAAAGCTGAAGTAACAGGGCGCCTAAATCAGCTTTCTCCATGGCAACGAGCATGAAGTCCTCATCAAAAGCATCCCGCTCGTCTTCGGGCAGGCTGTTTCGAAGGGCCTCGGTTGAAGCCTGCATGCGTTCCGGAGATGATGTATCAAGCCGCGGCTCACCGCTGCAGGCAGTAATAAATGTAAGTGCAATAAGAAGTATAAATAGTCTCATGGTATTTAAAAGGTTGAATTCAAATAAAATAAGGCCCGTTTTTCGGGCGAATCTCCCTATAAAATAATAGATGAGGGTGTCACCTTCCGTCACCCCCTCCCAAATAAATCAAAAATATTCCCAGGGTGCGTAGCGGTAAACACGGCAGCCGCCAATGGCCCGCGGAACGGGCGGGGTACTTATAGCAGACCTGACAGGTTTTCAAAACCTGTCAGGTCTTTGCCCACCCCGTAGCCCTCATCAAAACCTTGGAGGTTTTTTACCACTTCGAAGCCCTTGCCCATTTCCGCCCCCCGCGCGCGCGTCAGCGCTACAGACGCACCTGCGCCGGCCCGTCTTTCTGATCGTCGGGGCCGGGCATCCAATCGCGGTGCAGGGCCTCAAAAGCCTCCGGACCGCCGGCAAGATGCAGCAGCAGATCCCGGCAGATACGCGAACGCCTGCCCGGCTCAACATACGCCCGACACGAACTATGCGGCCAATCCCCCGCCCGCTCCGCAAACCCGTGATGCACCGGATTCAGGTGGATATACGCAACCAGCCGAAGCAGATAAGCATCGGAGGTTACGGGCTTGCGTTTGAAAGGTCTTTCAAAAAGGGATCCCCTGCGATTATACATTTTATTATACGCCTTCGAATACGAATTAAACAGATTGCTAAACTGCTTCGAGAGCAGACCTGACAGGTTTTCAAAACCTGTCAGGTCTTTGCCCACCATGGAGCCCTGATCAAAACCCCGAAGGTCTTTGCCGCCCACCCCGGAGCTCCGATCAAAACCCCGAAGGTTTTTGCCACCCTTCTTCTTTTCTTCCGCATACCTCCGCACCACCTCCTCCGGTTTCATCCGCACCAGCAGGTGCAGGTGATTCGGCATCAGGCAATAGGCCAGCGTATCGGCTACCGGACTGATGTGGTGAGCATATTTCATCAGGAAGAAGCTGTAGTTCTGTTCTTTCGGGAAGAGGTTCTCACCCCCGTTGGCGTGCGTGTAAATGTGGTACAGCTGCCCCGGCAGCAGCGGCAGGGTGTAATCGGGCATACAGGTGAAGAGCTTGGCTTAACGAGTAGGGGTGATGGTCTTGCATAAAGAGCCCCAAGCCGGAAAAACCTTACACGATAGCCGCGAATAGCCCGCGGATGGGGCGGACCTCCGAACACGGATGTGCTATCAGACCTGACAGGTTTTCAAAACCTGTCAGGTCTTTGCCCACCACGGAGCCCTCATCAAAACCTTGGAGGTTTTTTACCACTTCGAAGCCCTTTCCCATTTCCGTCACCCCGCGCGCGTCTGCGCTACTGACGCACCTGCGCCGGCCCGTCTTCCTGATCCTCAGGGCCGGGCATCCAATCGCGGTGCAGGGCCTCAAAAGCCTCCGGCCCGCCGGCAAGATGCAGCAGCAGATCCCGGCAGATACGCGAACGCCTGCCCGGCTCAACATACGCCCGACACGAACTATGCGGCCAATCCCCCGCCCGCTCCGCAAACCCGTGATGCACCGGATTCAGGTGGATATACGCAACCAGCCGAAGCAGATAAGCATCGGAGGTTACGGGCTTGCGTTTGAAAGGTCTTTCAAAAAGGGATCCCCTGCGATTATACATTTTATTATACGCCTTCGAATACGAATTAAACAGATTGCTAAACTGCTTCGAGAGCAGACCTGACAGGTTTTCAAAACCTGTCAGGTCTTTGCCCACCATGGAGCCCTGATCAAAACCCCGAAGGTCTTTGCCGCCCACCCCGGAGCTCCGATCAAAACCCCGAAGGTTTTTGCCACCCTTCTTCTTTTCTTCCGCATACCTCCGCACCACCTCCTCCGGTTTCATCCGCACCAGCAGGTGCAGGTGATTCGGCATCAGGCAATAGGCCAGCGTATCGGCTACCGGACTGATGTGGTGAGCATATTTCATCAGGAAGAAGCTGTAGTTCTGTTCTTTCGGGAAGAGGTTCTCACCCCCGTTGGCGTGCGTGTAAATGTGGTACAGCTGCCCCGGCAGCAGCGGCAGGGTGTAATCGGGCATACAGGTGAAGAGCTTGGCTTAACGAGTAGGGGTGATGGTCTTGCATAAAGAGCCCCAAGCCGGAAAAACCTTACACGATAGCCGCGAATAGCCCGCGGATGGGGCGGACCTCCGAACACGGATGTGCTATCAGACCTGACAGGTTTTCAAAACCTGTCAGGTCTTTGCCCACCACGGAGCCCTCATCAAAACCCCGAAGGTTTTTGCCGCCCCTTCCCCACACCCTTCGCACCCTTCGCGGTCAAACCCGGCAACCAGAATTTGCCGCGATGCTCACAAAGGGTTACGCGAAGGCCGCTAAGGGAAGAAGCAACATCATCCCTATGCCTGTGAAAATGACCTCCTGTGCCGTAAGCCGTAAGCCGGAAAGTGTTGCAAATTGCAAAAATCGTAAATCGGGCGGGTTGCTGCCGCGCACGGACCGGCCTTTTTGGGCTTTAAACCGCGGTCGGCCGGACCCTTTTTTACAAGGTTTTCTCCGTGTTTGCTCCGGGAGTGGTCCGTATTTGCTCCTGACAAATTGGGTACATTTTACAAAACACCTGCGGCGGGTGAGGCTCCGGCCCGGAGGATGGTCAGACAAAGCACAGCGTACAGGCAGGGATGGGAAGGGGGAAGGGGCTTAAACCCGCCTGATCAGCCCGATGCGCGGGCCATTATTTATCGGGGGAAGGGCGCTGATAAGGCAGCCCGGTTTTAAGGGGCGCTTAAGCCCTGTTTAAAACGGCCTTAAAAAAAGAAGGCCGCATCCGATTCCTCGGGTGCGGCCGGAATTACAAACTATGTGTGTCTTGTAATTTAGGGTGTGCGCTCGGGAGGATTCGAACCCCCAACCTTCTGATCCGTAGTCAGATGCTCTGTCCAGTTGAGCTACGAGCGCTTCTGTTTTTAACAGACTTCAAATATACGGCAGTATTCAGACGGGCGCAACAGGCAAATTTTGATTTTTTGGGCTGCTTGCAGGCATTGGTCTGAAACGGCATTCCAGCTCCCTCCCGCTACCCCAGCCAGCCTTCGCGGTCGAGGCTGCGGTACTGTACGGCTTCAGCTATGTGGTGCCCCCTGATCTGCTCGCTGCGCTCAAGGTCGGCAATGGTTCGGGATACCTTCAGGATGCGGTCGTACGCCCGGGCCGAGAGGCCGAGGCTCGTCATCGCGCGTTTCAGGATGGCGGCGCCGGCATCATCGAGCCGGCAGATTTTTCGCACCTGCCGGGAGCTCATCTGCGCGTTGCAGTGCACATCCATCCCCAAAAACCGCTGCTGCTGTATCTGCCGGCAGGCCATCACCCGCTCCCGGATCGCGGCTGAGGCTTCACCCTGCGACTTCTGAGAGAGTTCTTCGAAACTCACTTTGTTTACCTCCACATGCAGGTCGATGCGGTCGAGCAGCGGACCGCTGATTTTGCTGAGGTACCGCTGCATCTGCCCGTGTGTGGTGCCTTCGGGGTTGCCGGGGTCGTACCAGTCGCCGGAGGGCGAGGGGTTCATCGAGGCAACGAGCATGATTTTGCTCGGGTAGCTCACGGTCATGCGGGCGCGGGAAATGGTCACGAAGCCGTCTTCGAGGGGCTGCCGCATCACTTCGAGGGCTTTGCGCTGAAACTCCGGCAGCTCATCCAGAAACAGCACACCGTTATGGGCCAGCGAGATTTCGCCGGGCATGGGGATGCTCCCTCCCCCTACAAGCGCCACATCCGAAATGGTATGGTGCGGGGCCCGGAACGGGCGGGTCGTTACGATGCTGCTGCCGCTGCGCATCAGGCCGGTTACGGAGTGGATTTTGGTCGTTTCCAGGGCTTCGTTCAGGGAGAGCGGCGGCAGTATGCCGGGCAGCCGCCGGGCGAGCATGGTTTTGCCTGAGCCGGGAGGGCCTACCATCACGAGATTGTGGCCGCCGGCTGCGGCAACTTCCATCGCGCGCTTCACGTTTTCCTGCCCCTTCACGTCGGCAAAGTCAACGGTCACCTCCGATGTGTGCTGGCTGAAAAGCTCATCGAGGTTGGTTACATGCGGGGCAACCTCCGCTTTGCCGTTGAACCAGTCCACAACCTGCCGCAGGCTTGTGCAGCCGAGTACTTTCAGGCCGCTCACTACGGCGGCTTCACCCGCATTGGCTTCGGGCAGCAGCAGGTAGTCAAAGCCCCGCTTGTGAGCTTCAACGGCTATGGGCAGCACGCCCTTCACGGGGCGCAGCCCGCCGTCGAGGGCAAGCTCGCCGAGCAGTACGGTTTTGGGGACCTTGTCGTTCATCAGCTGCCGGTTCGCCAGCAGATGCCCGATAGCGATCGGCAGGTCGAAGGCGCTGCCCTCTTTGGGGAGGTCGGCCGGGGCAAGATTCACGATAATCTTGCCGCGCGGCACTTCCATGCGGGAGGCCTGAATGGCGGCATCAACCCGGTGTTTGCTTTCGCTCACGGCCCGGTCCGGCAGGCCAACGAGGGAGTAAAAGGGCTGACCGCCCTGCGCGTGGACCTCTACATCTATGATATGCGCATCAACTCCGTAGGTGGAAGCGCAGAAAGTGTGTGCAAGCATAAATAATCAGAAATTTCAGGTATCAATAGGAATTTGTTTGCGTATAAAGAGAGCGAAACGCGCCAAACCTTACACCTCCATCAGAAACTTCTTGCCATGAACGCACCTACTTTTGAAGAAATCAGGCTGAACGGCGAGCACCTCCTTGATGAAATCCGCCGCATGATCGCCGAAGGAAATGCCCGGCGCCTCATTATCCGCAATAAAAAAGGCAAGACCCTTTTTGAGGCCCCCCTCACTTTGGGTACAGTCGGAATTGGCGGCTTGTTCGTGCTGCATCCCATTATAAGTACGGTGGCCGCGTTTGTGATGCTGAGCAATGATGTACAGGTAATTATTAAGCGAGAGATACCAGCCCAAGATGAAGGTAAGCCCAAAAAAGCCGGCTTCGATGATGCATGGGAAGTCGAAGCCGATATCGTCTCAGAGCAGGATGAGCCTGACGCTAACCGTTAAGCCGAATCTTGCAGCCTCCTGAGCCAAACCCCGCGCCCGCACTGTCGGTGACGCGGGGTTTTTGTGTTAGGGGGACGGGCTTCGTGCAGGAAGCTGTTTTTGGAATTTTTTGGGGCTGCTGAAAAGGAAAAAAAGAATTTTACATGGCAGCACGAAGAAAGGGGGCACAGCTGAAATACGCGCATGCCGGAGCGGTATAGTCTGAGCGAAAGGCTTGTTAGGTATATCGTTACACAGGAAAGTGATTATTACATCGGAATAAACTATTTTAGATTTAACAGCAACCATGGTAAAACCGAATCATCTGCAGCTATTTCATTCTTGTGCCTCTCACAACGGTTCCCGGCAGGTTCAGGAGTGTGCAAATCAATCATTATTATTAGTCAGAACCCGCTTTGTTAAAGAAGACTTTCTTATTTGTACCGACGCTGATTGTACTGGCAATTTTTTTTCTTCAGTCCTGCGGCGCAGGCGTTTCAGCAGATAGCGCCAGCACTTCCCCCGAAGCTCAGCGGGAGCCGGTGCGGGTTGGTGTGCTGCATTCGCTCACCGGCACTATGGCGATCAGCGAGCTGAGTGTGGTGAACGCAACCCTGCTCGCCATTGAGGAAATCAATGCGCGGGGCGGGGTTAACGGACGGCTGATTGAGCCCGTTGTTCGCGACGGGGCCTCTGCAGGGCCGGTTTTTGCAGAGGAGGCCGAACGCCTCATCACCGACGACGGTGTTAAGGTGGTTTTCGGCTGCTGGACCTCCGATTCCCGGCGTACGGTAAGGCCGGTTTTTGAGCGGCACAACCATTTGCTGTTTTACCCCGTGCAGTATGAGGGCATGGAGCTTTCACCCAATATTGTGTACACCGGCGCGGCGCCGAATCAGCAGATTATGCCTGCCGTGAAATGGGCGATGGATCAGCTGGGCAACCGCTTCTATTTGATAGGCTCAGACTACGTTTTTCCGCATGCCGCCAACGCAATCATCCGCGATCAGGTGCAGTCGCTGCGGGGTGAAATTGTGGGGGAAGCCTACGTGCTTTTGGGCAGTACGGAGGTGGAGTCAGCTGCGGATGACATTGTGCGGCTGCAGCCCGATGTGATTCTCAACACCCTCAACGGCGACAGCAATATTGCGTTTTTTAAAGCGCTGCGGGCGCGGGGCATCACGCCGGAGCTTATACCAACGATTTCCTTCAGCATTGCGGAAACCGAGCTTCAGATGATGGGCAGCGCGCCCTTCGAAGGCGACTTTGCCGCCTGGAATTATTTTCAGAGCGTATCCGGTGCCCGCAATGAAGCTTTTGTTGCGGCGTATCAGGCGGCCTACGGGGAAGATGCCGTCATCAACGACCCTATGGAAGCGGCCTGGACCGGGGTGCATTTGTGGGCACAGGCGGCAGAAGCAGCCGGAAGCACATCCCCCGAAAACATTCGCGCGGTACTTGGCGGACTCTCCTTTGCCGCCCCGCACGGGCCTGTAAGCATTGATGCACGCACGCAGCATTTGTGGAAAACCGTGCGCATCGGGCGCATCCGCAGCGACGGGCAGTTCGATATTGTGTGGAGCTCGCCCAAGCCGGTGCGCCCGCTGCCCTACCCGCCTTACCGCAGCGCGCAGCAGTGGCAGTATTTTCTGGACGGCCTCTACCGGCAGTGGGGCGGTCATTGGGCCAATCAGGGTGAAGTGCAGGGGGTGTCGGGGCCATGATTAAACTCCGTTCAAATACGGCCGAGCTCGGTCTGCTCATTTTGCTGGTGGCCCTGCTGCCCCTGCTGGCTCTGTTTTTCTCGGCAAACAGCATATTCAGGGAATCCATTAAACAGCAGCAGCGGCTGGATCTGATTGCCCTGGCCAACAGCAGCCGCGATCAGATTGAGGACCTGGTGAACAGCCGCATTAGTGATGCAAACACGCTTTCGCGCCTGCCGGAGTGGAACCGGCTTTTGCAGCAGCCGGCTTCGGGAACGCAGCCCGACCAGCTTTTTTTCTCATTTCTGGAAAGCTACATCTCGGAAAAGGGGTACGGCGATTTACTGCTGATTGATGACGCTGGGCAGGTTCGTTTTTCGATGAGGCATCCCGGCCTTGCCGGGCTCAGAATCAGCGATACAATGCGGCTTGGTAATGAAATCGGGCTCAGCGTGAATGCTGCCAACACCCTGTTGCAGACCGAGATTTCGAATTTCTCCTGGTATCCGCCGGCACAGGCATCTGCGGCATTTATCACCTCGCCGGTTTTCAGGGAGGGGCTCATAGCCGGGAATGTGGTGCTGAAAGTGCCGGAGACCCTGCTGCAGGCGATACCCGGCCGGCTTGATTTTTTGGGTAACACCGGTGAAATGCTGACTTTTGCCGCTGAGTACGATGAGCTCGTATTTACCAGCACGCCCCGGTTTTCGCCCCCGCTCAGCAGCGCTCAGCCTGTTCACGAACCGCTTTCCGCAACGGTGCGGCTGGCACTGAGCGGCAATCAGGGAGGCGGTATATTTACCGATGCACTCAGAAATGAGGTGATGGCTGAGTGGCGCTACATCCCCGCCATGAACTGGGGGCTTGTGGTGAAAATTGACACGGCCGAAATTTATCAGCCGGTGAATGCTTTCTTGCAGGCTTCAGCCCTGGTAATGCTGCTTGCCCTGCTGCTGGCTGCCGCTCTTGCCTGGATTGCGCACCGCCTGCTTACACGTCCGCTGGAGCTGCTCACAGCGGAGGTGAAGCTGCGGGATGATGAGCCCCTGCCCGACGGGCTCGAAATAAGAGGCCGGCACGAGGTGCGCGAGCTCAGTGAAGCTTTTAACAACCTGATCGGCAAACTGCGCTCGCACCAGAAAAACCTGGAGCACAAGGTCGAGGAGCGTACCGCCGAGCTCAGCACGGCCCTGCGGGCTGCCGAGGCCGCGAGCATTGCCAAAGGTTCCTTTCTGGCGAACATGAGCCACGAAATACGCACCCCGCTGAACGGGGTAATCGGCTTCACCGATCTGCTGCTTAATACGAATCTTGATGATGCGCAGCAGCAATATGCCGAAAATGCCAATGTTTCCGGCAAGGCCCTGCTCGGGGTTATTAACGACATCCTGGATTTTTCCAAAATTGAGGCCGGCGGACTCGACCTCGATGTGGTTGAAGCCGAAATCGCCGAAATCGCAGAGCAGGCCATCGACATTGTGAAATATCAGGCCGGTGTGAAGCGGCTTGAGCTGCTGCTGCACTTGCCGCCCGACCTGCCGGCACAGGCCGTTGTTGATCCGGTCCGCCTCAAGCAGATTTTACTCAACCTGCTCAACAATGCCGTGAAATTTACCCATAAAGGGGAAGTTGAGCTGCGCCTGGCTTTCACTAAACTCAGCAGCAGCCGGGGCAGTTACACTTTTACGGTGAGGGATACCGGCATTGGCATCAGCGAACAACAGCAGCGGCAGCTGTTTAAGCCGTTTAGCCAGGCCGACAGCTCTACGACGCGCCGTTACGGCGGAACGGGGCTTGGCCTTGCGATCAGTGCGCTGCTTGCTGAAAAAATGGGCAGTAAAATTTGGGTGAAGAGCGAGCCGGGTGCCGGCTCGGTATTTGGGTTTACGCTGGAAACCGATTTCACTGATAGTCCCGTAATTCCCAAAACGGATACACCCAACCCGGGTAAAATTCTGATCGTTGACGACAACGATTCGAACCGTCTTATCCTTGAGCACAATTTCAGCTATTGGCATCTGGATTTCCGGAGCTGCGCTTCCGGTACTGCGGCCATTGCTGCCCTAAAGGAAGAAGATTTCGGGATGATGGTGCTCGATTACCACATGCCCGATATGGACGGGCTGGAAACCCTGCGGCAGATCAGGGAGGAGCTCGCGCTTGGCCCGGAAAAGCTGCCGGTGCTGCTGCTGCACAGTGCCGTTGATACCCATGAGTTACGGCAGCAGTTTCGCAGTTATGGGGTAGTCTTCAGCCTGGTAAAGCCGGTTAAAGCAACCGAGCTTTGGTACTACATCCGTAAAATCGGTAGCGGCACACCGGAGCCGGGCCCTAATGAGGAGCCGCAGGGTCCGGAGCAGAACAGTGCCGACGCCGGTTCGGGAAGAGAGGCCGCGGCCGCGACCGTAACCTCCGAAACCGCATCAATTGAAGCGGCGCTTCAAAACCTGAATTGCAGCATCCTGATCGCAGAGGATATTCAGCTGAATATGCTGCTTATCCGCACGGTGCTCAAAAAAATGCTGCCCGAAGCACGTTTGCTGCAGGCCGCTGACGGCGAAGCCGCCGTTGCGCTATGGGAGGCACACCGCCCTGATCTGATTCTGATGGATGTGCAGATGCCCCGTCTCGACGGCACCGAAGCCACCGGAAAAATCAGAGATCTGGAGCAAAAAAGTGGCACGGCCCACCGCCGCCGCGTACCTATAATAGCTCTTACTGCCGGCGCGCTGAAAGAGGAGCGCGAAAAAGCCCTGCTTTCCGGCATGGACGATTTCCTCACCAAACCGCTTGATCCGGAGCAGCTTGCGGAGGTACTGCAGCGCCTGCTGCCCGCCCTGAAGCCGCAGGACTGATTAGCCGAAGCCGATCAGCGTCTTGACCGCGGCAACCCGTCGGCGGGCAGGATAAAGGTTAGGGAGCAGGCCGGGGGTTGTAAGCTTTTTTGTCATTTGTCTGTAGATGAAGAAATGGTGCTTAAACCCAAAAGTTTTGTTTATGGAGAAAATAATGCATAATATTTCTGAAAGTTTTTGCTATGAACAAAATATTTGAACCGTGTTCGATCGTCCGAAATATCTCAATAAAATGGAGCGCTGGCTTGGGAAACCGCTGATTAAAGTGCTCAGCGGTCAGCGGCGTACGGGTAAAAGCTTTCTGCTAAAGCGCATTCAGGAAAAGGCGGAAAAGCTGCCGGGCTCGCATCATCACATCCGCATCGATATGGAACATGAAGCCAATTTCCATATCCGGACGGCTGAGGACCTGAGTGCGCACATTCGCAGACAAATGGATGCAAAACAGGCAGACCGCTATTTCATCTACATTGATGAAATTCAGGAAATTGCAGGATTTGAGCGCGTTGTAAGAAGCCTTGCCGCTCAGCAGCATATTGATTTGTGGATAACAGGCAGCAATGCAGATATGCTTTCAGGCGAGCTGGCAACCCGTTTAAGCGGCCGTTACATAGATATCCCCGTTTACAGCCTCGACTTTGAAGAATTTTGCAGGTTTCACGGTCTGCCCGTGGAACAGGCTGCGCTTCAGAAATTCCTCCGCTTTGGTGGCCTGCCGTTTCTCATCCACCTCGGTCTTGAGGATGAAATTGTGTACGATTATCTCCGAAATATCCTGGATACCGTTGTGTACAAAGATGTGATAAGCCGCTGGCAGATCAGGAACGTACGGTTTCTGAATGATTTGCTTGTTTATTCGGCTGATACAACCGGAAGCCTGCTTTCAGCAAAAAAAATAAGCGATTACCTAAAATCGCAGCGGATCACGGTCTCAGTTAATGCCGTGCTCGACTATCTCTCTTATCTGGTTTCGGCGCAGGTGCTGTACAAAGTGCCCCGATACGACATTCGCGGCCGTAAACATTTTGAAATTGGTGAAAAGTACTACTTTCAGGATACCGGAATCCGCAATGCGATCACCGGTTACCGCATAGCTGATATTGCACAGATTATGGAAAACGTAGTGCATCACCATCTGAAGAGCCATGGTTTCGAAGTGCTGATTGGCAAAGATCAGCAGCGGGAAATCGATTTTGTTGCCCGCCGGCAGGGCGAAACCGTTTATGTGCAGGTCGCTTACCTGCTCTCCGGCCCCGAAACAATCGAAAGGGAATTCGGAAACCTGAAAGCCATCCCCGATAATTATCCGAAAATAGTGGTCAGTATGGATGAAAACAGCCCCGCAACACACGAAGGCATCCGGCATCAGAGCCTGCTCTCATTCCTGAAAGAATTCCGCTAAGCCTTTTTTTATTTAATCCGAGGCACTTTGGGCGAGTATTGTGAACCATTTGCGAAGGAGCGGTTCATCAATATCTGAAAGATTTCTAAGCTTGATATGACGCATCGTTTTGCCGCTTCCTTCAAGCAGTCCGTCAGGATCATCGAGCACATCAAAGCGGTAAAACCCAAGGGATACGTACGCTTTATTAGCCTGCAGGTAGGCGAAATCTTTTTTGGTGCCGAATACCGGCCGGCTCCATTTGTATGATTCATTTAAGCCGGGCACGCAGCCGTGCAGCAGATCACGAACTTTTTCCATTACAGCCCGGTGCGGCTCCGGTGCGCTGCTGATGCAGGCCGTTACGTCATCATTCATCATACCAATAAATCCCTCTTTGTAGGTACGGGTTCAGTTTTTTATTACGACATTGCAGAATGCTGCAGTGCAAACGGGAGTTTTGACTGGAGCAAAATAAATCATTCCTCCAAAACCTGCTTATCAAACCTGTTTTCCGCTATGAACGACTGGCTTATCAACTTCTTCATGTTTTTCGGTGCCATGTGCTTTTTCCATTTTGTGCTTGAGGTCGTCCGGACGCTCATTATGCAGCATGATTTTTCGATGTCGCTTAGTAATCTTGTCATTTATTTTGTGATTTCGCTCATAGCCGGCACGCTCCGGTACCGTAAACTCAGGGGGCAAATCAAGGCCTGACGCTGTTTAATACTGCGGTTTATTTTGGGTTATGGGGATGACGGGGGAGCGCCTGATTTACATACTTGCATATTTGTCAGGCATTTAGGAGTTTCTTGCATCTGATTCAGGCAGGAAAACAGTTTCTTTGCCTGTGTGCTTATTCCTAACCCAGACGGATTATGACTCTATTGATGAACAGGCTGCGCTGTGTGCTTTTGCTGACCCTGATGCCGGTTTTTTTCTCCCTCACCGCGCTCTTGCCTCACAATTTGACTCAGGCGCAGGTTTTGAATTGTGATGCCGTTTCTTTTTCAGCCGCCGAAGCTGTGCCGTTCACACAGCTGGAAATCACCGGAATTCCGGAGCAGGCCGGTCCGGAGCTCATCCTGCAGATTATGATTGATGACGAAGAAGCCGGGCGCGTGCTCGCAGCCCGCGAAGGCGATGGCCGCTACGTGATGTATGCCCCCGTGAATCCGGAATTCTCACTGGAGCCGCTTGCCGTGCATCTTCGGTTTCTGGATGATGAGGAGGAAGCGGGACTGCACAGCTGCGGCGATTTCCCGTTTCAGATTCTGGCCCTGCCACCGGCACCGGGTTATTTTGGGGATTACCTGAGCGGCTTCCGGCAAAACATGCAGGCCATAGGTGAGGTCACAAGACCGCTTTCCCCTGAGCTTGCACAAACCGATTTTGAAGAGGTCCCTTTCGCGGAGCGTCCGGCAATCTGGAGCTCGCGTTTGCTGTACGGCTTTGAGGAATGGCCGGGGCTGGAAGTGGTTCTCTCCGGAGAGTACTTCGAAGGCAGGCTTACTTCTGAAGAATGGGAGACGATCGAAGCGATTTATGCTAATCGTCCCGCACTTTCTGGCGTTTCCTTTTATCGCTTCGGGTTTGATCCGGAAAATATACCGTACAGGGAAAACCTGGAGGGCCCGGATGATGGTGAAACTGGTAGCTTGATGATAGAGCCTGATCCGGCTGTTCTGCTGATAGCTGATGCCGGCTCGGCTGCCGGTACTTACATTATGTCCCTTGCGGCGATACGGTCCCCGTATTCAGAAGTGCTCCCGCAGGACAGGCCCATGGTGCAGTCGTGTAATGACCCGTTTTACAAACCCACGGCACCTATGCTCCAGAATTACTTTATGGCGCAGCAAAATGCAGCGCGGATGGCAGATCAAATTCAGCAGGCAGGAGACTACGTGGCTGACCTTCAGGTAAGTCTGTTCGCTGTTGGGGCAATGGCTGGCCCGAAAGGTGCTGCAGCGTCACGCCTGGCAGCCGTAACTGCTTCGAATGTTGCAGGCCTGGCCATGGCGGCTGCAAATCTTTCGAATCAGATGATGCAGTCTGTTATGCCGGTGGAATTGGGCAGTTTCACCCTTGAGCACGGAGGTCCCTATGAATTTAAAGAGGATGATGAGGAGATGGATGTGAACTGGGAGCTGGCAGAAGTTAGTGCCATCAGCTCTGAGTTTGATGCTACGCAGGCTGCCGCAGAGTTTGCATGGTCAGTCGGTGGCGGTAGGGTGGTTGAACGGGCGTACAGAAATGTTCAGGGGCGAATGCCCTGGCTCAGTGCACTGGAGCAGGAGGGGGCAGGCATTGGTATTGGTAAGATTGTTGAGAGTTTAAACCTCGAAAGCCTAAAGTTCCCGGCCTGCCTTTTCGGACCGGTCGATATTACGGAAGAGCCATGGACAATTTCTTATACCGGGGTTTCAGGCCGTGAGCACCTGCTGGAAAAAATTGACCATCAGAATTTCGAAGTCCGCGAAACCGGTGAAGCTTCTCCCTACGTGTGTGTAGCTGCCGAACTGATGAACCCCGGCGCTTCCGGCTGTCAGGGCGGGGTGCCGCGGCAGTTTATCCCGGTAAACACAAAGGCCATTGAAGTACGCATAACTACGCTGAGCGGTGCAATAGCGCGAAGCAGACAGGAAAAACCCGGCACTACCCTTGTGTACATCGCAGAGGTTCGGAATGCCAATAACGAGCAGGTAAGCTGGTCGGTGAGCAACTCGAAGCATACCCTCTGGCAAGGCGGTACAGACAACCATGAAGCTACGATTGAGCTTTCCACTGATTCGGATGACTTCCCCTTTACCCTTACCGTTGAAAGCACCTCAACGACCGGCCTTCGTGCAATGCCCGACTCCCCGCCAAGACGGCACAGCATCACGATTAGTGAGCTGGAAGAAGATGAGCGCTTCTCTTGTCTGAATGAGTTCGAAATTGCCATGACCGAGCTGGACCGCTGCGGTTTTGTGGCCTATTTACAAGGCACCCTGCCCGGCAGTGACCGCATGCCGCCTGTACCTATTTCGGAGTGCGTAACCGGTGAAATTTACCGGTGGATGGTGAACACGCACGGTATCCATCATCTTGAAATGCGCGGACGGTTTGAACATGGTAATGCGCAAATTACCCTGCGGGTGGATTATGACGGCCTTGCAAAACTTGAAACCAGCGATTTTGCGGTATACGGCTACCTCATGAAAGGGATTATGCAGCCAACACGTACACCGCGGGGGCAGCCGGGTCCTGACCGCAGGCAGCCGCGCTTATCAGAAGCACTGGAGCTCCGCTCGGGTGATCTCACCATTTATCCGCTGGCCGGTATGCCGTATTATGGCAGCGTGTTTAAGTTCGAGCTGAAGCCGTACACAGAAACCCGCCGCCTGCGTGGTACCGGCTACACCGTAGAAGGCATGCTGATGGGCGGGGAAAGCTGTCCGTAGGCCGGTCGCTATTCATCCCCCATCAGAAACAGCAGCGGCTCATGCAGGCGGGCGGCCCATGCCCGCTCGTTGTGTTCCGCGCCCTCGAAGCGGAGCGTGAGGTGGCGAAGGCCTTCGGGTGCCTGAGCGCTCAGCAGGGCATCAACCGCGGCCTGATGCGGAATGTAGAGCGAATCCAGCCTTGCCGTGCCGTAATCAAAATACAGGGCATGATCGGTGAGCCGCGGCAGGCGGTCGGCTATGTAGCGGCGGAAGGCTTCCGGAAAAACCTCATTCTGCTCGAAAAGTCCGACCCAGTGCGTGGAAAGCGCTGCGGCTCCACCGAAAATCTCAGGATGTTCCATCAGCGCGTACATCGAAATGAGCCCGCCCATACTTGAGCCGGCAACGAAGGTGTGTTCCCGGCCGGTCTCAACGGTGAAGGTCTCGTTGATGAAGGGCCGAAGCTCCTGCGTGAGAAACCGGAGGTAGCTGTCGGCGCGCGGGTCGCCCAGGTGCCGCCGGCGCAGGTCTTCGCGCACGGAACCGGGCAGGTGCGCAATCGCAGCCTCCGGGAAATATTCGGCATGGCGGAAATCGCCGTTGTTCCAGACCCCCACCACGATAAAGGGTTGCAGCCGGCCTTCAGCGATCAGTCTTCCGCCAACCTCATCAACCTGCCACTCCTGACTGTTCCAGGTGAGGTCCCCGTCGAAGAGCATCTGCCCGTCGTGCATGTACAGCACCCGGTGCGGGGTTTCGCCGTTGTAGGTGCGCGGCAGCCAGATATCAACCATGCGCGTATCCACAAAACCGGAGGTTACCTGATAGCGGATGAAGCGGCCGGATGCCGGCGTGGGCTGGGCCGGATCATCAAAAAATCCGATTTCCCGGGCTGAAAACGGAGTTGATGCTTCTTCTTCACCGGAAGTCCGGTCTGTCTGGGAAGGGCCGCATCCCCAAAACAGTACGGCTGCAGCCCAAAAGAGGAGGTTTGTGAAAATCAGGCGGATGGACATCAGAGGTGTGATTTACTGAGCATTTCGGGTATCTCAGGCGGTACGGAGCTTTGGTTTGGGTTTGGTACGCGCCAGCACGATTCCGGCTATGATAAAAGCTGCCCCGACATACTGCCAAAGCAGCAGCGGCTCCTTGAGCAGCACAACGCCGAACACCAGCCCGAGTACAGGCACGAGGTTCTGGAAGGTCGCTGTGCGTACAGGCCCGACCCGGCTCACGCCGTAATTCCAGATAATATACGCCATCCCGATGGAAAGCAGGCCGCTATACAGCGTTCCGCCCCAGGCCGCCGCGCTAACTGCGCCAAAGTCGAGCCGCACAATCCACGGAAGCCCCGCAATGATCAGCGCCACCCCGCCGGTGAGCATCATCAGCATGGTAAACTGAATCGGCGTGTAACGGCCCAGCATTTGTTTGGTGAAGAGCGTGTAGAGGCCGAAAACAAAGGCAGCAACCAGAATCACGATATCCCCCACGATGTTTTCGGAGCTGAGGGTGATGCCGGTTTCGCTGCCTTCCATAATGAGGAAAATTCCCAGAAAGGCCGCCGCTACTCCGGAGATGGTGAACCAGCTCAGCTGCTGACCAAAAAAGATGCGGCCCACAAGCGCAATCCACACGGGGATGGTGCCCAGCATTACGGCGGCGTTGGCGGCAAAAGTGAAGTTAATGCCCACGATAAACAGCGACTGATACACCAGGTTACCCAGAAGACCCAGCCCGATAATTTTAGGCCAGTCGCCTTTGTGAACCACCAGCTTTTGTCCGCTGCGCAGCAGTACAAAGTACATGAAAAGCGTTGCCAGCGAAAAGCGGAAGGCGTTGAAGCTCATGGGGTCGATTTCCAGCAGGGAAAACTTCACCACAGAAAAATTGAGTGCCCAAATCAGGGCTACGGCAATCAGGGAGACTTCGGTGAGCAGGCTTCGGTTCAAAAAACGTGTTTTGCAGAAATGATGAATAGGGTAGGTTAGCCGGAATGATAGCTGATTTTCGGAAGAATTCCGTGCCCTGAAAAAGGCAAATCTAAGTACGGACTTTAATTGAAGAGGCATTCCCTTATATTGACTGCTGTAAATTTGTTAATCCACCGCATAATCGAACTCATGCTGTTAAATCGACCGTTTTCACTCGTCGCCTTTCCCGGAGCGACCGCGCTTTTATTCCTTTGTTTTATGATGCTCGTTTCCGGCGGATTTCAGCCGGCTCAGGCCCAAAGTTTCGAAGAGACCTCCCTCCCAAAAGAACTTACCGAAGAAGAGCTCACCCGCCTTCATGAAATCGGGCTGCATTTCACCCCGACGGCCCCGCCCTCCGGCACCGTACGCAACATCGCCGAATTTGAGCGCAACGAAGGTGCACTCGTGCGCTGGCCGCTATGGATTCCCGTGAGCCTGGTCGTTGCCATGAGCGAGCATGTTACGGTTACCACCATCGTAGCCAACAACACGGAGCGGAATCAGGCCACCGCGACCTATCAGAATGCCGGGGCCAATATGGCCAACATCGCCTTCCTCACTGCCCCGACCAACTCGGTCTGGACCCGCGACTACGGCCCCTTTTACATCGCCGACGAAAACCATCAGGTCAGCATTGTGGACTTTATCTACAACCGCCCGCGCCCCCTTGATGATCAGATCCCCCTTGCGCTCGCTACGCAGCTGAGCATCCCGCACTACGGTATGCCGATTGTGCACACCGGCGGCAACTACATGACCGACGGCTGGAATACCTCGGCCTCCACCGATCTGATCTGGGAAGAAAACAGTTTTAATCAGGAGCTGGTGCTGCAAAACATGTTCGATTACCTGAATACCGAAACCTATCACGTCACCATCGATCCGCAGCAATCCGCCATTGCGCACATCGACACCTGGTCCAAGTTTCTGGATGTGGATAAAATCCTGATTGCCCGCGTTCCGGAAGGCACGCCCTATTATGCCGATCACGAGATGGTGGCCGATTATTTCGCCAATGCCATCAGCAGCTGGGGCACTCCCTATCAGGTCTATCGGATTGATACCCCTGATCTCAGCCCGAACGCACCCTGGAACTTTCAGCCGCACCCTTACACCAATTCCATCATCCTCAACGAGCGCGTATATGTGCCGCTGATGGGCACGGTGCACGATCAGGCCGCCATCGAGGCCTATCAGGCGGCCATGCCGGGCTACGAAATCCTCGGTTTCCTCAATCCCGGCAATACCGGCTGGAATTCCTCCGATGCCCTGCACTGCCGGGTTAAGGAAATTCCCGACCGCGGCATGCTCTACATGCGGCATCTGCCGCTAACGGGCACACAGCCCTGGCAGCCGGTTTTTGAGCTCGAAATCGACCTCATCCCCTACA
>JAFIET010000167.1 GCA_020832405.1 Balneolales bacterium
TTCAGGTCCGGTAACCTGAATGTGAATTTCAGCCGGTTCGCTCTGCCGGAATGTATTGAGGCAGGTGTAATATACCAATTGATCGCTGTTGCCGGCCTGCAGATTCATACTGCTGCCAACGTGCAGAAGCTGCTGCATAGCCTGATCGCGATAGAAGGCGAATACCCCCTTGTGCACAGGTGCAATTTCCAGCTCAGTATTGCGGCAACCTGACAATTGCAGGTTTTCGGGCTGCTGAGCAGCAAGCGGCTGCAGTAAATATTCAGCGCTGTCGGTACAACCTTCAATATTGGTTTTGATCAATTGAATAGGTTGGGCTGATGCATCATCTACCGGTAAGGAAACAGATTTTTCACCGGTCTGTAGTAAACTATTGCCACCATCCTTCATCCAGACGTAATCACCCGGTTCACTGCTGTTATCAAAAATAATGGCGTACATTGGATTCGGACTTTTACTTGTATCGGGCTGTGCGAGAATTTCTATATGTGGTCTGTTGATCTTTACCCTTACAGTTTGTGCCTGGCTTTCGAGTGTATAGGCGGCATTGGTCACGTAAAACATGGTCTCTTTTTCAAGAGGGGCAGATGTAAAGGTGCTGCCTTCATACAACAATTCACTTAGGCGAAAATCGCTGTAAACCCTGATTTTCTGACTATTGCTCGCCGACAATTTCACCGGTTCCCTGTAGCATACAGTAGCATTGGATGCCATCTGCAACTGGGGGCTACGATACTGAACGTTTAATTCTCTCGTAATTTCATTTACACATCCCAGGGTGCTGGTTACATGCAGGTGAATGTTGTATTTACCTTCATTGCTAAAACGTGTGGAAGCATGTTGGGTAGTACTGGAATATCCATTGTCAAAATTCCAGAAAAACTGTTGACCACCAGTACTTTTGTTTTCAAAATCGACCTTTAAGCTGGTTCCGGGCGCAAGTTCTAACTGTCCATCGTTGGGCATGGTAAACATCGCATCCGGCTTGTCGACATTGATCTTAAGAATACGGGCTTTACTTCTGTACCCTTTTGCAAGCGATACAATATACAGGCTTGTATCTTTGAGGATGGGTTGTGTCACATGTTGCAGGGTGCTGTCTACCAGTTGGGTTAAATTCGCATCTGCGTACAATTCAAAAGGCATTCCACCTTCTTCAATGGTGGCGCTTTTGTTTTCGCACAACCAAAACTGGCCGTAATTTTCAATTCTGTTTTCTTCAATCTGGTATTTCTGCAAGGCTTCTTCAAAAGCTTTTTTCAGATCTTCCTCTGTGTTGGCCGCAAGAATTACAAAGGTTACCTTTTGGTCCCAGCCGGCGTCTATGTTGTTTTTCACGGAAGCCATTACAGAAACAATGTTACCTGCTCCCTGAACCCCCGCCTGTGTTTTCTGAAGAATACCAGAAGCCAGTTCGTATTTGTTCTTTTTGGTAAAGCTGAAATCAAAATCGCCCTGGTTGCCATTCATACTTTCCTGATCAATGGCCTGGAGTATGGGTTGATTATGGCTGAGTATACCGAGTCCGGCGAAAAGATCTCCGGTTTCAGCGCTTACAATCATAAAGCGGTTCTCATCTTCAGGATAGGCCCGGTTTTTTTGATGATCCTTGAGGTCGAAATCAATATAAAGACCTGTTGCTACATCCTGTAAATTTACTTTTCCGGTATTTACCATGCGGTATTCCAGGGCCATGTAACCATAATCTGCATTGTGTTGCCAGCCAAGTGTTTTTTGTTCGACTACAAGGGGAAGACCGGCAATTTGATTATCCTTCACTTTATACTTAACTGTAATGTCGTTTTTAACCTCTTCTCTATTCTGTATCACAGGAAGTGAGATGGCTTCAAAATCTTTATTTCGGATAAAATTGCTGAAAGTCTGCACCATATTATCGGCCAGCTGTGTTTCGCCGGTACCCATGGCAATACCCATTCGGTGTGCAATGCGGCTGTTGTTAAACACCAACCCGTTTCCACTGAAGAAGGAAGAATTTTTATATCCCAGATCGCCATCATTGGCAATGGTGAGTTGAAGGTTATCAGAATTCGCTATAAAAAAGTCATTGCTGATTCTGATGGTAATAAATTCAAAATCTTTATAATTACCTGATTCTATGTCGATTCTGAACTGTAAGGTAGCCCCGTAGCTGAGGGTGGGATCGAGTACAAATTCAAAGCCATTGCCCGTCATTCTAAGCGTGTCACCCGCCGGAGCAGATGGAAGGTAATACTGATCGCTGACCGGTCGCACCATCGGGGAGGTACTACTTAGTTTGATTTGTACATTTTGTGTGCTTTTGAGATAATTAAACCAGTCAATTTTAATGCGAAGGGTATCGCCCGGGAAAATGAGGGTTTCGTTAGCGCCGGAGCTATGCACAGCCAGGCTGCGGATAGATGGCCAGTAATCTTCAGTAACAGCACGGTGCATGTTGAGGCGTCCTTTTCCCAGCATTCCCTTAAGCCCCGCATTTCTGCCTACATCATAAACATCATCTGCAGTCACCCTGATTTGCTCCATTACCTGGCGCGCATTGAGCTGTGGAAACCTGGCACGAACAAGTGCAGCTGTACCGGCGACAATGGGAGATGCAAAAGAAGAGCCCGTGCTATTGCTGTAACCTCCATTGCGATGGGTTGAAACAACGGCATTTCCGGGAGCCATAAGGCCTACAAAGGGGCTGTAAGATGCCCAGGTAGCGATTTGGTCAGTGGCATCGCAGGCAGCTACTGAAAGCACATTGGTAAAAGATGCCGGATAAAAGTCAACTTGGCCGGTAGTATTCCCTGCCGCTGCTACCACTACCACATCCATTTCATTCACTACAAAATTTATTACGTCGCGGGCATAATTTGAAAACAAATTGGCCATACCCCAGGAGAGATTCA
>JAFIET010000161.1 GCA_020832405.1 Balneolales bacterium
GATGGGGTTTCAGGTGTATTTCAGGCCGCATCTTGCGGAGTTTATTTTTAAGTGTGCGCAGGTTTTTGAGCTTGCAATTTGGTCGTCGGGAACCGACCATTATGTCGAGGTGATGGTTGATGCGCTGCCGGCACACCGGTCGCTGTTCCGATTTGTTTGGGGGCGCAGCCGCTGCACGTACAAGCGGGAGCGCACGCAGGCCCGCTTGGGTGAGCTGCTACCAGACCATGAGTTTACCAAGCAGCTGAAAAAGGTCGTCCGCGCCGGTTACCGGAAGGAGCGGATTCTGATTGTTGAGGACAGCCCGCTGAAAGTCCTCAACTGCTACGGAAATGCGGTTTATGTGCCGCCTTTTATGGGTCAGCCGGATAATGTGCTGCCGGAGCTCTATGCATACCTGCTCACCCTGAAGGATGCGCCCGATGTGCGGCGAATTGAGAAGCGGTTCTGGAGGTGAGTGGTCGGGTAGTGGTATCGGAGACAGCTTAGCGGCACGCCCGGTTTTTCTTTTGACATTAAAGGAGACTAACGGCTGGGTTTTTAGTCACATACTCAAAAATCGGCAGCCGAATTCTGATTTAAGGCTTTAGCCCGGCATCACCCACAAATTCCCCACTGCCAGTACGGCCCAGCCGAGGGTGAGGAGGAGCATGAGGTGTGTGGTGCTGAGTTCTTTTTTCAGGAAACGGAAGATGAGCCAGGGCAGCAGGGCGAAGAGGGCGGCGAAGAGGAGGTGGGCGGCGGTGCTGAGGAGGAGTCCGCTGAGGCTGAGGCCCTGTTTGGTTGTGATCCAGGAGACGAGGAAGGTGCCGCCGAGCAGCAGGCTCCACCAGAGGGGGTGATTTCGGAACAGGTCGGTTTTCATGGCTGTCTTCGGTTTTAGGGCTGTACTATTCTATTATAAGGAGTAAGTTGTTGCGGGGCGCTTGCAGATGGTTTCTTTGGCAGTTGTTTTTCCAGGCGTTCAGCTTAGCAGGGCGATTTAACGGGCTTGTCGTCGATATCGGGTAAACTCAGCTGTTTGATGGAGTTGAAGGATTTTTGGATTTCATACTGAAACAGGGGGATAAACAGTGGCGGGGTTCCGGTTTTTTTTGTGAAAGAGCTTTTGTTCTGAAGTGCTTGCAGCACATGTTACTGCCTACGCAGCTTTTGCGAAAAGGATATCGGGGATTTGGGGATTGAGAGCATGACAAGGGTTCGTAGTATCTCAATTTTCATCGAACCGGGCACACGTTTATAACCCGGCCCATCTCAATCCGAATCCTGAAAAATAGCACCTGAGGTCTTTCATGCCTTGTAGCTTCAGATTGGTCATCCGGGATGGGGAATGGGACACAACGGGTCAAGCCGCATTCAGCTTTGTAACAGAACCATATCAAGGCCATATCAAGGCCATATAAATATGGTGTTGATATGGCGTTGATATGTGCTTGAGTCAGCTTTACCCCGGAGCTTATGCCGGTTTGTACCCGGCTGTTTTCCTAATCTTCCCTGTTTTACGCTGCCGGTTTCGGGACTTTTCTTAATTTTGCATCTTTTCCGGTTTTATCTAATTTCCGGATTGCTGCAACTCAGCTGCACCTGCCCCATCTTCTTTTACATCAACTATTTACCCTTGCTTTAATCTTATATGAAATCAGTCTTTATCAAAGCATCTGCCCTGTTTTTTGTTTTTTTGCTGCTCTTTCAGGCGGCCGTTCCTGTCGCTGAAGCCTGTACCCGCGTGATCTATAAGGGGCCGAACAATACAGTGCTAACGGCGCGGAACATGGATTTTTCCATGCCTATCCCCGCGAACCTCTGGGTTTTCCCGCGCGGGATGGCACGCACCACCGATGTCGGACCGCATTCGCTCAGCTGGACTTCGAAATACGGCAGCCTTGCCGTGAGCTCGTTCGATATTGCAACTACCGACGGCATGAACGAGAAGGGTCTGGTCGCCAATATGCTCTGGCTGGTGGAATCAGATTACCCCTCCTTTGATCAGCAGGAAGGCACGCCCGGACTTGCGATTTCTGCCTGGGCACAATACGTTCTGGATAATTTTGCGACGGTTGCCGAAGCGGTCGAAGCCCTGGGCCGGGAGGATTTTGTGGTCGTTACCGATTTCATTCCGGGCACCGATAAGTTCACGACGGTACACCTTTCCGTTTCGGATGCTTCCGGCGACAGCGCCATTTTTGAGTACCTCAACGGCCGGCTCACCATCCATCACAGCCCCGATTATATTGTGATGACCAACGATCCGCCTTTCCGGGATCAGCTCGCCCTGCTCAGCTACTGGCAGGCGATACCCGGCAATGTGTTTTTGCCCGGTACGGTGAAATCGGCGGACCGTTTCGTGCGGGCGCACTACTACATCAACCACGTAGTGCAAACCGATGATCCGCAGCTCTCAGTTGCGGCGGCCTTCAGTGTTATCCGCAATACTTCGGTGCCTTACGGCTACTCCATAGAGGGCTTCCCCAACCTCTCCACCACGCAGTGGCGGGTCGTTGCTGACCACGGAAACCTGCGGTATTTCTTCGAGACGGCCCTCACCCCCAACACCTTTTGGGTAGATCTTGAGCGCCTCGATTTCACCGAAGGCGCCCCCGTGAAAGTGCTCCGCACCGACGCCGGCCAAACCTACAACGGAGAAACCTCCGCCCGCTTCGAAGCATCCGACCCCTTTGTTTTTCAGGGGATTAACTGATTTTTTACCGGGTGAAGGGATTCCGGACCTCATCTGTTTTCGGGATTCCCTCATCTTTCTTTTTTTGAGGTCATAGTCTGAAGAAAATGAAGACTTCACTGCTTTTCAGCTTATCCTCCCGCAAATTTATCCCACAAAAAAAGCCGCTCAGAACTGAATCTGAACGGCTTTTTATATTTGGTGGGACGT
>JAFIET010000162.1 GCA_020832405.1 Balneolales bacterium
CATTATGATGCCTTTCTCTGCACGCCCTATCATTGCATTTCTGAAATCCCCAACCTGAGCCCGTGACACGGTTCCTTTGTATCTCTTGCACTGAAACAGCACCTTAAAACTTACAAACGGATTAAGTTCAAGGGTTCCGTACCCGTCGATTCCGCCATCATGTGACTGTCCGGTTACAACTACATTTTCAAATCCGGACTCCCGCAGCAACCGCTGGCATACCTTTTCAAAACCTTGCGGCGTAAGGCTTTGCAATACTTCCAGCAGATCCGTTTTTTCACCTGTATCGGCGCTGCTTCCGTCCTCCTCAGGCAATTCATTCTTTATGTTTGCACCGGATTGCGGCTTCCTCGCTTTTCGGTGAATATCAACCCACTTCAAAAAAATCGCGCGCGACTGTTCCATAGTGAGCTGCGCGGCTTCCCCTTTTGGTGTTAGCGCCCAAATGCCGTGCTTTGAAGAATCAAGACAACCTTCCCAAACCAGATATTGCCGTGCCCATGCAACCTGATTATGAAACTTGCTCTGACCCGACCGCAACACCTCCTCGCGCTCCTCTTCGGATACCTTTAAGCTTTCAGCAATTTTATCTGAAACTTCTCTGGGTCTGCCTGATCCTCCAAGTTCACGCAAAGCATCGAGCAATGGCCCAAACCACCTTACAAATTCAGCCTGCGATTTTTTTCTTCTGCTCATTTTTTGACTGTCTGATTTCAGGTTATGGAGTGCTTTTAAACGGCTTAACTGACTTAACTACTAATGAAGGTTATTTTTCAATCTAAATAAAATAACTGAATCCCCATCCTGCCAAAAAAATCCCGATTTCTTTATACATCTTCCCTGACGTGTAAAGAAATTCGGGATTTTTTTATATGTTAGTGCCAACCTGTCAACTTTATCTCCATAATTATGATTCATCTTCCTGATGAATGGATCTGGAAACCGCTGCCGCCGGATGCCGTAATTGAGACAACAGCTGTGCTGCGGGCTACGATTTCCGCACAGCAGTACCTTGCTGAGCTCAAGGGCATTTCGCAGACGATGCCTAATCAGACGATTTTGCTCAGCACGCTGCCCCTGCAGGAAGCCCGTGATTCTTCAGAGATCGAAAATATTGTGACCACGCAGGATGCACTGTTTAAGTCACAGCTGCTGAAAGAGTCGGTAACAGATCAGGCAACGAAGGAAGTGAGCAGGTATGCCGCAGCGCTGGAGGAAGGCTTCCGGCTCATCAAAAAAGACGGCCTTTTAACGATCAGGCATATCATCGCCATACAGAAAATCCTGGAAGACAATCAGGCGGGTATTCGTGCTTTACCTGGCACGCATCTGTCCAATCCCGCTACCGGAGAAATTGTTTTTGTTCCCCCGCAGCACAAAGATGACATCACAAAGGCCCTCGCCAACCTTGAGCAATTTATTAATGATGATGAAATGAGCCGGCTTCACCCGCTCATTAAAATGGCCATCATCCATTATCAGTTTGAGAGCATCCATCGTTTTTATGACGGAAACGGCCGCACCGGGCGCATCATCAATATGATTTACCTCGTGAAGCAGGAGCTGCTCGATATCCCCATTTTGTATCTTAGCCGCTACATTGTTCAGAATAAGCCGGATTATTACAGGCTGCTGCAGCGGGTGCGCACGGATGAGGACTGGGAAAGCTGGCTTATTTTCATGCTGAAGGGCGTAGCTGAAACTTCGCGGGATACCATTCGGGTCATCACGGGCATCCGTGATCTTATGAAAACCTACAAACTTGGCATCCGGCAGCAGTTCCCGTTTTACAGTCAGGATCTGATCAATCACCTGTTCCGGCATCCGTACAGCAAAATTTCCCACCTGCAGCGCGACCTGAAGGTCAGCCGTCCTACAGCCGCTAAATATCTTGAAGAGCTTTCACAGGCCGGTTATCTCACAAAATCAAAAGAAGGCCGGGAGAACTATTATTTCAACGGGCGCCTCCTGCGCATCCTTTCCGGCGAGCCCGTCTGATTTCATTTTCCGGGTGTTTCCGGCTTTGCATAAACCGCGGGTTTTGAGTAATCTCATAACTCTGACTTTTTCTGGTTTTAGCCATTCCTATCAACTACTTCTACTAACACAACTGTGAATTTACTCTGCAACCCTAAAAGCAGCCGGTTCCGCCCCGGGCTGCCGTTTTTCCGTGCCGGCACGAGCGCCGGTCTGCTGTTTATTGTGATGACGGGCGGACTCCTGCTTTTCCCCGCTGTAGCGGCCCATGCGCAGCACGGTCATCATCACCATGAGCAGCAGCAGCCTGCAAATACCCAACAGGCGGATCGCGGTGACCTCAGCGAGCTTGAGGCCCTGTACTGGCAGCGGCTCGATGCCTCGCGTCAGAATTTTGTACAGGCCGATGTGGACTTCATGACCGATATGATTGTGCATCACGCACAGGCGCTCATCATGTCGCGGCTGTCGCCCGCTAACGGGGCCTCCCCGGCGGTGCAGCGGCTTTCGGCCCGCATCATCAATGCGCAGCAGGATGAAATCGCGCTTATGCAGCAATGGCTGCGCGACCGGGCTCAGGCAGTGCCGCTTGTGCATTTCGAAGGTATTGAAATGCATGTGAGCATGGAGCAGCCGGCGGGCCACAGCGGGAACGCGCCTCATCAGGGGCATGACCACGCTACTGAGCATCATTCCGGTCACGAAGCCCATCATCATAGTGAGCACGAACACCATCAGCAGCAGGCGGAAGGGCACGAAGCGCATCCCCCTGCAACTGCACACGGAAATCACGGGCACGGGCACGGGCACGGGCACAATCACGACGACATGCCGGGCATGCTAACGCAGGCGCAGCTTGAGGAGCTTGCCGCCGCGCGCGACAGTGAGTTCGACCGGC
>JAFIET010000055.1 GCA_020832405.1 Balneolales bacterium
GCACCTTTATGTATAGGTGTATTTTCTGAATCTAAAGTAAGGGTAAAAACACTGTTATCCGGTTGGTTTTCGATAAGTGAGCCTGTTTACACGATGAACTTCTGAAACAACCCGATTGGCCCTGGCAGCACATACGTGTTCTTACGCAAACACGGCTTTTATGAACAATTTGAGCACTATGGCAGATAACAAGCTGATCATTGATTATCACAAATTTAGGTCTGCTACTGGCATTGAATAGTGAAACAGGGTCATTTAAACCTGTCGCTTTTTATACGTGTAATTACGTAGCCTTAGCCGGTAATTTCACTTCTTGCAGCCCCAATTCGATGAGCTGCAATAACTTAAACGAATCCGGATGTACGTGCGCCGACTGCTCATTCACACGCACTCTTATTTTATGGCAGGAAGTCAAAAAGCTTATATTAAACCCTTTGGTGTTCAATTAGCGTAATTTTTACTTAGACTTGTAGCCTGTTACTATGAAACTTCCCTGGTTCATTCGGATTATTTGTCACCCTATACTTGCTTTTCTGCTGCTTCAGGCCTGTGGCAGCAGCCTTTCACACGAAAAAGAGGTTGAGCTCTGGCATGAGGATCGCGTAGAACGCCTCAGCGCTGAGCGCGGCTGGCTGAAGCTCGCCGGCCTTTTCTGGCTCGAAGACGGCACCCATACTTTCGGTACTGCCGATACAAATGATATCATCCTGCCTGAAAACAGCATTTTGCCCGAGGCCGGATCTCTCACCATAAACGGCAGCATGATTACCCTCAGCCCCGCTGAAGACGGACTCTTTTCCATAAACGGTGAAGCCTTAACCGGCAACCTTACGTTTCCGGTCGAAAACGCCCTCGAGCCCGAGCACGGACGGCTTGCCTTTACGTTTATTGAGCGCGGTGGCGAAATAGCCCTGCGTCTGTACGATCAGCAGAGCTATGTGTACACCGGCTTTACCGGGATCGAGCGCTTTCCGGTGAACGCTGCCTTCAAAACCGAAGCCAAACTGATACCGCACGAACAAGCTTCCAGCCTGCCCATTTTAAATGTGCTGGGTCAGGTTACCGATACTGATTCTCCGGGCATCCTAACCTTTGAACTTGGGGGTGAACCTCTTTCGCTGTGGGCGCTTGGGGAAGCGGATGATGAGCAGCTTTTTCTGATTGTAGCCGATCATACCAACCGGGAAGAAACCTTTGGCGGCGGACGCTTCCTCTACGTGCCCAACCCGGGGCCGAACGGCACGGTACTCCTCGATTTCAACAAACTCTACAACCCGCCCTGCGCTTTTTCAGATTACACGACCTGCCCCCTCCCTCCTCCTGAAAACCGCCTGCCCGTGCGGATTGAAGCCGGCGAAAAACGCTATCATCAGTACTTCTAAGCCGGTTACAAACAGAGCCTTTCTTTCGGTTTTACAACCTGCAACACCCTCGTTTTGTATCTTGCAGGTAAAGTTCTGATCCGGATGGTTCGCATGAAACGGCCGGAGCTTTTAGCCGTTCTTTGATTGCACTTTCTGGTGAGGGACCCCGCCCACCAACATTTAACCGGAGGTCAGTATGAAAACCCGAATGCAGGATAAAGTCATCATCATTACCGGTGGCGCAGGCGGAATCGGTCTGGAGTCTGCGGCTCTTTTTCTGGAAGAAGGCGCACGGGGTATCCACCTTGTTGATCTCGATGCCGGCGCGCTCAAACAGGCCGTAAGCAAACTCCCGGCAGACAGCCCCGTTACCTGGACAGCCGCTGATGTGAGCCTCTCAGCAGATGTGGCCCGCTACACGGATGAAGCCGCAAAAGCACACGGCAAGATCGACGTGCTCTTTCTTAATGCCGGTATAGAAGGCAAAGTGCTGCCCATCAGCGAATACCCGGAAGAGCTGTTCGACAAAGTGATGGCGGTGAACGTGAAAAGTATTTTTCTGGGGCTGAAGCACGCCATTCCGCACCTGAAAGAGAACGGCGGCGGCAGTGTGATGATCACCTCCTCCGTTGCAGGCCTTCGGGGCACACCGAATGTGAGCGCCTATGTTACGAGCAAGCATGCGACCCTCGGCATCATGAAAACCGCAGCGCTTGAACTCGCCGCAGATAAAATCCGGGTGAACAGCATCCATCCCTCACCGGTTGATAACCGCATGATGCGCTCGCTTGAAGACGGCTTCGCCCCCGGCAAGGGCGACGAAGTGAAGGCCGGTTTCGAGCAGATGATCCCCCTCGGCCGCTATGCCACCAACCGCGAAATCGCAGAAATGGCGCTGTTTCTCGCTTCTAATGAAAGCCGCTTTATCACCGGCAGCTCCTTTGTGGTTGATGGCGGGATGACGGCGAAGTAAATGAAGCCATCGCCATAAAGGCACGACAAATAAGCGGGGCACTTACGTACCGGAGGTAATCAGCAGGTTCGTTTCCTGCCCGCTTATTTTCTTTACATAACCTTTGATACCCTGGTTATATCCGCTATTTTTATTCTTGAAATAATTTTTCGCCCGGCGTACTTTATTTTCTAAATCCATTAAATTCATACAACTATGCCGACCGTAACACTTCGTGTAAAAGGAAGATTCTCTGCAAAAGCTTTACGAACTGCTTGATCAGCTGCCTGAAGTGGAAGTAATTGAAAGTGAAGCTGATTTTCATGCTGCCAAAACCGATTTGCATGAAGCTTTGCAACATTTAATTTCCGGCAAAAATCGTGTGGTGTCGCTGGAGGAGCTGGAAAGAAATATGGAAAAAATTATTTCCAGGCATGAAAATCAACCTTCGTGAATCATTCCAAAATCGCTTGTTGCGACAAGTGGAATACATATCAAGAGACAACCCGGCAGCGGCAAGAAAATTTAAGGCAGATTTATTAAGTGCCATTAACAGTTTGCCAAAATGCGACCTGGCTTGCTGAAAACCATTTTTGTAGTTAAGCTCTTAAATAATAGCTGCTTAAATTTTTGGGCGGGGGTTGCTCAGCCAGTGAGCAGCTCCCGCTTTCGTATTTCAGGGCTTTGCGGCCCTCGCGGCGCGGGCTACGGCATCCGCAACGCGCTCACCATCCATTGCGGCACTTACAATGCCGCCGGCATACCCGCCGCCTTCCCCGCACGGAAACAGGCCTTTCAGCTGCGGATGCTCCAGGGTTTGGCTGTCGCGGGGGATGCGCACCGGCGAGGAGGTGCGGGTTTCGGGGGCGAGCACAACGGCCTCGTTGGTGAGGTAACCCCGCATCGAGCGGTCAAACTGCCGGAAGCCCTGCTGCAGCGCCCGGTGAATGAAATCAGGCAGCACATCCCCCATTTCCACCGGCGTAATACCCGGCGCGTAAGAGGTTTTCGGAAGATCGGCCGAAACCCGCCCCTTCACAAAGTCTTCGAGGCGCTGCGCCGGCGCCGTTTGGCGCTCTCCACCTGCCTTCCAGGCCTGCACCTCAATGGCCTGCTGAAAATACATGGCCGCCAGCGGACCGTGCTTTTCGAACGGCCGGAAATCTTCATCCCGAAGCTCGACCACAATGCCGCTGTTGGCCGTTGAACGCGCCCTGCGGGACGACGACCAGCCGTTGGTCACGATTTCGCCGGGCTCGGTTGCACAGGGGGCTATCACCCCGCCGGTACACATGCAAAACGAGTACACCCCGCGGCCTTCCACCTGCTTGGTGATGCTGTAGGAGGAAGGCGGCAGCCAGGGTCCGCGGTCGGTTTCGCAGCTGTACTGAATCTGATCGATGAGCTGCTGCGGGTGCTCAACCCGTACCCCAACAGCGAGCGGCTTCCGCTCAATCAGGATGCCGTTTTCGTGCAGCAGCCGGAAAATGTCGCGGGCGGAGTGCCCTGTTGCAAGAATGGTTTTTCGGGCACGGAACACATCACCCTTTAACGTACGCACCCCGCGCAGCGCACCGCCCTCAGTAATGAGGCCTGTTACGCGGGTATCGAAATGCACTTCGCCACCGTGTGCTATCACACATTCGCGCATGCTTGCGATGATGCCCGGCAGCTTGTTGGTGCCGATATGCGGGTGCGCCTCAACGAGGATATCGCGAACGGCACCGAAGCCCACAAGCAGCTCAAGGATGCGGCGTACATCACCCCGCTTTTTTGCGCGGGTGTAGAGCTTGCCGTCTGAGTAGGTGCCGGCCCCGCCTTCCCCGAAACAGTAGTTTGAGTCGGGGTTTACTTCGTGCCGCACGTTAATATTTTTGATGTCTTTGATGCGGGCCTTCACATCCTTACCGCGCTCCAGCACAATCGGGCGATAGCCGAGCTCGATGAGGCGCAGGGCCGCGAACAGACCTGCGGGTCCGGCGCCGATTACGATTACTTCTTCGGCAGACCGCACGTTCGGGTAGGCGGGCAGCCCGATTTCGGTTTCCTTGAAAGGCTGCTTATGCCACACCCGCACCGAAAGCTGCACCATCACCTGCTTTTTGCGGGCATCAATCGAGCGGCGCACAATTTCGACTTCGGTGATCTCGGTTTCCGGCAGTTTAAGTTTTGCGGCAGTATAGGTGCGCAGGGCATCTGCATCATAAGCCGTCTCCGGGCTTACCCGAAGCTGAAGTTCGTGGATCATTTTTCTTTATATTAGGCTGCGTTTTGAGGCTGAAGATAATGTATCCTCCGTCATAGAACCGAATATTTTTAAACCCGTGATACCGGTCAGCCCCGGGAGGGCTTCCATCGAATATGGGAAGCAATTATTCCTAATATTAAGTATCATAATATATTATGGCCACATGATTTTGACGCCCATCGTTTTTGCTTCAAGCAGCAATTTTCTTTGTATTGCCAAAGAAACCGCCTTAAGGGATTTTCTAAGGTATCCATTCAATCCCCTATTAAGTTTATGAAAGACAGCCTGCGCCAAACCTGCTACAGCCTGATACGGACTGATGCTGTATTCTTTGATTTAGTTACCCGTAAGGAAACCATGGGATTTGGACTGTGGCGCTTTGCAGGTGAAGACATTTCGTTTTGGCTGAGCCCTGCGGTAAAAGACGCCCTTGAGGCGGCTGGTTCAATACGCGGTACCATCGAAGCGCGGGTGAGTGAAGTAGTTGAACAAACCATCACAAACGACTTAAAGCCTGATTATACACAGGAACAGCTGTTACCTTTCGCCATTGAACTTCGGGATTTAATTAATGAGGAGATGAGCATCACCGGTTTGTTGCGTAAAGCAACAATTGCATCGGAGGGTGCCGATACAACACTTGTTTTTGTGCTCTTTAACCATCTTGAGGGGTACAAAGGCGCGGTAAGAACCCTGCAGCAGCTGTACCGGGCCCGGAAGATGCTCGATCAGATCAGTCAGGTTTCACGGGTTGGCGGCTGGGAAATTGACCTGATACGTAACCGCATGACCTGGTCGAAAGTGACCCGCGAAATTCATGAAGTGGGTGATGACTTCATCCCCAACCCTGAAAATATTGTGCAGTTCTATAAAGAAGGCGAGAACCGGGAACTGCTGCGGCAGCTGAGCTTCGATGCCATGAAATACGGCCGCTCGCTCGATCATGATTTTCAGATCATTACCACAACCGGTAAAGAAGTCTGGATTCGCGTAATTGCCTACTCTGAATTTCATAAGGATAAGTGCGTGCGCCTGTATGGCACCATTCAGGATGTGGATGCCGAAAAGAAAGCTGCCCTCGAGCTCATCGAATCCAAACGGCAGGCAGAAGCCGCCAACGTGGCAAAATCTGAGTTTCTGGCCAATATGAGCCACGAAATCCGCACTCCGCTCAACAGCATCATCGGCTTTTCGGAGCTGCTGCTGCAAAGCGAGCTCGATGAGGTACAGGGGCAGTACCTCAACTCAGTCCATAACTCAGGCGTAGTGCTGCTCGAGCTCATCAACGATATTCTCGATTTCTCAAAGATTGAAGCCGGCAAGCTTGAGCTCTACATTGAAAAAACGGACTTTGTGGAAATGTGCGAGCAGATTGCGGATATCCTACGCTACAGAATAGCGAAAAGCAATCTGGAGTTTTTACTTAACCTCGATCAGAAATCACCTCCGTTTATCTGGGCCGACTCTATCCGGTTAAAGCAGGTCGTGATTAACCTCCTGGGCAATGCTGCCAAGTTTACCGAACAGGGCGAAATCGAGTTTTCAGTATTGGTGATAGATGAGCACACCCCGCCCGAAGGCCTTCATACTGTTACCCTGCGTTTTGAAGTTCGAGATACCGGAATCGGCATAGCACGACAGAAGCAAAATCAGATTTTTAACGCCTTTGCGCAGGCCGACGGCTCAACTACCCGCAAATACGGCGGCACAGGGCTGGGGCTTGCTATCTCAAACAGCCTGCTGCAACTCATGGACAGTACCCTCGAGCTTGAGAGCGAGGAAGGGAAAGGCAGCCGGTTCTGGTTTGATGTAACCCTTCCCTATAGCCGCGAAAAACGTGCGGAGAGCTACGATCTTGAGAAAATTTCTTCGGTGCTTATTGTTGATGACAATGACAATAATGCCCGCATCCTCCAAAAAGTGATGGAAAGCCGCAACATTTCATGTACTGTTTTTAGCAGCGGCGAGCAGGCTATAAATCACCTCAAAAGCTTCTCTGGCAGTTATGATGCGCTGATTTCCGATTACCATATGCCCGAAATGGATGGTATTGAAATGATCAGGAACATTCGGGAAGATCTTGGCATTAACTCGCAGCAACTTCCGATTCTGCTGCTGCACAGCGATGCCAACGATAAAGTCATCTTTAAAGCCTGCGCACGCTACGATATTCAGCGGCAGATGAACAAACCCGTAAGCAGCAAACAGATTTATGACGCACTCGCCAGGCTCAGATCGCCGGTTCCGGTCAGCAAAAAGAGCCCAGAGGCAGAGCAGCACTGGTCAACGAACCGCATCTATCGTATTCTCATTGCCGACGACAACCGCGCAAATATGGTACTCGCCCGCGCACTGGTAAAAAAATTCATCCCCAATGCGCGGATCTCCGAAGCGGCAGACGGCAAGGAAGCCGTGCTGCTTTATCAGGAAGAGCGGCCCGACCTCATCCTCATGGATGTGCAGATGCCCGAAATGAGCGGGTACGAAGCAACCGAACGCATCCGCATGAGCTATCTCGATGACAAAACCCTGATTATTGCCTTAACAGCCGGCGCCATAAAAGGCGAAAAAGAACGCTGCCTCGAAGCCGGCATGAACGATTACCTCAGCAAGCCCATAAACGTAGGCGAACTCGAACGGCAGCTGAAATATTATTTAGGGAATAGCTGAGCCCCGCTTCCGTTCTCTCTTTTTTTTGACGGGATGTGTGATGATGACGAGCCCTGCGCCGGGTTACTGACAGGTTTTTTAGTCTGTTCATTTGGTTCATTTTTTATTGAACCTTTTGAACAATGTGCGTATATTTGAATATGGATATTACAAAAGACAAATTAGCCTTTATTGAAGAGTCCGGGCTTCTGATGGAAACCTTCGGACTCACCCGCATGGCCGGGCGCGTTTTCGGTTACCTGATGGTGTGTGATCAAGATGCCGTCTCCTTCGATGACATCCGCGACACCCTAAGTGCCAGCAAGGGCAGCATCAGCGCTACCATGAAAATGCTGGTGAATACGCACTTCATCGAAGCCGTGAGCCTGCCCGGCGACCGTAAAACGTACTACCGCATCAGCCGGAACCGTCCCGGAGACCTCATCCGAAGCCGGTTCAGGCTGTTCGACCTGTTCGGAGGGCTGCTCGACAAAGCCGCGCAGCTCAAAAACCGAAACGACGAAACCGGCGCATGGCTGCAGGAAACAGCCGGATTTTACCGGTGGATTCAGCAGCCGATTGAAGAAGCCATCCGGCAATGGGAAAGCAACCCGAACATCGCCGCACACGCAACCCGGGAAAACGGCACCAAAACGCGCGACGGCTGAGAACCCCATCATCCTACACCCCTTCAAAAACCATGAAACCAACCGTGCTTATGTTCATCCTGCTAAGCCTGCTGCTGAAGACAGCCGCCGCACAGGATGCAGATCCCAAAGAAATCATCCGGCAGATGGATCAGACCATGCGGGGCGAATCGAGCTACGCTGAAATGACCATGACCATCGAGCGCCCCCGCTATACCCGGGAAGTGAGCATCCGCAGCTGGGCGCTGGGCAACACGCACTCCATGATTCTGATTACCGCACCCGCCCGCGATGAGGGCACGACCTTCCTCAAGCGCGACAACGAAATCTGGAACTACGTACCAGGCGTTGACCGCACCATCCGCATGCCACCCTCCATGATGGCCCAATCGTGGATGGGCTCCGATTTCACCAACGACGACCTCGTGCGCGAAACCTCCGTCATTGATGATTACACCCACGAGCTGCTGCGCGAAGAAACCGTTGACGGGCGGCAGGCCTGGGTGATCCGCCTCGTGCCCGACCCCGATGCCGCAGTAGTTTGGGGCCACGTATTGATGTGGATCTGCCAGACCGACTTCATTCAGCTGCGCGTCGAGAACTTCGATCAGCGCGGTGAACTTGCCCAAACCATCCTCTTTGACGACATCCGGACCCTTGGCGGCCGCACCCTCCCGGGGCGGCTCACGGTTATCCCCGCCGACCGCGATCAGAAAACCGTGCTGCAGTACCGTGAGCTCCGCTTCGGTATTCGTGAAGGCGAAGATTTCTTCACCCAGAGAAACATGCAGCGGCTGCGCTAAGCAGAAAAACGAACGCCTTTTTCACCCCGCTCTTACCCGAACCCCCCTGCCGGCATCACACCGGAAATCCGGTTTATGACCGGGCAGGGCCTTCAACTCCTCAAGCTTATGTATCTGAAACTTGCCTGGCGGAACTTGTGGCGGAACCCCAAACGCTCGCTCATCACCATTTCCGCCATCGTGTTTGCGGTTTTTGCCGCCATCCTCATGCAGTCGCTCAACCGCGGCTCACATGAAATCATGGTGGATAACATGGTGCGCTTCCATACCGGCTATGTGCAGCTGCAGGATTACCGCTACGACGAAGAAGCCTCTCTCGACAATGCCTTTCTGCTGGATGAAGCGCTGCTGCGCGAAATCAGGGAGGCACATCCGCGCATCGGCACGCTCATCCCGCGCATTGAAACCTTCATGCTGGCCGGCAACGACCACGCAACACGCGGCGCGCTGGTACTCGGGATTGAGCCTGAGCAGGAGCACGCCTTCAACGGGCTGAAAGACCTGCTGATTGAAGGACGCTTTTTTGAGCAGGGCGAGCAAATGGCCGTAATCAGCGAAGGGCTGGCCCGGCGGCTGCAGCTCCGCACCGGCGACACCATCCTGCTTTTGGGTCAGGGCCGCTTCGGGATGTCGGCCAATGCGCTGTACGAAATCAGCGGTATTGTGCAGCACCCGCTGCGTGACCTTAACAATCAGATGGTGTACCTGCCGCTGGCCGAGGCGCAGTTCCTGCTGTCTGCCGAAGAGCACGTAACCGCGCTGCTCATCGAAATGGATGCCGACCGCCACAAAGATGCCGTCGCGGCCGCGCTGAACAGCCGGCTGAGCGAAGCCGATCTCATCGCCTATACCTGGCCCGAAATGATACCCGAGCTGCTTCAGCTGCTGGAGTTCGATCTTGCCGGCGCCTACTTCCTCGGGGCGGTGCTTTATCTGGTGATCGGCTTTGGCTTCTTCGGTACCATCCTCACTATGACCCTGGAGCGGATGCGCGAATTCGGCATGCTGCTTTCCGTAGGCATGAAGCGCGGCCGCCTTGCCCTGGTCGTTTTCTGGGAAACCCTGATGCTCAGCATCATAGGGGTGCTCTCGGGCATTGGCGTTTCCTGGCTGCTGCTGCTGTACCTGCACTACAACCCCATACAGCTCACCGGCGACGTAGCCGAAGCCATTATAGAAATGGGCTGGGAGGCAGTGCTGCCGGTTTCCTTCGCCGCCGATCAGTTCTACATGCAGGGTGTGATCGTGTTTGGCATTGCAATGGTGGTCTTCCTCTTCCCGCTCATCAAAATTTTCCGGCTCAATATTCTTGATGCGTCCCGAACCTAACCCACGGCCCTCCCCATGAAAATGATTTTAACCATCGCCTGGCGCAACATCTGGCGCCATCCCGGCCGCAGCGGCGTGCTGATTGCGGCCATCATCGCGGGCCTGTGGGCCGGAGTTGTAACCGTAGGCACCATGAACGGCCTGCTGCATCAGCGGGTGAATTATCTGATTGAAAGTGAAATCACGCACCTGCAGGTGCATCACCCTGAGTTCCTCACCGAGCGCCGGCCGGCCGATACGCTGAGCAGCACCGCAGCCCTGTTCCGCTTTCTGGACGAAGACAGCCGCGTTCAGGCCTGGGCACCCCGCGTACTGGCTGATGCCATGCTGCAATCTCCGGTAAAAACCTCGGGCGTGCGCGTACGCGGTCTTGATCCGCAGCGGGAAATCAACACAACCACTTTCCATGAGCGCGTTACGGAAGGCAGCTACCTGAATACGGAGGGCATCCGCAACCCCGTGCTGCTGGGCGAAGCTCTGCTGGAACAGCACCGGCTGCGGATCGGCAACCGGATTGTGCTCACCTTCGAAACCGCGGAAGGCGAACTTACTTCAGCGGCCTTCAACATTGTGGGGCAGTTTCGCTCGGCCTCTACCGAGTATGATGAAACGACCGTGCTCGTACGGGCATCGGACCTCGCCCGGCATCTCTCCGAAGTGCCGCTGTATCATGAAGCCGGCGTTTTGCTCTACGATATCGACGATGCCCCGGCACTCGCCGAAGCCCTTAACGCGGCCTTCCCGGAAATCCGCGCCCAGACCTGGACCGAGATTTCCCCCGAGCTCAGCACCCTGGTGCAGCTGGGCGGGCTGATGCTGTATATCGTAACCATGATCATCATGCTGGCGCTGGCCTTCGGCATCCTCAACACCATGCTCATGGCGCTGTTTGAGCGGATGCGGGAAATAGGCATGCTGCTGTCTATCGGCATGAGCCGCGTCCGCATTTTTATGATGATAGTACTGGAAGCCGTGCTGCTAACCCTCACCGGGGCAGCGGCGGGTTTCGCCCTCGCGCTGCTGAGCATCCGGCACTTCAGCGCAAGCGGGATCAACTTCGAAATGTTCGCAGAAGGAACCGCCGAGCTCGGCTGGGATCACCTCGTGTTCCCCATACTCAGCACCGGCGAATTTGTGAGCATCGGCCTGATTGTGATTTTCGTGACGCTGCTGGCATCTTTGTATCCGGCGATAAAAGCGACAAAAACTTCGGTGATCCAATAAATCAGTATGTCAGTGTGTCAGTGTGTCAGTGTGTCGATAGTTGTTTAATTCTAAGAGAGCTTTTTTTGAAAGGAATTCGTGTTTTGTAGCTCTAATGTGAAGCATACTTTTCATTTGACTGAAACTAATTTTGATTTATTATGAGTCACGGGTTGAACAACAATATTTATAACAAAGCCTACAAGTTTGCTGTGCAGGTTGTTTTCCTGCACAAGCAACTTAATAGTGTGCATAAAGAATATGCGATGGCCCGACAAATTCTTCGGTCGGGAACAAGCATTGGTGCCAATATAGCGGAAGCAAACGGAGCGATTTCAAAGGCTGATTTTAACGCCAAGATGTACATTTCTTATAAAGAATCTTTGGAAGTTAAATACTGGCTAAACCTTTTGAAGGACACCGGGTATTTGACAAAGGAACAATTCGAGAAAATGTATCAGGACGCTGATGAACTGAGTCGAATACTCTACACAATCGTCAGAAGAGCTGAACAAAAACTTTAGATTCAATTTGATTTTATTTTTTTCAAAAAACGTGAACTTATAATTCAAATCCACTCAGATACAAATTACACCTGTATCTGAAAAATGACACACTGACATACTTAAATACTGACATACTGAAAAAAAATGAGTATCGTAAAAACCTCCAGTCTCTCTAAAATCTACAACCCCGACACCGTTCCGGTGCATGCGCTCAAAGATGTTTCGGTTTCTTTTGAGAAGGGGGAATTCACCACCATCGTCGGGCCTTCGGGTTCCGGTAAAACGACGCTGCTCAATATGCTGGGCGGGCTTGATAAGCCCACCTCCGGTACCGTGGAGGTGGACGGCAACAACATCACCGGCATGAAAGACAGTGCCCTGATTGATTTCCGCCTGCAAAACATCGGTTTCGTTTTTCAGCACTACAACCTGATTCCGGTTTTCACTGCGCTGGAGAATGTGAGCTTCATCATGCTGCTGCGAAACCGGAGCAAAGCTGAGATGGACGAGCGTGCGAAGGCGCTGCTCGAAGCCGTGGGGCTGGGCGACCGCTTTGATGCCCGGCCGAAGCAGCTGAGCGGGGGGCAGCAGCAGCGGGTTGCCGTTGCACGTGCCCTGGCATCCGGACCGAAGTTCATCCTCGCTGATGAGCCTACCGCCAATCTCGACTCGGCCTCGGCCATGAACCTGCTCGACATCATGGAGAAAATGAACCGCGAGCAGAACATCACTTTCATCTTCTCCACGCACGATCAGCGCGTAATCGACCGCGCCCGCCGGGTCGTAACCATGGTTGACGGCGCCATCCACAGCGATGAGCGGGTAGGGGAAGCGGTAAACGGGTGAGGGTTCTGCCACCCAAGCCGGATAATTACGACAAACTTCGTAGTAATTCTTACGACGCTCTTCGTAACGATAATCTTCGTAATCCTCCTTCAGATTCCTGATCCGTCAGAATCCTTTCATTTAGTTTTTTTCCAACTATCGCAACGGAGATTCGCATGAGAGCTCTGTTTCATTCGATCCGTCAGAAATTCATTCTCAGCTTAGGTATTGTTTTTTTTGCGGTAATCGACAGCAACCCATCTTCTGCACAGGAGCTCCAATTCGGCGGCTACCTGCAGGCGATGCCGCTGCGCATTGCCACTACCCTGCCGGAGCCGGAGGGTGATCAGACCTATTTCGAGTACCGCATGCAGGGCCGGCTGAACCTCCGCGCTGATTTCGGCCGCAACTTCAGCCTGCACGCACAGGGCCGCGCCAGGCTGTTTGCCGGCGACCTGGTGCAGGATTTCCCGGTATATGCGGATTTTATCGACACCGACGAGGGCTTCGTGAACCTTTCATGGATGCCGGTCCGCTCGGGGGATGTGCTCCTTCACCTGCTCCCCGACCGGCTCTATGCCGACTGGAGCAGCGGCGACTGGAACATCCGGGCGGGGCGGCAGCGCATCAACTGGGGCATCAATATGCTGAGCAACCCAAATGATGTGTTCAATATTTACTCGGTGTACGAGTTCGATTATCCCGAGCGGCCCGGCACTGATGCCGTGCGGATCCGCTACTTCACCGGCTGGGACTCCCGGCTGGAAATTGCCGCGGCACCTTCGCGTGCGGGCATGCGGCAAAGCGTTGTGGCCGCACTGTATGGCTTTGGCTTCCGCGGGTATGATGTGCAGCTCATCACCGGCTGGTACCGCAACCGCCTGGCGCTGGGCGGCGGCTGGGCCGGAAGCATGGGCGGCACGGGCCTCAAAGGCGAGCTGATGCTTTTCCGGGATGTCGAAGCGCCCGAATCGGGCAGGCGCGAAAACAGCTTTGTCGCGGCGGTCTCGGCCGATCATATGTTCAGTAACGGACTCTTTGCCATCGCCGAGGTGCTGTACAACAGCAGCGGCGGCACTGAAACCTTTGGTCTGCTCTCACAGCCGCTCTCAGCTGATAACCCCTCCATATCGGCCTGGCAGCTCAGCAGCACCCTGCAGCAAAACCTGAACCCGCTCACGGATGCGGCCCTCACCCTCATCACCTACCCTGACGAGCGGGGCGCCTTCATCTCGCCATCGGTAACGCGAAGCCTCACCCAAAACACCGATGCAAGCCTGCTCGCCCAGTTCTTCCTCGGCGCCTCCGACTCCCCCCTTGCCGATGCCGGCAGCCTCGTGCTGGTTTCGGTGAAATGGAATTTCTGAGAAGATGGTGATAAAGACCGGTGATAGTTCCGGCGCCGGTGCCCTTCACCCAAACGCATCCTTCCAGTACATTCCGTTACCGAAAGGATGCGTTTTCCTACAGGGCTGAAGCGCGCTAAAATGCCATCATCAGCGCTCAGCGTTTTGGGCTTCAATTCGCCTGAGCGCGAAATAGAGCAGGTAAGCTGAAACCGCGATAATCAGACCATAAATCGTTGTGACGGACGATACTTTCAGCCCTGAAATCAGGATTTCGGGAGAAATCATCCCGGCCTCTTCAATAATTGAAAAGGCCGTGTAGAGTCCGATCGACTGACCCAAAATTCCGATAATGAGGCCAAACAGTCCGATTTCTTTCACTATCGAAACCCCGGGTGCGCCACCTTTCCGGATCTGAAGAAAGCTGAAAACAAATGCTGCGATTACAGCGGCAAAAATGAGGGTAAGCGTACCCATAAACAGCGGTCCGCCCGTATTAAATAAATCAATCATAATGCTTACAAGGTTAAATGAATGTTCAGTGGGTGTTCCCTAAAAAGGTATCTTGAGGGCACCGCTGCATGCAATGCATTATACCGACCGAAACCTGCTGCTCACCGACAAAACCTGCATTCCTGCGTTATTCTGCTGATATTCAGATAAAAACAATGCAAACCGGCAAACACCTTCTTTTTTGGATCCTCATCTCCCTTTTCCTGATTGCGGGCTTTGGCAGCACCTTCAGTGATTTTGCAAAGACCTTCTATTTTGTGAGTTTTCTCATGCCGGTTGCCGTCGGCACCTCTTACTTCTTCAACTACTACCTCGTGCCGGTTTACCTGCTTCAGAAATCGTTTCTCCGGTTTTGGCTGTACACCGCTTACACCATCATCATCTCGTTTTTTCTGCAGCTGATTGTCATGCTCCTTGCTTTTGTGGTAATAGCTGAGTACAACTATCAGGTGCTTGACCCGGTGATGGCCAACGTATTTGTGCTGGCATCGGTAATCTATCTGGTGGTTTTTCTGAAGGCCTTTCTGCTGCTTTATCTGCGCTTTGTGAACAAGGAATCTGAGCTCAGCGCGCGCAACAAAGAAAATGAGGGCCTGAAAACAGCCTTCATCACCATCCGGGAAAAGCGGGAGAACCGACAGATCAGGCTCTCCGGGATCATCTCGCTGGAAAGCCTGGGAGATTATGTGAAGATTACCACAAACACGGAGCGCTTCACCACCAAAGAAACGCTCGCCGCTTTTGAGCAGCAGCTGCCGGATTATTTCATCCGCACGCACAGGTCTTTTATCGTAAACCGGAATCACGTACAAACCTTTTCGGCCACTTCTGTCACGGTGCCAAACAGCGAAATCCCCGTAAGCAGAACCTACAAAAAGCAGGTGATGGCGGTGCTGACGGGGTGAGGGTGGCGCTTACTCGCTGATCCGCCAAACCGAACACGCAATACGGGCCATAAGCCGCTGCCGTGCCCTGATTGCTTCAGGCCCCCACTCGCCGGCCGAAATATTTTGGCTTAATGCAAAGGAGCTTTCCTGATAGACCTGCTTTTTTTCTTCATAGCCTGCATTTCCGGCCTGTGCCCGGTTTTTCTTTTCTTCAAGCAGTGTCAGGTTGCCAAGCCGGTAAACAAAGGCTTTGTGGTCTGCGGGTGAGAAACTCTGTTCCCAACTGTAGCCGGGGTTTTCCGGCAGAACATGTTCAATGGTAGCATCCGTTGTCTCAAAATCGATGGCTTTCCCAGAAAGCCGGTTTTCGAGCTTCACCAGAATGTACCTTACCAATTTTTTGGCACTTCTGGTATTCAGGCTTAAAGCCGAAAAACTATTGATAAACTGTTCATCATCAGGATACACGGAACCAAGTGCCGCAAAAGCTTCACGGGCTGTTTTTACCCTGCCTTCAGAAACCTGAACGGCAAGCTGACCGAACTGCTTCCCGAGTTCGTTTGCGTTCAGATTGCTGATTACACGGTAGCGAAATGTAATGACAGCACAGTACCTGAGCAGCTGAATAAAATGTGCGGCATCAAAACGGCCGTAAGCCGCCATTACCAGGGGTTTGTAGTGATTCGCCCGAAACAGACTCAGCTCCCTGACGAAAGGCCGGGCTTCGTGATAATCAGCCCAAAACTCATCTGCCGGCCTTTCAAGCGCTTCATACAGAAATGCTGTGCGATGGAGCTCATCCAAAAGATCAAAAACATCCTTCGGGGTACTAATTCTGCCCTTGAGCTGCTTAAAAAGGTTCTGCCGGCTGCCTGTTTTTTGTTTTACGCTGAGGTGATGTTGCAGAAACTCAGGAAAGCTGCTCAGGCCGGTTAAGGCGGTAATTTCAGCCCACTGCCGCTTGGTGTGTTCCAAATCTGTTTTTGACCCCGAGACCTGCGAAAACAGAAAGTTTTTCAGCAAGTCAGTTGCGGTTAACGCCACACCCCGGGAATTAAGGGTTTCAAAAACGGTGTAAGCACTGAGCTCATCCTCCACGAGAATTTGTGTGAAAACGAGTTTCTCGGCTATATGCTTGTTCAAAAAATCGGCGATCAGCGCTCCGTCGCGGGTGCTTTCAAACCTCTGCCTTACAGATGCTTCAAAAAACTGAAAGGCCCGCCATAAAAGGGCCTCCGACTCGTGGAGCTTGCGGATGTTCAACGGATTCCGGAACTGCAGCAGGGTTGCCTGATAAAACGGGTCGTTGGTTTCATTAAGGAAAAGTCGGCTCGAGTACCGTAAGGAAGCGGGATCTTTGGTGCCGATATATTGGCGAAGCAGCAATTCTGCCCGCTCCTGATTTTCGGCAGGATTTTCGCCTTCCTCAGCAAGCGACCTTATCATTTTTATACAGGCCATAGCGATAATGCTGAGTGTTGCCAGCCGCTGCTGCCCGTCAATCACCACAAACTGCTTGTTGCCCGCATCCTGCAGCACAACTGCGCCCATGTAGTGAGGCAAACCGGATTCAGTTATTTGGCAGATATCATCCCACAAATCTTCCCAGTTTTCCGGTTGCCAGGCATAGTCGCGCTGCCAGGCAGGAACCCGGTACGTTTTGCCGTTTCCAAAAAGTTCATTCAGAGAAACGGTCGAAGATTCAAGCAATTTGTTGGTTTTCATGGACTGAAGATTATTCGGTATCTGTCCGCATCCAGGTTATTTACTTCCGTTTTGCCAATATAACAAAGATTGAACCGGAAAAACTTTGCATCGCCGCCGGTGAAGTTCCTTCGGTGAGGGGCACAACACTCAGTCCTCATCCCAAAAACACGGTACGGTACTCCTACTCCCGCCTCAGGGCCTCGATCGGGTCGAGGCGGGAGGCTTTCCAGGCGGGGTAAAACCCGAAGAAGACGCCGACCGCTGCCGACACGCTCACCGCAATAAACATGGCTTCGGTTGAGAACAGGGCCGGCCAGCCGGCGTAGCTTGCGATAATTTCGGTTGCGGCCAGCCCGAGCAGGATGCCGCCAATGCCGCCGAGCAGGCAGAGCACCACGCTTTCAATCAGGAACTGAAGGAGCACATCGGGGCCGCGTGCACCTACAGCCAGCCTGAGGCCGATTTCGCGGGTGCGCTCGGTTACGCTCACGAGCATCACATTCATAATGCCGATGCCGCCCACAAACAGCGACACCCCGGCGATGGATGCCAGCAGCCAGGTCATAATCCGCGAGGTTTCGGCCGCGGCCGCGGCTACTTCCTCCTGCGTCTGAACCGTGAAGTCGTCTTCCTGATACGGTGCCAGTCCGTGACGCTCCCTCAGCAGGTCCGTTATTTTGAGCTGCGCGATTTCCATCGACTGCTCGTCGAATACCTGCACGTTAATCACCATCGCATGGCTGCGGCCCGAGATGCGCTGAAAGGCCGTGGTGTAGGGCACCAGCACGATGTCATCCTGCACCGATCCCATCAGCGACATGCCTTTCGGCGCGAGTACGCCTATAATTTCCAGCGGCAGGCCGCGCACGCGTATGGTTTCGCCAATGGGGATCGGCGCCCTCAAAAAGTTCGTCCACAATGGTCTGTCCCACAACGGCCACGAGGGCTGCGTTTTCGACGTCGGCTTCATCGTACATGCGCCCGCTTTCGATGGGCCACTGCCGGATTTGCAGGTAGTCGTGGCTCTGACCGTAGATGCGGGTGAACCAGTTCCGGTTGCCGTACACAATTACGCGCTGCGAGCGCACTTCCGGGCTGGCGGCGATCACTTCGGGGATTTCATCCCGCAGGGCGTGTGCGTCGGCTACGGTGAGGGTGTTTGCGCTGCCGCCGCCTATGCTCACGCCGCCCAGCTGCCGCGAGCCGGGGAATACCAGCACCACGTTCTGCCCGAGCCGGTTCACCTGTTCGCGCACTTCCGCGCCGGCGCCCTGACCCAGCCCGACCATGGTAATGACGGCTGCCACACCGATGATTATGCCGAGCGCGGTGAGCAGGGTTCTCATCCGGTTGCGGCGCAGTGCTTTGAGCGCAACATAGGGAACGGCTGTCCATTTCATTGTTCGGCCTCCTGTTCAATCAGTTCGGTTTCGTCTTTCCAGCTTTGCAGCGCCTGCACGGCATCGCGGGCCTCGTTGGCTTTGTCAGAGCGGATGAGGCCATCCCGCAGAATGATGATGCGGCGGGAAAAGCGCGCAATGTCCGGCTCATGCGATACCATCAGGATGGTGAGCCCGTCCCGGTTGAGGCGCTGGAAAATGTCCATAATTTCGAGGCTCGTGCGGCTGTCGAGGTTGCCGGTGGGTTCGTCGGCCAGCAGTACTGAAGGGCGCGTAACCAGCGCCCGCGCGATGGCAACCCGCTGCTGCTGCCCGCCGGAAAGCTCGTTTGGGATGTGGTCGGCGCGGTCAGCCAGCCCCACGATTTCGAGGGCTTCTTTTGCACGGGTGTGCATTTCCTTCCAGCTGAGTTTCTGCCGGCTGTAGAGCAGCGGCAGCTCCACATTCTCGAGGGCCGAGGTGCGCGGCAGCAGATGAAAGTTCTGAAACACAAAACCAATCGTCTCATTCCGAACCAGCGCAAGCTGCGTTTTATTGAGCCCCGCCACATTTTCACCATCAAGTAAATAGTCGCCGGCGGTGGGTTTGTCCAGACATCCCAAAATGTTCATCAGGGTCGATTTTCCGGAGCCGCTCGAACCCATGATGGTCGTGAAAGCACCGGCCTCAATGTTCAGGCTGATGCCCCGCAGGGCGTCAACGGCCAGCGACCCGGATCGGTAGGTTTTGGTGATGTTGCTGAGTTCAATCATTTCATCCGCTTTTTGTGAAGCTTATCCGCACTTAGCCCGGCGCGTTCATGGTTTCCTGAAGGTTTTTGTGATAGGTGTCGATCATGCTTTCGAACTCACCGGCAACAATCGGGCTCACGGCCATCTTCACAAAAAATGGCAGGTCGGTTTCAAGTGTAGCCTTAATGTGGAACTTCACCACGGTGCCGCCCCCTTCCGCATCATCCAGCTTCCACGAGCCGGAAACAACGCCGTTTCCTACTCCTTTTACGGGTTCCCATTTTACCGTCTTCATGCCCGGGTAGGATGTGTATTTACAGGCATGAATCGCCTGAATGTTGTACATCTGCACCCCGATTTTTTCCATTTCCCAGCGGTAGGCGTTATCCCCCAGATCAATCAGCTTATCCACTTTCGGGAAGTGGGCAACCGATTTGGGCACATCCGCAAGCAGTTCAAAAACCTGCTCAGGTGCCCATGAAACTTCAAATGTTCTGTTCAGCTCAACAAAAGTGGTAAACGACATGGTTTTGTTTTCCTTTGGTTTATAGTGTTTTTTTCGGGTGATGTGTTTCCGGGCGTTTAAACGGCATCGCAGCGGAAACGAACTGTCTTTGATTTTTTTCAGGGGGATGGGGCAGCTTCCGGGCTTGCAAACAGGGCGTGCATGGCATCCAGCTCCCGCTCGAAGTCATCCACGATTTTGGATGGATCGGGGATGATGTTTGCGTCGGTCGCCACGCCTATGCGCACCTTGTTGTTGTAGCTGATCACGCTTATGCCCAGCCCGACGCGGCCGGCCTGCGGAACCCAGAACAGGATGTTGTCCACTTCGCAGCCCCCGAGGTACAGCGGAATGGAAGGCCCCGGTACATTGGTGAGCACGAGCGAGGTTTTGCTGCCAATAACATCGAGCACCAGGTTTTCAATTTCTCTCGGAGCGGCGCCCATGGTGTTCAGCACCATGAAGGAAACGAAGGCTTCGGGCGTATTCTTGAGCTCATCCATGCGGCGCTTCTGCTCGGTGAGCCGCTCGCGGATGTCTTCCATGCCAACGGGCAGGCTCAGAAACACCAGACCGAATTTGTTGCCCATCGCAAAAGGATCGGTAGCGCGGCGGATATCGACCGGGATGGCCGCACGGATGTTCATTTCGGAGATGTCTTCGCCGCGGTTTTTCAGGTAGCGGCCCAGGGCACCGGCAGCGGCCGTTACAACCACATCATTCACGGTTGCACCGGCTCCCCGGCGGATTTCCTTCACCCGCTCAAGGGGGATCTCAAACGACCAGGAGGCCAGTTTTTTGTTTTGAAGGTCCTGCTTCAGCAGGGTTTTCGGGTCGGGCCAGCGCAGCACCAGCCGCCCCAGACTAAAGCCGCCGTCGATGGTCATCTTGGCCCAGTCGAAAACTTTTGAAGGCTTTTTGAGCAGGCGGTAGCTGAGCTTCACCATGGTTTCGGCGGCTACCCAAACATTCAGGGCCACATCCACCACCGGATCGAGAAAGGTGGGCCGCTCTTCTTTTTTGGTTTTCCTGCCGGGTTTGAGGATGGCTTTGTCGGTCGTCATCATCGAAAGCAGCACCCGAACCAGCGCGTTGCCGTCGGCGATGCAGTGATGCAGCCGGATGATGAGCCCCGTGCCCTGCCGCACATCTTCCACCATGGTGATGTGCCACAGCGGTTTGTCGTAATCGAGCGGGGTACTCATCAGTTCGCCCACGAGCGTTTGCAGCTCGGCACGCGGATCTTCGTTGGGGATGGCGGCCAGAATTATGTGGTCGGCCGGGTCAAAAAACGGGACGTCTTCCCAGTAGGTGTCTTCAAAAATAATTCCGCGGTTCACCACACGCTGCCGGAAGCGGTCGAATATCATCAGGCGCTCTTTCAGCAGATCAAGCACATCTTCGTAGCGCAGCTTTTCTTTGGTCGTGAGCAGGGCCGTAACCATCATCAGGTTGCTTGGTGCCTCCATGCGCAGCCAGGCGCGGTCCACATTGCTCATCAGCTCCCTTCGGGCCATAAATAACAGGGTCTTGGTTTAAGTTTGGATTTCAGGATACGGGCACGAAGCCATCATCATAGTACACAAAAAAAACGGCATCCCGCTACCTGAAATCCATTTTTTAGCCGGCTGTTAAAAAGTTGCCTGCTGCCCGCCGAACAGGCTGCGGCGTTCGTTTTGGGTGTCGGTTCGCAGCGAAAGCCCCACGGCAAGTACATCACCGGGCTGAAGCCCGCTCACAATTTCGGTGTTCACGCCGTCGCTCAGGCCGGTTTCAACGGCAACCACTTCGAGCTGACCGTCGCGTACTACATAGGCGCGCGGCTGACCTTCCCCGATATGGTCCTGCGTTGGCGGACGCAGGCCATCCGGCAGACGTGCACGCAGGGCCGTATTGCGAACGCGTACCACATCCTGCTTTTTTGCTGTGATCACCGAAACTTCGGTCGTCATGCCGGGTTTGAGCAGCAGCTCGCTGTTATCCACCAGAATCAGTGTTTGGTAGTGTACCACGTTGTCTTCCACGATGGGGGCGTTGCGCACCTGAATAACCTCCCCGGTGAAGGTGCGCTCGCGGTAAGCATCCACGCGGAAATCTACCCGCTGCCCTTCGTGCACCTGCCCGATATCAGCCTCGGATACATTGGCGTAGATGTGCATCACCCGCAGGTCGGATGCCAGCTGAAAAAGCTCGGGCGCGTTCAGGCTCGCGGCAACGGTCTGCCCGACATCCACATTCCGGGAAATCACGATGCCGTCAGCCGGGGCGGTGATGGTGCAGCGGTCGAGTTCGCGCTGTGCCCGCTCGAGGGCGTGCCGGCGCACCTGCAGCTGCGCTTCGGCCTGCCGCAGCGTAACCGAGGCCTGATCTACATCAGAGGGCGACACAAACTGACGCTCGCGCAGTTCCTGCACCCGCTGCCACTGCATGCGGGCGAGTTCGAGACCGGCTTCCGCACTTTGCAGCTCGGCACGGGCGGAGCTTACCTCCGCTTCGAAGGTGGAAGGATCAATGCGGGCGAGCACCTGCCCTTTGCGCACAACGGAGTTAAAATCGACGGCGATTTCCTCAATAATGCCGGAAACCTGACTGCCCACGGTTACGCGCTGCACCGGATGAATAGCCCCGAAAGCAACAACCCGGCGCGAGACATCGCCGGTTTCAGCCTGAACCGTAGTTAGGGGCGGCAGCTCGCGGCTGTTTTCAGCGCCGGGCTGCCAGATGATAAACCAGATGCCGGCAGCAACCGCCATAATTAAGATGATATAGCCCGCAGTTTTCACGATAAGCTGTCTGTTTTTTGGATTTACTTTAAACTTCAAGTAATGGATTTTAGACCAAAAGTTCTGTTAATTAGTCCCATGTCTGACCTCTCGTTTGTAAAACTGCCGGAAAACACCCCCATTTGCCTTTTTTGCCGCCTAACAGCTAACTATGAAAACAGCAACTACCCCTTATCGGATATTGATTATTGAAGCAGACCCGGCAATGCTGATGTTGCTGGAAGATTTCATTGATGAATGCTTTTTACGGTACAAAATTGATTCCGTCGCAACTCCTGATGAAGCTGCGCTGCTGCTTAAAGATTCCGGCGGACTCTACAACGTGGTTATCAGCAATGCAGGAACTACAAACGCTGCTGATTTAGACTTCATCAAAAACCTTCTCGCATTGTGCGCTGGTGTTCCCCTCATAATGCTGAGCAGCTATACCAACCGCGATCAGGTAATGGCATGGGTTAAAATGGGCGTTGCCGATTATATTCTCACTGATGATCTGAACGCAAGCATTTTGCATAAGGCTATTGTTTTTAGCGTAGAGCGCAAAGCGGCCCTGCAGGAATTGCAGCATTCAGAACGCCGCTACCGCGACCTATTCGGTTACAGTCCGCTCCCAATGTGGGTTGTTGATGTTAAAACAGGTGGCATCCTGGATGTTAACGAAGCCGCAGTTATTGCTTACGGGTATAACCGGGAGGAATTTGAGCAGCTTAGTGTTCGCGATATTTACCCCTCTGTAACTGATGCTGAACTTCAGAAATGGTTAACTGAAGATGATACTAACGAAGTTGTAGAGCACGGAGTGTTTGAGCATCACAGCCGCAGCGGTGCCATTATGCAGATGGACGTAAAGAGCAGAATGATGATGTTTGAAGGCCGGAGTGCAAGGCTTATAATTGCCAATGATGTAACGAGGCTCAGAAGTTACATTAAAGCCATTGAAGAGCAGAATGAGCGATTTCGCCAAATCGGCTGGCTGCAGTCGCACATTGTGAGAGCACCGCTTGCACGCATTATGGGATTGATGGATATGCTAAGCATTATTGAACAGGAGCAGGATGAACCCGCTGACCCTGAGCTGAGCAGAGAAAAAATTTTAGAGTATATTGCCCTGGCCGTCGCAGAGCTGGACCAAAACGTCCGCGATGTGGTTTCCAAAACAACCCGAACCGAACTCGATTAATCTGAATGAAAAAGTTTACCATCACTTTTTTTCTGTCCGCGCTGATACTCGCCGTAATCGGCTGGGCCGATCTATCCGGCCTGGGTCTTAACCTGGCGGACACCGCAGCTGCCGCAGATGATGAGGGCTTTGGCGGCTTCGGCACCTGGGTGAGCCTGCTGCCGCCGCTTGTTGCTATCGCGCTGGCGCTCATCACCCGTGAGGTGGTGCTGTCTCTATTTGCCGGTGTCTGGATTGGCGCCCTCTTTATAGCAGGCTTCAACCCCTTTACCGGAACGGCCGATTCATTCTCGTTTCTGATTTATGCCATGTCAGATGAATACCACGTTGCTATCATCATGTTCAGCCTGATGCTCGGCGGCATGGTCGGGCTGATGAGCCGGGGCGGTGGTACCAAAGGGGTCGTAACGGTTCTCGCAAAACTGGCCAAAAACCGCACGCAGGGGCAGCTCATCACCTGGATTTCGGCCCTTTTTCTGTTTTTTGATGATTATGCCAACAGCCTCATCCGCGGCAGTGCCATGCGCCCGATGACCGACCGGCTTAACATTTCGCGCGAGAAACTGGCTTACATCGTGGATTCAACCGCCGCACCTCTGGCGGTTAGTGCCGTAATCACAACCTGGATTGGCTTTGAAATCACGCAGATTTCGAACTCGCTTTCAACCCTCGCGGCACAGACAGATGATGCCGTGCTTGCCGCTCAGCTGCAGGCCGGTGCCGACAACGCCTTTATGATTTTCCTGCACTCGGTGCCCTATCTGTTTTATCCGCTGCTTGCGCTCGGTTTTGTGCTCATGATTGTACTGATGAAGCGCGATTTCGGCCCCATGCTCGATGCCGAGCGTCGTGCCTACTCCGGCGGCGGCGTTATCCGTCCCGGTGCCGTGCCTGCCTCAGATGTAAACCTGGAAAGCCTGCAGCCCCTCGATGGCAAACCGCTGCGCTGGTACAATGCAGCAATCCCGGTACTTACCGTTGTAATCGTGGCGATTTACGGACTTTACAGCACCGGCGTAAGCGGGCTTGAGCCGGGTGAGCGCAGCCTCACCAACATTATCGGGGATGCCGATCCCTTTGCCGCCCTCGTTTGGGCTTCCTTTTCGGGATGTTTCGTAGCCATGCTGCTGGTGGTGAGTCAGAAAATCCTGACCGTCGGGCAGGCCCTTGAGTCGTTTGTCGGGGGGATGCAATCCATGATGATGGCCATCATCATTCTCGTACTGGCATGGGGTTTGGGTGAAGTTACGCAGGCCGTAGGCACGGGCTCTTATCTGGCAGGCCTGCTGCAGGATACGCTTCCGCTGGTGCTGCTTCCCGGCCTTGTTTTCTTTATTGCCGCCGTTACCGCTTTCTCAACCGGCACCTCCTGGGGCACCATGGCGATTTTGTTTCCGGTTGTGATTCCGCTGGCTGTTGTGATGGGGGCCGGTGTCGGGTTTGCCGGCGGTGAGAACTACGGCATTCTGCTGGGCGCCATCAGCTCGGTAATGGCCGGCGCCGTATTCGGCGATCATTGCTCGCCCATTTCGGATACAACCGTAATCAGCTCGATGTCGTCTGCCTGCGACCTGATTGATCACGTGCGCACACAGCTGCCCTACGCGCTTGTTGTGGCAGCCGTAGCCCTGGTAGTAGGCGAAATCCCCGCTGCTTTCGGCGTTTCGCCGGTTTACGGTCTCGTTGTTGGTTTCGCGCTGCTCTACCTCGTACTGCGCATCTTTGGCCGAAACCCCGAAGAGGGACAGCTTGCAGCAGCGATTAAGTGAACACAAAATTTATCGCCGCACAGATCAGCTTCAGTAAATTAACGCATAAACAAAAACGCCCGGCACATTTCTGTACCGGGCGTTTTTGTTTAAACAGGCTGTCTGATTTTTCTAATCCGTCATTTCATCCATCCAGCTTTCAACATCATCCTGCCATTGTTCAAACTGAGTGCTGACGTCATCAAATGTATTTGAAGCAGCGGAGCTTACGGTGCTCCATGTATCAGAGGTTGCATTTCTCACATCTGCAAGCGCGCGGTCAACCGAATCGCGCTGACCCGTAAGTTCTTCATAGGCTTCTTCGAAGTTTTCACGGTCGGCTTCATCACCCGCCCGCTCCATTCTTGTTTGCAGTTCAGAAAGCTGATCATCCATGTCATCCCGCAGCTCTTCAAGCTGTGAGACCATTTCTTCGCGTTCTTCCTCGAGTGCGTAATCCGTTTCATCTGATTCTCCGGAACATGCGGTTAGCGCAAGCCCGAAAGAAACCAGCAGTACGAGGGGCATCAAAAATTTAAAGCTCAGTTTTTTCATGTATTTCTCCATATAAGTTTCAGGAATTATGGTTTGAGTGAAAGGCTTGCTGCTTAAGACTCTTTTTCCAAAAGCGATTTAATTTTGCCCGAAATTTCTTCTTTGGTTTTGCCAAGCTTTTCCTGAAGCTGACCAATTAACTCATCTTCGCGGCCTTCAACGTAAGTGACATCATCACCCATCAGCTCTCCGTATTCCTGTTTTAGTTTTCCCTTTATCTGATTCCATTTTCCTTCGGGTATTTTCATAGCATTTTCCGTTTTATTAATAATCATACCATATAAACATTAATTTGTCTGCACTTAATTCACCTTATGATATTAAATCATGTCATCCAAAATGCACCAAAATGATTTATGCTTTTTCAATCCTTATGTTACGGGCCGTATTTGTAATTACGGCCGCGGAAAGTTGTTAAATTCATCCGCTTCAATAGCTTGAAGGTTTTGAAAGCGCGGCATGAAGAAATCAGACCATTCCTCCGAGAACCGCTCCATCTGTACGCTCAGGCTTCTGAGCCGGTCGTCACT
>JAFIET010000056.1 GCA_020832405.1 Balneolales bacterium
GTTCTTGAAATTCTTTTCTTTGTGCTCCAAAACACTGGAAGCGCTTTTTATGCGCTAAAATACGGCTTTTACAACTCAGGACGGTGTTAAAACAGGTATTAATTCGTTTTGTTTTTTCGGGGGATGTGCTCCCGGGATGTTCACACTTAGAAGCTTAAAAATCATCCGGCTCATTTTCCCGGGGTTCGGATTCGCCGGGGTCGTCATCACCCTCCGCGGGCTCGCCTCCGGACTCGGCTTGTTCCTCGGTTTCGTCACCCTCCGGCTGTTCTGCGCGGGCGGGCAGGTGCGGGTACTCGAGTTCGGTTTCACCTTCCATGCGGCCGTGTACCTCCAGATTGCGCTGCGCAACGAAGGGCTCCGGTGCCCGGAACGGCTGCACTTCACCCCGAAACCAGCGGCCGTCGCCGTCATCATCCCGGAAAGAAAGCAGGGTGTACCGCCCCTGCGGCAGGTCGGCGATGGTGAGCTCATCCTCCGTTTGGCCTTCAAAAACAAGGTTACCGGCATCATCAAGCAGGCTGATGTGGTGCAGAACGCCTTCCATCCTGCCTGCTTCTGCAACGCTGATACTCAGCGATCCGAGTCCGCTTCGGGGGAGGATTTTCGAGGAAATATTGCGCCGCGTGCCTGCAAACTCGTCGTAAATCCGGATGGTGTAGTCGCTCGACTCATCCCATATATCCGGCGGGAAAAGCAGCAGCAGGTTATCCTGCACCTCGAGCGGCTCCCAGGCTTCGTAAATCACTTCATCCTGCACGACTTCCAGTGAGTCCACGACGCTTGTGCCTGCAAGCAGGGTCGAAAATTCAAAAATCATCGGCTCGCTGCCCCGTACCCCGCGCTCGGTGAGGTGGCGCGTCATGCGTACGTGCGTGGTATCCGCGGCAGAAGATCCGGTAAAGGTCCGGTCAGAGGTTCGCGGCTCGTTGCCGCGCAAATCCGTAAGGCCGCGGCTGCGCAGGGTGAAGGTCTGATTTTCGGGCAGCGGCCTGAGCGCCTGCGCGAAAACAACATCCGCCTGCTGCTTGTCTGCGAAAAGCGGCACTGCCTGCGTAAAATCCTGACCCAGCGAATCCAGAATGCGGATTTCGGCCTCGGGCTGAATCATCATATCGCGGCTGTAGCGCAGGCGCAGCCGGGTTGATGAAAACAGGCCGATACCCTGAAGCGTTGGCCGTGTTGTGTCCGGCTCGTTCACGAAAAGAGTGCCGAGGCTCGCCGGCTGACCTTCCTGTACGCGTACCGTCTCGCGGTAAAACGGTCGGGCCGCTTCGTTCGCCGGGTTCCATATCCGGTTCCGGTTGCGGTCATCAACCCAAATGGCGCGGTAAAGCCCCTCAGCAAGATGGGTGAAGGTTACGCGTCCGGCTGTGTCGGTTTCGGCCACGTAGCTCGCGCGTTCCTCAAGATCGAAGGGGAAACGGTACAGAAACACAAACGCATCGCGCTTGCCCCTGCCCGTGCGCGCATCGATGATGCGGCCTTCGATTTCGCCCTCATCAATCGTATCACCGGTGGAAAGCGCCAGCACAAAAGGGTTGGCCATCCGGTTGCGGTTGTGGTCGGAAAGCTCGGTGCCCAGGGTAAAAATTACGGTCGTTGAATCGGGCAGAGGCTGCTCGAAACGCACCCGAACGCTGCGTCCGCGCCAGTTCACCTCATACCTGACCCCCGCAATCGGATCGATCCGGAACGCATTCCCAAACGACTGCCGGTTCATGTACTTGTTGAAGTCGAAGCGGATTTCATCGCCTGAGAAATTCACAGTGCCGTCTTGCGGGAAAGTGCCGATAACAACGGGCGGTGAGGTATCCGGCGGTCCGCCGGTCGGCTGTGTGGGTGTGGCACAGCGCAAGAGGAAAAACGCGGCGAGGATTAAGCCGCAAATGACAGCCGTTTTTTGAGTCATGAATCTGATCAAATCTAAGTCCAATAGTTTCAGCTGCTGCGGATGTTGAATAAAAGGTAAACGGTGATACCCGTTGCGACAGCAATGATGGCCGGCTGACCATACTCACGCCAGCGGTTGCGTACCTGCAGGGCTTCTGTTTCGTGAAACCGTGTTGCGGGCCAGTCGCTCACAAGCGCCTCATGGTTTTCAAAGGGGATGGTATCGCTGTAGCGGAAGGTCAGGGTTTCGGTTTGGGTGAGGGTACGGCCGGCATCACTCAGAAACAGCTGAACCTCCCCTGCTATACGCCGCTCTGCCTCTGCGGCATTAATCTGCCTGAGGCTGTTTCGCGGATAAAACATGAACTGCAGCTGAGGGCCCTCGCCGTCGAGCCGCACCTGTGTGCCCAGTCGCATCAGCTCGTTGAACAGCAGCTGCCGGTTGTACTCCGGCAGGTTCGACTGCACCGAAACCGGTTCGCTAAGACCGCTCAAGATGCTGCTTCCGCTGAGGGTGCCGAGGGCTTCGCGGAGTAAAACAGCTTCATTCGGCTCCGCCTGCCGGGCTTCGGAAAGCTGACAGAAGCCGACGCTCATCAAAAAAAGAAGGCAAAGAAATGGTTTGAAACGCATCAGAGGTTATGAAAACAGTTCATTAAAAACGATATTGTAAAACAAGCCGGTACCCGCGTCCATTCAGATCGTACAGGATGCTCCGGCTCCAAAGGTAAACAATCCTGAACTCGCTTTAAACCATGAACCACCCGCTGCACGCAGTTAACGGTTTATACACCGATTATTACGAGCTCACCATGGCACAGGCCCTGTTTCTGGAAGGCCGCCATGAGGAGACTGCATGCTTCGACTACTTCTTCAGGAATTATCCGTTCGGCGGAAATTACGTGGTTTTTGCGGGATTGCAGACCCTTGCCGACGCCCTCCGGCATTTCATTTTTGATGATGAGAGCTGCAAAGCTCTGCACGAACTGGGCTTTGATCCCGGCTTTATTTCCTGGCTGCACCGGAATCCGCCCCGCCTCACCATTGAAGCTCCGCCGGAAGGCACCCTGGTTTTTGCACACACACCTGTTGTACAGGTAAGCGGGAGCTTCGCGCACGGTCTGTTAGCGGAAACGCTGCTGCTCAACATTCTGAACTTCGAATCCCTGATTGCGACCAAAGCGTCCCGCATGGCCGACGTCCTGCTTCCGGGTCAGCTGCTGCTCGATTTCGGACTTCGGCGTTCACAGGGGTTTGCCGGCTTCCATGCATCCCGCGCGGCATACATCGGCGGATGCGCCAGCTCCTCAAATGTGTGGTCCGCCGTTCAGTACGGTCACCCGACGGGCGGCACGCACGCGCACGCATGGGTACAGGCTTTTGATAAAGAGGATGATGCTTTCCGGACCTTCGCCCGGCATTTCCCTCAGAAAGCCGTTTTTCTGGTGGATACCAACGACAGCATCCGTGAGGGCATCCCCAAAGCCATCACCGTAGCCAAAGAAATGGAAGCGGCCGGCCACAAGCTGTTCGGAATCCGGCTGGACAGCGGCGACTTCAGCATCCTCATCCCAAAAGCCCGCAAGCTGCTGAACGATGCCGGGCTTCCCTATGTGAAAATTGTGGTTTCTGATAACCTCGATGAACACCGCATCCGTGAGCTGAACCGGCTGCCGGTAACCGCCGATGTTTTTGGTGTGGGAACCAAACTGCTCGCGGCAGACGGCAGCCCGGCCCTGAATGGGGTTTTCAAGCTCTCCGAGCTGAACGGCAAAGCGGTGATGAAGCACTCCGATAACCCCGAAAAAATCACCCTGCCGGGTCAAAAGCAGCTTTGGCGGGTTTTGGATGAAGACCGGATTACGGGAGATTACATCTCCCTCAGCCGTGAAGGGCGTCCCAAAGGAGAAGAAAGAAAGCTGCGGGCAATTCGGACAGAAAAATTCGTAAGCGGCGATCCGTTCAGCGGCGCAAAGCTTTCTCAGATTCGCGAAAGGCTTCGGAAAGAAAAAGCAAGGCTTTCTGGCTTTATCGGAGCAGAGGCTTTGGGCAACATCTACCCGGTCGAAATAAGCCGGGACTTGCAGGATTTACAGGCAATCTGTTTGAAATAACGGACGTACACCTCAATCAACACTATCTTTAATAAACAGAACAAACAGCACATGAGAGCCCTTTTAATAGTTGATCTTCAGAATGACTTTTGTCCCGGCGGTTCGCTGGGCGTTAAAGACGGACACAAAATTTTGCCGGTAATTAATGAGCTGGCCAAAGATTTCAGGCTTGTGATTGCCTCACGCGACTGGCATCCGGAAGAAACGGTGCATTTCGAAAAGTGGCCGGTGCATTGCGTGCGTAATACCGAAGGCGCGGAATTTCATCCGGAGCTGAACCTTCGCCCGGTCACGCAGATTTTCGATAAGGGAACGGCCAATTCGGATGACGGCTACTCTGCCTTTGAAGCCACAAATCTCGACCTTGAATCCTATTTAAAAGATCGACAGGTTGAAGAACTGTACCTCTGTGGCCTCACAACCGAGTACTGCGTGAAAGAAACCGCGATGGATGCGCTCAAAGCCGGATTCAAGACATTTGTGTTTACTGACGCCATCGCACCGGTAAACCTCAACCCCGGCGATGCTGAACAAGCACTCAGCGAAATGCAGGAAGCCGGCGTCATTTTTTTGACATCAAAAATCAGTCTGAGGTAATCCCATGGGGAAAGTGCAAAGCATCCTCATAATCGGAGGAGGTCTTGCCGGAAGCTGTGCAGCCCTTCAACTGGCAAAAAGAGGGCTTCAAACAGAAGTAGCCCATCAAAATAGCATCGCAGTTCAAACGGCAAGCATGGTACCGCTTGCGTTGTACAATCCGGCAGCTGCATTACGTGCAAAAAAAGGCTGGCGTGCGGAAGAGTGTCACAAGGCATTACACGGGATGATTGATGAACTGACCGAATTTTTGGGCCATGACAGCTTTGTGAGTAAAACAGGAGTACTTCGGCCTTCACTTGATGAGGAAATGGCCTTACACTTCAAGAAATCAGCTGAAACCGAAGGCTGGCCTGAGGGCTGGGTAAGCTGGCTTGAGCCCGGCGAACTAAAAGAGCGGTTTCCTGAGTCAGAGCACCGCTGGGGCGGCCTTTGGGTGCAAGCAGGAATGACGTTTGATACGCCAGCCCTGATCAAGGGGCTGCATCAGATGCTGACCGAAAAATATGCGTGCCGTATTTCAGAAAGAAAGGTCGTAAATCTGGATGAAAGCAAAACCGGAGTTGAGGTAAGATTCGAAGATGGCAGCGCTATAACGGCTGAATCAGTGCTGTTAGCAGCAGGCGCTTCATCCAAAGAAATCATAAAGCCAGTTGCGTTTAACCTACACCCTGTAAAAGGACAGACGATTGAAATAAAGCGCTTTTTACCCGAGACTTTCAGTCCGTCGGTTTCTTCCCGAGGCTACGTATCCTTACACTCGCATCGTGTGGTTGTCGGAAGTACTTACGAACATCATTTCAAGGATCTGAATCCTACCGCACAGTCTGCGGAGTTTTTGCTCAAAAAAGTACCAAAGAGTTTTCCGGGGGTGCGGTTGCAGCAACTTTCTATTACAAAATCATGGGCGGGCATACGCCTCACAACCCCTGACAGGCTGCCCCTTTTAGGGCTCATACCGGGTAAAAAGCGGATATATTTTTCGTCCGGTTTTGGTTCAAAAGGCATAATGTTTGCGCCTTATTGCGGAATTTGCATTGCAGACCACATCTGTAATGTCAATGATCTTTTTCCCGAAACAGACTTACACAGACAGGTTTATCATTAATATTTTTTAATAAACTGTTTAATCACAAATCCTGTCGTAATAATCTTATTGAAGATCAGTCTTCAGATTCGGCATTTGGTGCCGGACGTTCAAAAAACTGAATTCCGGTATCAACATCCCTAACAATCCTGCCGTCAGGTGTAATCCTTTCCCCATCTCTTGGCGGGCGCTGCGGAAACTGATGAATGTTTATATTCCGGTCATAATCATGTGGCACGTAATGATTATGATCACCGTGCGGCACAATGAAATAGCCGGGGTCTTCTTTGAAAACATTATTGGAACTGAGTACAGCGATAATAGCAATTACTGCCGCAAATGAAACAAAAAACAGTTTTCTCTTTTTTGATGCCATAGTTCAGAGTCTGAAATTAAAGGTTTTTAATAAACTAAGAGCTGCACATAAAGCGATTATGAATCATAAGATAACATTTTAAGCTGCAGCGACTAATCACAATTATGCAGCTACCTTTTGTACCTGCCCGATAATAAAGAAGCAGAAATAATCCGTAAATAATTTTACTAATAAACGTTAAACCCGTATTATAGCAAACGCCTCGGAAATAATGCACCTTCAATTCCGGGCTACACAGCTAAACAGCTGAAAATTGCAGGCACCTAAATCATATCCGCACTAAGGGTATTCGAAATATTACTTACTGTAGCTGATTCACTTCTTAGGTTGAATACAGGTCAAGTGTTAGTCTAACCATCAATCATGAGTAAATATGCATCAAACTGAAATGCAGAATGATATATTAGTATATGGATCTTATGGATTTACAGGTAATCTCACTGTAGATGAGTTCCAGCGCAGGGGTTTAAGTGTCACCCTTGCGGGCAGAAATGAAGATAAACTAAAACAGCAGTCCGAAAAAACCGGGTTACCATATCTTGTTTTCGAACTGAATACACCCGAACTAACTACTATTATTATTAGTCCGTTCAAAACAGTTCTAAATTGTGCTGGTCCGTTCAGATATACGTCACTAAGGCTCGCTAAAGCATGTGTGAACAGTAGCATAAACTACCTTAATGTAACCGGTGAATTCGCCGTTATCGAGCAGTTAAGTTTATTGGATAAAAAAGCTCAGCAAAACGGTTGTGTTGTTCTTCCCGGAGCAGGTTTCGATGTTGCCCCGTCTGATTGCCTGATTGCATTTGCACAAAATAAATTCCCGGGTGCAAGAACCATTCGTTTATGTCTTTCTTTGGGCGGGCGGCCCTCACGCGGAACCATGCGTACTTCTTTGTCTCAATTTAAGGAAGGAGGTGTGATCAGATCACGCGGACTCCTCACCCCTGTGAGAATAGCTCACAAAAGCTATAAAATTGACTTCCGGGATAAAGTGCGTACCTGCGTATCCATTCCTTGGGGCGATATCTCTTCCGCTTTTTATTCTACGCAGATTCCGAATATCGAAGTGTATATGGCAATGCCAAATCGATTTGCAAGGCTCGCAAAACTTGCCGGGCTGTTTCATGGTATTGTTAAACGTAAACCATTCAGCAGCTTTCTTGCTTCATGGGTGGAGCGTCAGCCGGAGGGTCCAAGCCTGAGCGAGCGGGAAAAAGGCGGCAGCCGTATCTATGTAACGGTAAACGATATTACTTCACGCAAAAGTTTCCTACTCAAAACTCCCGAAGCTTACACCCTTACAGCTCAGATCGCGGCCGATGCAGCCATAAGGGTTACAGCTGACACGGTTAAGCCGGGTTTCCATACCCCGTCAACGGCTTTTGGCATGAATTATATCATGAAGTTCAAAGGTGTTGAACGTCATGAGCTCGTTCGTGGTAAGCGGAACAGGCTGTAATTAAAGCGACGACACCTTATTAATTACGGACAAAAAATATTTATCCAGTGTTAACGGGTCATCATCCCTCGGTTCAAGAGGGTGATGACCCTTAATTTTTTGGATCGGAATCGGGGCATAATAGTGCGGGAAGCGTTCACCGCTATTTGTAAGATCTTCGAGGATCAATGTCCGGCTTAAAAAGTCTTCCTGCTCAAACGCAATAAAAAGCAAGACCAATCCTTTCCGCCCTTTATAATACCTTTCATAAACACCCGAAAGCTGAGCTGCACTGCACAGATGCACAAACCCCTCAGCTTCGTATGCATCCGGGGCATAAATACCGTTTTGGGCCGCCTCAAACTGAGATTTTTCCGCTATGTGATAATACAGCACCGTCACGGTATCAGAACTGACCTCTTTTTTCGATCAGGAACTTGTTCAGCAGCTCTCTTGCTCTGAAAATATGTGCTTTCACCGTGCCTAAAGGCAGCTCAAGCATATCGGCAATTTCCTGATAGCTTTTGTCATCCTCATGGCGCAGCTTAATAATAGTGCGGTACTTATCCGGCAGGCTGTCGATGGCTTCTTTGATAATGCGCTCCCGTTGTTTGCGAATCAGCTCTGAATCCGTTTCACTGTCGTGATCAGGCAGCTCTATCTTCATGTCACCGTCTTTTGACCGAACCGGCTCATCTATAGAAAGCGTCCGCATTTTTTTCTTTCTGAGATAATCAATCGAATGGTTGGTCGCAATCCGGTAAAGCCAGGTCGAAAATGCGTAGGTCGGGTCGAAGGTGTGTATGTTGTCGAAGGCCTTCAGAAAAGCTTCCTGAACCAAATCTTCAACAATTTCTTTATCGCGCACAATTTTCTGAACATGAAAATGCAGCTGCACCTGATACTTTTCCATCAGTCGCGCAAATGCTTTTTGTTCATTTAGTTTTGCACGGTCAACAAGGGCGTAGTCTTCCTCCCTGTTTTTTAGTGACCTAACCTGCCTTGCCTGTTCCGTTTCGGAAGCCATTCGTGAAAAGCTGTATTTGTCTTATAGTAATATAATCCGGTTGCCTGCAATCTGATAAGGTAAGCATTCTGCGCAATAACCTGAAAATGAATCAGTGATTTTTCGATTCAGTGAGGTCTTACACCTGTTCCGGGAATTCATATCAGGAAGCCGGGCTGCTGCTGTGAAAAAACGCTTCGATCATGCTTTTTAGCCTTGTTTCTTTGCGTATTTTAAGCGCAAACTAATGCTTACTTTCAAAACTCAAATATCTCTAATTCGTGAGTGATCAAAAGATAATTTTTTCTATGGTTGGGGTCAGCAAGATCCGTAAGCCTAACAAAACCGTTCTGAAAGACATCTACCTTTCTTTTTTCTATGGTGCCAAAATTGGCGTACTTGGTCTGAACGGGGCCGGAAAAAGTACGCTGCTCCGCATCATTGCCGGTGAAGACAAAGATTACCTCGGCAATATTACGGCACAAAAAGGCATCACTTTCGGCTATCTGCCACAGGAGCCTGAACTCGACGCCGAACGTACGGTACGGGAAATCGTAGAGGAAGGCGTACAGGAAACCGTTGATCTACTTAAGCAGTTTGAGGCCGTAAACGCTGCTTTTGCCGACCCTGACGCCGATTTCGAAGCTCTGATTGAGAAGCAGGCCAAGCTTCAGGATCGCATCGATGCAGCCGGCGCCTGGGATCTCGACAGCAAGCTCGAGCAGGCCATGGACGCCCTCCGGACGCCGCCCGGCGATCAGAAAGTAGGCACGCTTTCCGGTGGCGAAAAACGCCGCGTTGCGCTCTGCCGTCTGCTGCTCAAAAAGCCGGACGTGCTCCTGCTCGATGAACCTACCAACCACCTCGATGCGGAGTCTGTCGGCTGGCTCGAGCAGCATCTTGCCCGCTACGAAGGTACCGTAATCGCCGTAACCCACGACCGCTACTTCCTCGATAATGTTGCCGGCTGGATCCTCGAACTCGACCGCGGCGAAGGCATCCCCTTCAAAGGCAACTACACCTCCTGGCTGGAGCAAAAAACCGAACGGCTCAAACAGGAAGAACGCTCCGAGTCGCAGCGTCAGAAAACCCTGCAGAAAGAGCTTGAGTGGATTCGTCAGAATCCCAAGGGCCGCCGCAGCAAGAGCAAAGCGCGGATTTCAGCTTATGAGCAGCTGCTTTCCGAAGAGCAGCAGAAACGCCGCGAGGATATGGAAATCTTCATCCCTGCCGGTCCGCGCCTTGGCGATAAGGTGATTGTGGCCGAAAATCTCACCAAAGGATTCGACGAAAAACTGCTGTTCGAAAACCTCGATTTCAGCCTGCCGCCCGGCGGAATTGTGGGCGTAATCGGTCCGAACGGGGCCGGAAAAAGTACGCTCTTTAAAATGATTATCGGGGAAGAAACCCCGGATACCGGCTCGCTGGTACTGGGCGAAACCGTGAAGCTCGGCTACATCGATCAAAACCGCCCGCTTGACCCGAAGAAGTCGATCTGGGAAGAGATTTCCGGCGGACAGGACCTCATCAAACTCGGTACGCGTGAGGTGAACTCACGTGCGTACGTGGCCCGCTTCAACTTTGCAGGCAGCGATCAGCAGAAGAAAGTTACCGAGCTCTCCGGTGGGGAACGCAACCGGGTGCATCTGGCCAAGGTGCTTAAAGAAGGCGCCAACGTGCTGCTGCTTGATGAGCCGACCAACGATCTGGACGTTAACACCCTGCGGGCCCTCGAAGAAGCCCTGCTCGAGTTTGCCGGCTGCGCGGTGGTTATCAGTCACGACAGATGGTTCCTCGACCGCATCGCCACTCACATCCTCGCGTTTGAAGGCAACAGCGAAGTGTACTGGTTCGAAGGTAATTTTGAAGAATACGAGGAAAACAAGCGCAAACGCCTGGGTATCAGCGAGGATCAGCCGACCCGTATTCAGTACAAAAAACTAATGAGGTAAACCTATGACGCTCCCCGAACTTGCACAACGCATCGATCTTCTTCGTGAAGACACGCAGCCACAATGGGGCAAAATGACGCCTCAGCACATGGTTGAACACCTCACCGCTACCCTGCTGCTCGCTACGGGCAAGGTTACGGTAAAAGTATACACGCCTCAGAATCAGCTCGCGCAAATGCGGGCTTTTCTGATGAGCGACAGGCCCATCCCCAGAGGTGTGGTGAGTCCGGCCGTCGGCTCGGATCTCCCCCCGCTCAAAAATGAAAGTTTCGGGGCTGCGATTGAGGAGTTCCGATCGTGCTTCGAAGCATTTCACTCGTACTACGAGGTAAATCCCGAAGCTGTACACATCAATCCGGCCTTTGGTGAACTTACCTATGCCGAATGGCAGCAGTTTATGAAGAAGCACTTCACTCATCATTTTGAGCAGTTCGGCCTGCTTTGAGCCACCTGCTCCGCCCTTCACGGCTTTTGGCTTCTGAATGAAGCTGAAAGCCGTTTTTTATTTCGTCATCCATCATCCCGCATTCATCACTCCGCATTATGAATAAACAGCAGCTAACCGATGCCGTAAGGGCCGAGGCTTCGCGCCTTGGTTTTGAGGGCTGTGGTTTTTCAAAGGCGATGTTTCTGGAAGATGAAGCCCGCCGGCTCGAGAGCTGGCTGCTTGCCGGAAAACACGGCAAGATGCACTGGATGGAAAATCATTTCGACAAGCGCGTTGACCCGACGAAGCTGGTACCCGGGGCTAAAAGCGTGGTGAGCGTGCTGTGCAGCTACCATCAGCCGGAGCTGTTTGCTTCGCACGCGGCGGATGAAAGCAATCCGCGCATCTCAAAGTATGCGTTAGGTGAGGATTATCATTTTGTGCTCAAAGAGAAGCTGTTTGAGTTATTCGAATTTACCCGGAAGCTTAACGGTGGACTCGAAGGCCGGGTCTTCGTCGATTCTGCCCCGGTGATGGACAAAGCCTGGGCCGTGAAATCCGGGCTCGGTTGGATGGGCAAACACACCAATATCATCAGCCGGAAAGCCGGCTCCTGGTTCTTTTTGGGTGAAATGATTGTGGATGCCGAATTCGTGTACGACAGCCCCACCACTGATCACTGCGGCAGCTGCACCCGCTGTATCGACGCCTGCCCGACCGACGCCATCACGGAGCCTTACACCGTTGACGGCTCGAAGTGCATCTCTTATTTCACCATTGAGCTGCGGGAAGAAATCCCGGCCGAATACCACGAAAAGCTCGGAAACTGGATTTTCGGCTGCGATATCTGTCAGGATGTCTGCCCCTGGAACCGCAAGGCCGCTTCGGGCAACGAGCCGCGACTCATGGCACGGGATGAGCTTATAGGTAAAGACCTCAGCTACTGGGAAGAACTCGACCTCATGGAATTCCGCCGGCTCTTCAAAAAAAACCCGGTGAAACGAACCAAATTTGAGGGAATTCAGCGGAATATCAAAGCCGTTCGCGGAAACCTGAAATCCTGAAGCCCGGCTGTTCCCGATCTGTGTTCCTTCCATAAAAAAAAGCCGGACATCAAAAATGTCCGGCCTGAAACTAAACTTGCAATGCGCATCTGAGCGCATCCCCCGTGAAAAAACCTACGCGTATCAGGAGGCCGCCTGAAGGCTTGAGTGACCAAAAACGCGGCGGAGAATATCTGTGGTGCGTTTCACAGGATCCTGCCGTATCGCTTTTTCTTCCTGCTCAAGCAGCAGAAAAAGCCCGTCTGTTGCCCGCTGTGTTGTGTAGGCCGTAAGGTCGGTTGTTACCGGCTGCACGAAGGGTATGCGGTTGTACTGCTGCACAATGTCGTTCCAGTAGCGGGTTGCAAGGGTGTTGTCGAGCGCCTGTGCGATAACCGGGCGGAACAGGTTATGAAGCTCAGCAGTTGTTGTGCGCCGGAAGTATTCGGTTGCGGCATTATCGGGGCCGCGCAGAATTTCAAAGCCGTCCTGAATGGTCATCTGCTGCACGGCCTGCCGAAAGACAGGCGCAGCTGAACGCGCGGCTTCTTCTGCCGAGCGGTTCAGGGTTGTCACAAAATCATCAACCAGGCCGCCAAAGCCCAGATCGCGGAGGGTATTTTCCACGCGGCGGGCTTCCTGCGGGAAAGCAATAAATAGCAGCTGATTGTCGAGATAGCCACCCTGAGCCGAAGCTGTACCTGCCGCCCGGGCTGCCCCAACCTCGAGTGCGTCTTTCAGACCCGAAACGACTTCCGCTTCGGAGAGCGGCAGCTCGCCGCCGCCTATACCAGACTGTTCAACAAACTGCTGAAGTTCAGCACAAGCACTAAGGACAAAAAGCGCTGTTACCAGCAAGCCGGCTAATTTTACTGATTTCATATGTGTTTTATTCTATTTGTATTTGAAGGATTGTAGCACCACGCATCACCATGAGCTCTATTTTACTGCCGCCCGCGGCCTGCATCATTTGTTCGAAATTTTCTACAGTTTCAACACGTAAGCCATTGATGGCCAATACAATATCATTTGTTCTTAAACCTGCTCTACGGGCTTCCGAGAAGCGGCGCACCTGTGTTACCATCAGCTGCAGACCAAGCTGCCGGTGGGCTTCTATGTGAAGCTCGGTAACACTGAAACCGCGGTCGAAACTCGCCGTTGCCGGTTCCCGCTCCTCTTCGGTGTAAGGCTCGGTACCCGTACCGGTTTCGCTGTCAGCCTCCGGGGCCACATTCCGATCCTCTTCCTCTTCCCCTTCCCCTTCCGGCTCTGAGTGATCGGGCCCCTCATGAAAAGGACCGCCGCGAAAGTCCTGACCGAAAGGGGCCATCAGTTCTTCCGGCGAAGCTTCCGGTGCGGTCCATTCGCTGATTGCCGGATTGTCGAGCCCGGCAAGGGTGATGAATTTGATTTCTTCTGCACCGTTGCGCCAGACCGAAATCTCAACGGTCTCGTTGGGCCTGAACAGTGCAATCTGCGCCTGAAGCTCATTGGGTTCGTTCACGGTACGGCGGTTCACCCGGGTGATGACATCCCCCTGCCGGAGTCCGGAAACCTCGGCAGCTCCGCCGGTAACGAGCCCGGAAATTTCCACCCCTTTGATGCGGGGCATATCCAGCTGACGCGCCCTGCGCTGATCTACCGACACAATGCTAACACCGAGAAATGCGCGCTGTACCTGACCGAACTCCATGAGGTCCCGCGCAATTTTGAACGCCATATTAATGGGGATGGCAAAGCCGTAGCCCTGATTCATTCCGTTTTCGGTCGCGATGGCCGTATTAATGCCAATAAGCTCACCTGCGGTATTTACAAGCGCTCCGCCGCTGTTTCCGCGGTTGATGGCCGCATCGGTCTGAATGAAGCTCTCAATCCGCATCCGGTCGTTGATTATCTGCACATCCCGCGAAAGCGCGCTTACGATGCCGGCGGTAATGGTTGAGCGCAGCCGGAGCGGGTTACCGACCGCCATAACCCAGTCTCCGACTTCCACATAGTCGGAGTCGCCGAGTACAATATGCGGCAGCTCATCTCCCTCAATTTTGATTACGGCCAGATCTGTTGAGGGGTCACGACCGACTATGCGGGCCGGAAACTGACGCTTATCGTGCAGGGTAACGCGCAAATCACGACCGCCTGCAACTACGTGATTATTGGTGATGATGAAGCCATCCCCCGAAATCAAAACACCGGAACCTACCGCATTTGACCGTCCGCGCGGAATTACCCGCTCCCAGAAATCTTCTTCAAAATTGTGGTTTTCATCACGAGGCATTACAGCCCGTGCGTTTACACTTGTTTCGATATATACAACAGTAGGCACGACCATCTGTGCGATATCACGTACAGAAAAGGCCGGAAACCCGGTGACTTCCGGCGCAGTTTCTGCTGAGGCCGCACTCCGCATTACCTCCGTGACTGCTACTTTTGTAGGTGTAAAGGGTGAGTAATACCCTCTGAGCAGCATATAAGCCATGCCCATCACAATGCCTATCATTACGAGGAGTACGGCAGTCAGTATTTTTTGATGAAGTTTCATAGCAGCGTGGGCAAAATTATGCGGATTGTCCGAAAAAATAACAGGATAATTTCAGAGGATTTGTTCAAAAATCGAATCTGATTTTCGGTCCCGAACACCTTCAATATGGTGTTTGAGATAAACATCTAAATGATAAACCAATGGTTTTAATTCCTGAACCGGCATTTCCAGATTCAGGATTCCGGACGATTTTCCGGTGAGCGCAAAAAGCAGGTAGCGGGATTGCTGCTCACTGAGTTTGAAAGAAAGGCCGTCATCCGGTACATCAGAAAGGCTGCCCGACAAAATATTGAGATAAAGCACCTGCAGACCGGCTGTACGGATAGAAAAATCGGGCCACGCCTCAGGCGGCTGAAGGCCTACTCCCAAAATTTCTGCAACCCTTACCTGCAGGTATGGAAACAGATTCCGTGGGTTCGCTTCGGTTTCGGAAAGCCATTTCAAAAATTTCTCAGTGAAATCGTACAGCTCCTCATTGGGCTCCTGATCTTGAATAACCTGCGAAATAAGCTCCAGAAATGCCATGGAAAGGGCAAGCTTCGTGAAGTCACCCTGCGTACGAACCGTGCTCACGCGCGACTCGGCATCTTTCATGGTCTGTACGCCGCGGCTGTCTTTGTAATAAAAGGTTGCATCGATCACCGAGCCGAAAGCCATAATGCCCGCATATTTGCTTTTGGATTTTTTGAAGCCGCGCACCAGAACCCCAAGCCGGCCCAGCTCCCTTGTGAAGAGCGTAATAATTTTGCTGGATTCCTTAAAATCCACTGCTTTGAGCACGATGGCAGGGGTTTCAGCAAGCATGAAGCATGTGTTTTATTTTGGGTGATGCGGTACTTAGTCGTATGTAATCCAGTTGCGGTCTTCCATTACCTGAATGAGGGCCGGCAGGAAGGTGACGGCAGCAAGAAGGGTGAGCCCGATGCCGATTACAGCGAGGAGGCCAATGGAGTACAGGCCGGGATGCATGGTAAACAGCAGACCCGCGAAACCGAGCATAGTTGTGAACGAGCCGATGCTGATGTGCTGACCCGTACTCGAAAGTACGTTCCACATGCTCTTCGGGCCTTCCTCCCGATAGCGGCTCGCGAGGTGAACCCCGTTGTCGTTTCCGATACCCAAAATGGCCGGCAGGGTAACCAGGTTATAAAAATTGAAACTCAGCCCGAACAGGATCATCACAAAAAAGAGCCAGGCAAGGCCTACCACAAGCGGCAGCATGGAGATGAGGGTCCACCGGAACGAGCGGAAGGAAATGTACATCATCAGCAAAATCATGATGAAGGTCGCTGTGACCATGATGAAGCTTTCATCAGTCATGAGCATCAGCATTGACGCGGCAACAAGGCTGGTACTCGCGCTGGTAAAAATCCGGCCGTCTTCCACTTCTATCTGCCCGATCTCCTGTTTAAAAGCGATGGAATTACGCCCATCGCCAAGGCTCACATTCGGATAGATCATCACGAACTGCCCGATTTGTCCGTCGCGGGTTACAAAACGCTGCGTCAGGTAATCAGGCAGCAGTTCAAAATCGAGGGGCTCGGTTGCCTGAGCTGCCCTTCTTAGCCGGTCGAGGTTTTCATCCTGCTGATCCCGGATGAAGGGGTCGTTCAGCAGTTGGCGAACCTCAGATATGCGTTCAAGCTTGTGCTGTTCGGCGGCTTCATTTATCGGGAAGCGCTCCTGTAGGGCTTCAAAATCGAGAATCAGGGTACTATCGCCGCTTTCTTCGCGTATGCCGCGCAAAGCACGCAAAATCAGGTCAACATCTTCGTAGGAGTCGGCCACAACGTAAGCTGGATTGCGGCGCTCTGAGGAGGAGCCTTCCGCCGTGCGGCTCAGCTCGCGGAAAGCCTCAAACTCCGGAAAAGCCGGCTCGAGTTTACCGAAATCAAACTCGAAATTAAGCTTGTCTGTGTTAAAAAGCACAAAAACCACGATGAGCGTCCCCGCAGCTACAATAGTTCTCGCAAAGGGGTAGCGTCTTGTTTCGGTACTTTTTTTGGGGTTTCTCCCGTGGTTGGTATTGATCAGAATCCAGTTGAAGCGCTCAAACAGCACGATGAAAGCCGGCAGCAGGTACATCATGCTGAGGTAGGCCAGTACGATGCCAAGACCCGAAATGAAACCGAATTCAGAGAAACCCCGGAAATCCGCATAAATGAGCACAAAAAGGGCAATGGCAGTGGTAATTGCCGAAGTCATGATTGCGCGGCCGGAAGAACTGTAGGTGGATTCCAGCGCCTGAATGACCTCTTCGCCGTCAGAGCGCTTTTCAAGATAGCGGGCGTAGAAATGGATGCCGTAATCGATGCCGAGACCGAACAGAATCACGAACAGCACCGAGGTCATGGTGTTGAGCGATTCCAGCACAAGTGCCGTAACCCCGAATGTTACAAGCAGGCTTATCACCAGCGGAATGCCGATCAGAAAGACAGGCACCGGTGCCCGTTTTACGTGTGAGAAAAATCCTTTTCGCCGCTCCGATTCAGGACCACGTTTATAGTTGATGTAGGTCTTCCAGAAAAAATAAATCAGCACCATCAGCAGAACACTCCCAATACCGGTCGCAAAACTGTTGATGACATCATCCATAATGGAATCAATTTCCATCAGGTGCCGCTTGAGGCGGCCGCCGGCCATTACCTGCATTTCCGGGTTAAAGGTTGCAGGCTGCATTTCTTCGATCAGCTTGTCGTACTCGCGGAACAGGGTGCGGAGAAAACTCAGGTCACTGCGTGAGCCGGTCGGGATAAAGCGCAGCAGCATGGAGGTGCTGTCTGCACTTATCGGGTAGCGGTCAGGGATCAGTTCGCTGTACAGGTCGTCAAAAGCCCGGGCACGGGCCGAATCATCTTCCTCATCATCATCCCAATCGTCTTCAAAATCAACGAAAAAAGGGTTTGCGGCCAGTTTTGCATCCTCAATCTCATCTTCAAGAAAAAAAACCAGCTCGTCAAGTTCAGCGTCTGTTGCAAGGTACAGGGCGTAATCTTTAAGGATGTCAACTTCCTTAATAAACTCATAGCGCGAGAAAAACGGCTGACCATTCCGGGGGTTGATCATCGCCATGCTTCGCGGGATGATCTCCTGCGCAAAGCGCAGATTATCTTCGAAGCTCGGCGAATTGATAACGACCTGCATCTCGGTTTCACCCCCAACACGCTCCTGCAGGGTTTCGAGCGCTACTACGCTTGGGTGCGTTGGCGGCAGCAGATTTGCGATATCGGTATCAACCTGAAGCCGTGATGCAAAAACGGTTGCGATTATCGCAATCAGGATGGCCCAGCTGACCGTAAACTTAGGGTGATTATAGTTGTACCGGAGAATCGGACGTAAAAAATTCAGGATGTTATCCATAGAGGAGAATGTCTTTCAGTAAACCCGGGGAAGAAGTGAAAAAAAAGAAATAAGATATATCGGGCGATGGTTCCGATGCTTAAGCAATTATCGGAGAAATTGATTTCCGGCAGTGAATCCCATAAAAGCGTCCGTGAAAAAAGAACTGAGCCTGTATGCCGGAAACAAACGGGAAAAGGTAAGAAAGATTTCCCTCAATTTCGCTGAAGTGAAAAAGGGTTAAGGCATTTCGTCGGGAGCAGGATAAAGAGCATCAGCATGGCTTTTCTCGATTTGAAGCCTGGTTTTCCGGAGTTCGGTTATGCTCCGGTAAAGTTCGCTGCGCTCGTCTTCGCCGGCATAGCTGAGCTGCTGATTCACCTGCTCAATCTGCTGCGAAAGATATTGAAGCGCAAGCGATTTTACCGCACCCCGCGCTGTTGCATAAGGATCAGTATCCCGTAGTATGCTTCGGCTGCGTTTTGCGTTTCCAACTTCAGAAACCGCAAACTGCTCTATAAACACTTCGCTCACCAGCCGCGGGAAAGGCGGCTCCATGGCGGTGAAGTGCTCAATCGTTGCCGGAATTTCCTGCTCATAACAGGCCGTAATGGCTTCGTAAAACTGCCGCAGCTCAGGGTCTGTAAAGTAATCCGGACCGATGAGGTTGCCTACGTAGTAGATCATGCCGTCGCCGTGCTCTATCATCAGGCGGATGATTTCCTTTTCGGCTGCCGGCCGCCTCACCTGTACCGGCCGCGTTCGCGGCACTCCTGCTCCAGCCGGCGCTGAAGCCCCGCCGCTGCCCGGGTTCTGGAACTGCCCCTCCGCCGGATGGGGCGCACCACCTTGCATTTCCCGCTGCTGCGCACGGCGCTCACGGTCGATTGCTCTCGCTTCCTCCTGCCGCACAGCCGCCGCGAGCGAACCCAGTTCCGCATAGAGCGCACGCTCACCAATGCCCGTCATTTTGCGCAGGTGCCCGATCAGCGTTTCGCGCAACACCTGATCGCTCACCCGGGCGATGGAAGCCAAAATCCGGCTAACGACCTGCTTCCGGCTCATGGGGTCGTCCCACTCGCCTTTGTCCTCGGCGTGCTGCACCATGAAGCTGATAAAATCTTTGGCTTCTTTGCGGGTGTAGTTGATGAACGACTCCGCCCCGAACTGCTGCACAAATGAATCGGGATCCTCGCCGTCGGGCAGGTGCATCAGGCGCACGTGCAGCCCCGCCTGCAGCGCCACGTCGAGGCCGCGCAGCATCGCATTCTGACCCGCGTTGTCGGCATCGTACACCATCAGCAGATTGGGGGAGTAGTTGGCGAGCCGCCGCATCTGTTCCGGGGTGATGCTCGTGCCGCTCGTTGCCACTACATTGGTTACGCCATGCTGCCAGAGTGAAATCACATCCATGTACCCCTCCACCAAAATACTCTGGTCGTGCTTTCTTATTTCATTGCGCGCCATGTGTATGCCGTATATCACTTCACTCTTGTTATAGACTTTGGTCTGCGGAGAGTTGATGTACTTCGGGCCCTTCCCTCCTTCCATAATGCGCCCCCCAAAGCCTATCACTTTCCCGGAGGGCGAAAAAATCGGGAACATCAGCCGCCCGCGGAAGGTGTCGTAAACCTGCTGATTCTGCTCACTGTACTTGATCAGGCCAGCCTCATGCAGATACGTTTCGTTGATACCGCTGCTCAGGGCGTGTTTGTAGAAGGCATCGAAGGCATCCGGCGCATACCCGACGCCCCATTTGCGGGTCGTGGCAGCGGTGAGACCGCGCCGGCCGATGTAGTCGCGGGCTGCGGCCGCACTGTCTTCGGCGGCGAGCGTTTGGTGGTAGTACACCCCGGCAAAGCGCAGCGCATGATAAATGCCTTCAACGAGCTGCGTTTGTGCATCGGCTGACTCACTGCTTTCTTCCTCCGGCAGCTCAATGTTATAGCGGCCTGCGAGCGAGCGCATGGCTTCCACAAAGCCGACGCCCTCCATCTTCATCACAAAATTGAAGACATCCCCGCCTTCGCCGCAACCGAAACATTTAAAGATGCCGAGCCGGGGCGTTACATAAAAAGAGGGCGTGCGTTCATTGTGGAACGGACACAGACCGGTAAAGGCGCCGCCCGCTTTTTTGAGCTTCACGTAGTCTGAAACGACATCCACGATATCCGCGGCGTCCCTGATTTCTTCTTTTTTATGATCGGTGATTCGAGTCTGAGCCATGCCTTAAAGATAGAAAGTTTTGATCCTGAACCGCTATTTTAATGCGATCCATTCATCCCAAATCCGATTTATGAATTCACCTTTGTTTCAGCCGGAGACCTCTCGGAAAGAATTCCCGCACACAACAGAAAAAGGCATTTACTTCAATCATGCGGCGCTCTCTCCCCTGCCTGACCGCACGGCTGCCGCCGTTCAGCGCAGCCTCGAAAGCCGGCAGAAGCTGCCCGTAGATGATTTCATGTCGCTTGATTTCCCCGTGATGGAGCAGACCCGCACAAGGCTTGCTAACCTCATCGGCGCCGCCGGAGGCAGCCGCATCGCCTTCACGCCTAACACAAGCTTTGCGCTGAGCATCATCGCAAACGGCTTCCCGTTTCAGAACGGCGATGAGGTTTTGCTGTATGAAGAAGAGTTTCCGAGCAATGTCTATCCCTGGCTCGTGCAGCAGGCCCGCGGGGTGACGGTGAAGCGGTTCAGCGGTGAAAACGGATGTTTCAGTACGGATGATGTGCGCCGTGCCCTGAACCCCAACACCCGGATCCTGGCCCTGAGTGCCGTGCAGTTCGTGAGCGGCTTCCGGGCCGATCTGCCCGCCCTGTCGGAAATCTGCCGGGCCAACGGCACCTTCCTCGTTGTTGACGCCATTCAGGCGCTGGGTCACAGCCCGGTTGAGGTGCAGGCCTGGGGCATCGACGCCCTCTGCTCAGGCTGCCACAAATGGCTGATGACCCCACAGGGGCTGGGCTTCCTGTACATGAGCGAGGCTTTTCAGGAACGCATTGCCGTAACGGCCAAGGGCTGGCTCTCGGTTGCCTCGGTCTGGGAGCTGTTCGATACAGCGCAGCCGCTCAACCCCTGCATGTCGCGCTTCGAGCCGGGCACTTTCAACCTGCCCGCCATACACGGACTCAACCAAAGCCTGGCGCTGCTTGAAGAAGCCGGGTACAACAACATCCGCAGGCACGTGCTCAGGCTTGGCGACCTGCTGCACGAAAAACTCACAGGCACCGGACTCCAACTCTACGGCCCACACGAGCCCGAACGGCGCTCGGCCATCCGCACTTACCGGCTTCCCGCGCATATTGACCCGCACGCCCTGTACGAAACCCTTTGCCGGGCGGGTCTTTATCTTTCCGTACGGAATGGATTGCTGCGCTTTTCGCCTTATTTTTATAATACAGAGGCCGAAACAGAAAAGGCAGCGACGCTCGTTACCGACTGCCTCCTTCGTTCATAAACTGATCTAAACCCCAAAATGCCGTACCAAAAGCTATTCTCACTTCTCAAGGAAATCGGAATCGTGATTAAACTCACGGTTGAAGAATGGCTTGACGACAACATGATGCTGCACGCCGCCGGCCTCGCCTTTTACACCATCTTCAGCCTTGCGCCCCTGCTGATATTGGTGATCGCCTTCACCGGCTTTATTTTCGGGGAGCAGGCGGCTTCCGGACAGCTCAGCATTTACATGGCAGAAGTGATCGGGCAGGATCTTGCTGATACCGTGCAGGGATTCGTGAGTGCGGTCTCGCAAACAGGTCAGGGCACCTTTGCAACCATCACAAGTACCTTCGTGCTCATTTTTGCCGCCACAACCGTGCTCACGCAGCTCAAAGAATCGCTGAATACTATCTGGGATGTGGATAAAAACCTGCGTCAGCCCGTCAAGATGTTTTTCATCAACCGCCTGCTGAGCTTTGTGCTAATTATCGTTTTTTCCCTGCTGCTGATTTCCACCTTCTTCATTTCCACCATCGTTTCCTTCATCAGTCCCGTGCTTCAGCAGCTGTTTCCATCCGGCATCCGCATTTACTTCATCATCAACGGCGTTATTTTTCTGACGATTTCAACCATTTTGTTTTCCATCATCTACAAACTGCTCCCGGATATTCAGGTCAAATGGTCGGATGTGTTTCTGGGCGCCTTCATCACCTCAGTCCTCTTCCTGCTGGGCCGTACCGCGGTAACTTTCTACCTGAGCAACGCCGCCATGGCCTCAACCTACGGGGCTGCCGGTTCTTTCGTCATTTTCCTGATTTGGGTGTATTACAATGTGATGGTGATTTTTCTCGGCGCCGAATTCACCCAAATCTGGACCACCCGCTACGGCTCAGGAGTAAGGCCGGGCATGTTTCTCAGGAAGGAAAACGAGAAAAAGCCAAAGCAAGGTCTGAATTTTAACCGGATAAATGACTGATGCTGAGCTGAAGCTTAGTTTCAGACTTTCATCCTATTTCACAAAGACCATTGTTTGGGTTAGCACTCCGGCTGCTGTGCTCAGGCGGTACAGGTACACCCCGCTGGAAAGCGATGAGCCATCAAAACGGACGCTGTGGCTCCCTGAAGCCAGGTTTTCATTTGTCAGCACCTGAACGACCCTCCCGATACTATCATAAACGGTCAGGTTTACGTGTCCGGCCTCCGGCAACGTGAATGGGATGCGGGTGGTCGGGTTGAACGGGTTGGGATAATTCTGACCAAGCGTGAGCCGGGCAGGAAGCTGCCGCACATCCGGCAGACCGCTAAGCGGTTTTAAGGTGATGCTCAGCTGAAAGCGGGCCTGCACATCATTGCGGTTCATACGGTGTTCGGCGGGGACAGCGAGGGTTTGCGTGAGCACCTCTGTTGCTGAAACCCGACCCTGCAGCTGCCGCATCGGCGCAATTGTACCCAAATTGAGCCTGAAGCCCTCTTCAAGCTCATACTGCTGCCCCGTTTCGGTATCCGTAAGCAAAATTTCGAATGCATCCATGTGATGCATCATCGGAATGCTGAGCTCAAGCGGCTCGCTGCCCGTAGTTTGTACATGCAGCGGGATGCTGAGGGCTCCGCCCTGAAGGGCGCCTTCCGAAAGGTGCTGAAACCGTAGCGGCGTGCCGTCGGCAGCCTCAGTAAACAGGTGCAGATATTCATAGTGAAGGCTGCCCAGCTGCCACACATCTTTTGTGCCGGGCCCCTCACCTCCGGTATGGCTGCCTTCTCCTACTGAAAAACCGGCGTGTACAGAGCGCTCTGCTCCGTTAACCTCCAGAATCACGACCGGCTCATCTGCCGGCTGATCTCCGCCGTACGGAATCAGTTCCGCACCTACGCGCTGCTCCGGCCGGAACAGGATGCGCGGCTGCGGGTTTGCGCTAAGTGCCTGAACCCAAAACCCCTGAAAAGGCGCAAGCCGGCCGTCGAACTGATTGAATGCAGGCGACCCGCCGAAAGTGAGATATGCCGAGGCGTTGGCATCCCACACATAAATAACTTCCGCAATATTTTCTGAGTCGGCAAGAAGTGCGGCTGCATCAATGGTGAACGGATAGGGATTCGATACCAGGTTCCAGCCATCGTTCCGGATTTGTATGCCCAGCGGAAAAACGACGATATCGTTGTTCAGCAGGCCGTTTACCCCAACAGATTTCGGCCAGAAAGCCGGATTCGGATTAAACGGGCGCTCATCTTCATACACGTAAATAAGTGCGCCCCGACCGGAGCTGCCGCTGCTGCTTCCGGGAACGTGCCCTATCATATCAGACACGTGGGCAGGTGCCGTAAAGGCGGTTTCAGATGGTGCAGCAGCGTTGTGGAAGAACACGTTGGGTTCGCCACCGCTGCCCTGATTGGCACCCGGAAAGCCCTGCATCCAAAGAGTGCCGAATAAATCCCCGTAGCTGCTTTGCTGAACGGGCGAGCCCATCATGCGCCAGCCCTCAGCAGGCCCCGGTATCGACACCTGAATGCTCCCGCTTTCTGCTGAAGGCACCCCGATTTCCCAGAGCCAAACTTCATCCGAGACGGTTGTTTCCAACGTGTTTTGCTGCGGCCTGACCTCCCCGCCAATCCATAACAAATCACCGCTTTCAGTGAAAGTAAGCCCCGCCTTAGCGCGTTGCTGCCAGGGTGCATTTTCGGTGATAAGCTCCCAGTTCGCCCCCTGATCTCCGGAATACCAGATATCATTAAATGAAAAACCCTGACCGGTAAACTCCTGACTCCCGCCCATCAGCACGACGCCACCACCGGGAAGGGCTGCCAGCTGCAGGCCGTACCGGATTTCCCAGGCAGCGTCGGCTGTGCGCTGCGTCCAGGTAAGCCCGCCGTTGGCTGATGTCCATACATCATTTAAATACGTGTTTGTACTGCTGCTTTGATTAATCCTGCCGCCGGCAATCATGATGGTGCCGTCAGCAAGTGTAACCTGTCCGTGGTTGAGGCGCGCCTGCCAGGGTGCATTTGCCACAAGCACTTCCGGCACTCCGTTCTGCCCGTTTATACGCCAGACATCGTTTCTCGCTGTAGTACCGCTGCGTCCGCCGGTTCCGATCACGTTCATGCCCAATGCCGACATCCCGAAAAAACGCCTTGTCGGAATCGTAGTGCCTAAATTTTCGGCTGAAGACCAATTGGCTCCGTCAGCGCTTATCCTGAGCCGGCTTCCACTTGCGTTAATGCCATTCATTTCAATGCTCAGCAGGGATCCGTCCGAAAGCCGGGCTACCTGAACGGTCGCAGAAGAGCTTGCTGTGAAATTTGCTGCCGCCAGCAGCCAGTTGCCCTCTCCCGCAGTTTCAGAATACCAGGCATCTACCGGACCATCAACCGGGTTGGGACCGGACTGATCATCTCCCCCGGCGATAAAAACCGTTCCGTTTCCTGCTGTTGCTGCTGCGTGACCGCTTCTTGCTTCAAATCCGGCATTGCGGCCGCTCACCACCGTTTGACCGTTCAGGGTATTAAAATGCAGGCGTTCGCGAAGCTGCTGTTCGTCATCATGGGTTTGCCTGCCGCCAATAAGCAGTATGTCTGTGCCAAAAGCTGCGGATGCCGCCTGACTTCGGCCGGGGAATTCCCTTCCGTCATTCGAAACACTCCAGTTGATGCCGTTCGATGATACAAAAACATCCGTCGCATTCCGGCTGCGTTCGCCCGTTACCAGATACAGATTCCCGTTTGAAAGCACGCCCGCGCTGTGATCGCGCCCGACGGATACATTTAAATTGCTCGTCATTAGTACCCAGGAAGTTCCGTTATTGGTCGAGCGCCACACATCGGTCAGTTCACTACCGGTATCGCTGTTGTAACCGCCAATGATAAACAGCTTATCACCCTCAAACGGATCAGGTTTCTTAACCAGCTGATGCCCTGCCCTTCCCGGCCAGATCTGATCCGGAGGGGTGCTCAGCTCACTAAAACTTTGCCCACCGTTTTGAGACCGCCACACGGTATTGATGTAATTACTATACACCGTACGGCCTCCCATAAACAGGATGTCATTATTTGGCAGCACGATCGCCTGCCCGCCGGTAATCTGCCCGAGACCGGTACTAAAGCCGGGAATGCCGGCAAAGTCAAATGTCTTCACCCAGCTCTCTCCGCCGTTTTCGGATTTCCAGACATCTTGCGCCCGTGAAGTGCTTCCCGGATTATTTCCGGGGAAAACATAAATCACACCAGCTGATGAAACGGCGGCCGCAAAATCACGCCGCGGATCCCAGCCGGCATTTCCAAGCACCCGCTGCCAGGTTCGCCCCTCATCTTCTGAACGCCAAACATCATTCATGGCTCCGGACGCCGTTTCGCCCCCCATCATAATCAGGGTGTTGTCTGATAACTTTACCACCTCATGACCATCCCGCGCACCAAAAGGGGATGTTGAAATAAGTGCCCATTCAGCGTTGAGGAGCCGGTCTTTTTCAGAAACGGCCTGCTGTGCAGTAGTTTGTGCTGTTACTGTAACAGAAAACAACAGCAAACTCAGGGCAAGAGCGCCAGCTGTGCGGTAAATCATGGTCCGGGATTTTGAGTTGTGGCGCACACATCATGCTAAATGCACGCAGATGATAAACATTAGCTATAAGTTTTACACCTGCAAGAAAAGCATCTCCTGCTTAATATCTAAATAACAAGTTGTTAAATATAAGTAAAGCAAAAATGGCGCAATTCATCCCGAACGGCTCTTAACCAGACGACACTCCCCCCTAATACACTTCCAAAAACATCCGGTCGCCCGGTTTCAGGGATTTTTTGAACTCTTCGGATGAAGCCGAGAGCAGGGCGCTTGGGTCGGCAGTACCGCGCAGCTGCAGGTAATCGGTGTGGTTTTGGGTGATGAGCCCCTTGATGATGCCCGTTT
>JAFIET010000057.1 GCA_020832405.1 Balneolales bacterium
AGCTGCATCATGGCGGCAAACACGGCTCCGCCTTCAGGGGCAGGAAATATCCCGGTGAGGCGGGCCATTTCATTGCTGTAGTGCATCATGGCTTCATCCGTAACGGCAACTGCCGCACCCTTGCTTTCGCGGATGGCACGCAGCATCAGGAAGTCGCCCACGGCTCCCGGTACGCGCAATCCTGAGGCGCAGGTATGGGCGCCTTCCCAGAATTCGGCATGCTCTGTACCCTGCTGCCAGGCCCGTACAATGGGTGCGCAACCGGTAGTCTGAACGGAAATCATGCGCGGACGCTCCGGACCAATCCAGCCGAGCTGCTCCATTTCATCGAAGGCTTTCCACATGCCGATCAGGCCTGTTCCGCCGCCTGTCGGGTAAAAAATGACGTCGGGCAGGCTCCCGTTAAACTGCTCAAATAATTCATAGCCCATCGTTTTTTTGCCTTCAAGCCGGTAGGGTTCCTTCAGGGTAGAGACATCAAACCAGCCTTTTTCCTCCTTCAGCTGACCAACCATTTTCCCGCAGTCGCTGATGAGTCCGTCAACCAGTACTACCTCAGCGCCGGCTGATTCACATTCCTGCCGGAAAGCGAAGGGCGTATCTTTCGGCATAAAAATATGGGCGGGTACACCGGCGAGGGCACAGTAGGCCGCAAGGGCCCCGCCGGCATTTCCGGCTGTAGGAATGGCGAAGGCTTTTACCCCACGTTCCAAAGCAGCATTTACAGCCGCCGCAAGACCGCGCGCTTTGAAAGATCCGGTAGGATTCACACCTTCATCTTTTATAAACACCTGAGGTGTGCCAAATGCGCACTCAAACCGTTTGGCATACCTTAGCGGGGTGCCGCCCTCACCTAAAGTAACCAGCTTACTCATTTCTTGCTGAGGCATTATTTCATGATAGCGCCACATATCCGTCCTGCGGCCTGCAAGGTTTTCGGGTTTAAGCGTCTGCCTTGCTTTTTCTATATCGTAGCGTGCCAGTAGTGGTGCGCCGGCTTTGCTTAAATTTTGAATCTGATCAGCGGGGTAAACTTCGCCGGTTTTCGAGCATTCCAGGTGAGTGAGGTACATTTAGTGAGATGAGATTAAATTATAATTGAAAAATTATTTTTTGGAATTATTGTGTTTTTGCTTCTGTAAGGGCCTTTACCATGCAGGGGGTTACATCCATAATGCTTACCGCTTCGGAAAAAAAAGAGGTCAGTGGCCCCATCACAATAAGGGGTACCGGATTTCGCGTGTGTGTTTTCCGGCTCAGATCTTCAAGGTTGCCATGATCGCTGCTGATTACCAGGGTATGCTCCCCCAGTTTTTCCACAAGCGGAATAAAAACCTGATCAAGGCGGCTGAGTACATCAAAAGCAAAATCAGCATCACGGGCATGGCCGGCTTTATCGGTGAGGTAATATTCGAGAAATACCATATCGCTCTCAGAAGCCTGCTGCAAAAGTATATCAGCAATATCTGAACCGGTACGCTTTGGAAGGCTGATTCCCAGTTTTTCCCGCCAGTAATCCCCAAAGAGCTCTGCCGTAACAGCCTGATTTCCGAGCACGTCAGCTGTTGTGCGCAGTTTTTCACCGGCAGCCCGAACCATGAAGGTTGAAGAACTCCACCGTTTTGTTTTCTCGACCCGTTCAAAAAAAACGGGCGGGTAAGCATTCATAAAAACGGCTGATTTTTCCGCTTTACCAAGTTTTATGAAAAAACTGTCCGTTTCCAGCAAAGGTCGGATTTGTGAATGGGGATATGGCCCAAAATGCCTGCCAATCACTTTTGAAGCATTCAAACCTGTAAACAAAGCTGTCTGCCCCGTTCCGCTCTGAGGCAGGCCCACGGTTTCCAGATTGGCATCAACCGGCTTAATCAGGTGTAAAGGGCTTGAAAAGGATGCCTCACCTGCGAGTAAAGGTCTCCCGCCTGTAAGGGCTTCCCACCCTTTTAGTTTGCTTGCAAAACGTGAAAACGGGTTATCGCTATGATCAGGAGCCAGACCAATCCCATCGATAAAAATAAAGATAATACTCATTTCACAGGGCTTCAGTACTATATTTAAGAGAGAAATGCATCCGGTTTTTATAAATCATTCACTTTAGATGCACGGTCTATAATAATCGTTACCGGCCCGTCATTCACGAGTTCAACCTGCATCATTGCAGCAAATTCACCGGTTTCAACGGTACCTAAAAATACGGATCGGGTATATGATACAAAGTAATCATACAGTCTTTCTGCCTTATCCGGCGGTGCCGACTCAATAAAACTGGGTCTTGTGCCTTTTCTTACATCGCCATACAGGGTGAATTGAGAGACAATAAGAATGCTTCCTTTTGTGTCGTTAACTGACTTATTCATCTTTCCCTGGTCGTCCTGAAAAATGCGCAGACGCACCATTTTTGATACTGCCCATTCAATTTCAGCCTCTGTATCGGTATGATGAACAGCCGCAAAAACCAATAAACCCGGGCCTATTTTGCCGCTTATTTTTCCATCGATAGTTACTGAAGCCGATGAAACACGCTGTACTACAAGTCGCATAACCTCTTTTTTTATGTGGGTAAGTTTGTGTGTAAGTAAGCTGTTTTTAGTGGAAAAGTGAAATTTTCATTTTTCCAAAAATAGTTATCCTTTTTTCCGAACAAAGAAAAAGATGTTATCCACCACTTTTCAAAAAGCATGAGACTGTGAAGTGATATACACATTTTTGTCAACACAGTATGTTCAAAAGCCGGCCAAAGGTGTGAATTAGGAAGCTAAACAATTAAAAATAATAGAATCAACTTATCCACAATGTTATTAACATATCCACAATCCAATTGTGCTTTACCTTGATATCTTCTTTTTCCACATATCCACCTAACCTACGAGAACTACAAATTATTTATTCTTAAAAGTATATTAGTAGAAATACCCTGTGGAAAGCTTTTTGAAATCAGCCTTATTTTGGGCTTACGCTTTTGCAGATTCAGCTGTACCTTTTGAGAAACCAAAACAGAAAAATCATCTCACATGAAAAAAACCATCAGCTATAAAGACAGCGGCGTAGATGTTCAGGCAGGAGAAGCACTCGTTGAATCCATCAAATCTGTTGTTCGGGAAACTCACGGAGTAGAAGTTCTCAGCAATATTGGCGGTTTTGGAGGCTTGTTCAAACCTGATTTCAGCCGCTTCAAAAATCCGGTACTTGTAAGCAGTGTTGACGGGGTAGGTACGAAACTCATTATCGCTTTTAAAATGAAGCGTTACAATACCGTAGGCCAGGATTTGGTTAATCATTGTGTGAATGATATTGCCGTTTGCGGAGCTGAGCCCATGTTTTTTTTAGATTACTTTTCAACAGGTAAACTAAATACCGAAACCGGTTTTGAGGTAATTAGCGGATTTGCAGCTGCCTGTCGTGAAAACGGATGTGCACTTATCGGTGGTGAAACAGCTGAAATGCCGGATATTTATAAAGATGAAGAGTTTGACCTTGCAGGTACAATTGTCGGTATTGTAGATGAAGAAGCCATTATCACCGGCAGTAAAATTAAAAAAGGGGATGTGCTCATAGGCCTTAATAGCAACGGACTTCACACCAACGGTTACTCACTTGCAAGAAAAGCATTGCTCAGCACTTATAAAGTTGAAGATACACCTGAAGGATTTTCGCACTGCCTGGGCGATGAGCTGCTTCGGATTCACAAATCCTATCTTCCTGTAATCAGAATGCTTAAAGTTATGGAAGGTGTAAATGGTTTTTCTCACATAACAGGCGGCGGTATCATCGGAAATACAAAACGAATTATTCCAAAAGGGCTGCAGGCAAAAATAAACTGGAACAGCTGGGAGCGTCCGGCCATTTTTAACCTGATCCAAAAAGTCGGTAATGTAGATGAATCAGCAATGCGGGAAGCTTTTAATCTCGGAATCGGCCTTGTTGCTGCTGTTTCACATAATGCAGCTGATTCCGTACTTTCAGAGTTACGGAAAGCCGGCGAGCATGCTGCTGTAATCGGAATGGTAACAGCATCTGAATAAAGGCTTTTGACCAAGAATCTTTTTTTATTCGACTGACCTAAAAATTTGAATTATGCCTGAAGTACATCTATTGGAAATTGCACACGGAAGAAGCGGAGATAAAGGAAACGGAAGTAATGTTGGCATCATCGCCCGGCACGAAGATGTTTATCCTTTTTTGAAAGAGCAACTCACCCCTGAAAGAATTAAAGAGCATATGAAGCATGTATGCAAAGGAAAAGTTGAACGTTTTGAAATGCCGAATATCGGAGCGCTCAATTTTATACTGTATGAAAGCCTTGGCGGAGGAGGTACGGTTTCACTTAAATTGGATGCACAAGGAAAAACACATGCCGCACAGGTACTTCGCATGAAACTTGATGTCCCCCAGGAACTGCTGGACAAAGTGAAAGCATCAAATTAAAAATATCAGATATGATGCGGTTAGATTAATAGAAGCAGGAAGTTTAACCGCATCATACTTAATAAATTGGTGGCGTTAAAATTTTATCCACCTAACCTGCCAGGGCTCAAGCTGAACTTTTGTTGATCTTACAGCTTCACCTGAAATAAGGTCAATGCCATTGGTGATGTCGTAATCATCGGGAACATTCCAGCTTATTTCTTTTTCGGTTACATTTCCGAGCACGATTATCTGTTCACTGTTTTGGGGTGCGTTCCTCCACATAACAAACAGCTCTGGTGGTGAATCAAGTACCTTTTTTCCTCCCTGAGGGTCAAAAGCGGCTTCCTGAATCCTGATTCTGAGCAGCTTTTTCCATGAGTTAAACACAGATACATGATGATTTTCGGGATCCTGGAGGCGTTCATTGAGATCATTCAGCTGCCACTTCCGACGGTTAATCGACCGTGCCATACCCGTTTTAGCTACATTTTCATAGTCGTTTTGTGTTCCGAATAAACTGTGAATATAAATCGCAGGCACCCCTCTGAAACTTAGCATCAGCATTTGAGAACACATAAACTTTCTCACCTGAACAGAAATATCATTAGTTTTTATATCCTTAAAAGCATCAAAATAGGTGATATTAAGCTCATAGGGTGATTTTGTACCGTCACCATTTTCTTTATAGGAAACATAGCCACCACGCTTAATAGCCGCATTTATAATTTTATTAAACTCTTCATCGGGTACAAGGCCTTCAAGAGGGCGTACCCCGATTCCATCGTGTGAAGCTGCAAAGTTAAAATAAGTACATCCTTCCGGAGGCGTGCTCAGATTTTTGGACCACTCAGAGAGATAAGCTGCATTTTGCGTGATGATAGCATGATATAAAAGGGGTGGTAATGAAAAATTATAGACCATGTGGGCCTCATCACCATCGCCAAAATAGCTTACATTTTCTTTATGAGGCACATTGGTTTCAGTAATCAGGATTGTATCCGGAGCCAGAATATCTACAATACTTCGTATCAGTTTAACGACTTCATGGGTTTCAGGCAAGTGAATGCAGCTTGTGCCTATTTTTTTCCATAAAAACGCGACAGCATCAAGCCGGATAACACGAACTCCTTTTTCCAGATAAAAGAGCAGAATATCGAGAAATTCAAAAAGTACATCCGGGTTTCCGAAATTTACATCTACCTGATCAGCACTGAAGGTAGTCCATATATGATGGATGCCCATTTTAGTGGCAACAGGTGTAAACAGCGGAGTACTTCGCGGCCTTGTTACCATCCTGACATTTTCACTGGGATTAACAACATGAAAAAATCCGGATCCAAGGCCTTCACCCAACAAAAATTCGCGAAAATATTCACTTTGGCTTGAAACATGATTAATTACCAGATCAGCCATAATCCGGTAATCTTTCGAAAGAGCAGTTACATGGTTCCAGTTACCAAGATCGTCGCGGATCTTTCTGTAATCAATCACAGAGAAACCATCATCTGAGGAATATGGAAAAAAAGGAAGGATGTGAAGGTTCTTGATGAGGTCTGAAAAATGCTCATTCATAAAAGCATGAAGTACTTCAAGCGGATACTGATGGTCATTTTTTATTGAATCTCCATAAGCAATCACAAAAAGATCTTTATGGGAATAGTATTTTTTCCGAAGAGAACCATTGGATGACTGAAGCCCTGCATAAGATTCCATAAGCCGAAGCAGCTTTTCTGTGAGCTGCTTTGTGTCTGAATCCGGATAAATAAATGAAAGGTGCTTATTAAGAATTTGCCGCTGATCTTCTGTGAGAATCATATTTATTAAATGTGGGCTTTTAATAGGTCGTATTTAGCATTTTATGCTTCAGCCAAGCGGGCCGAAAAAATTTCAGGTTTTACTCAGTTTGCATTGGTTTCACTTGAAAACCCGGACGAGAAATTTTCCCAAATAACAAAACAACAAGGAATCACCCAAGTGAATTGTATTTGTGAAAGAATGCTTTAATTAAAAGGAATTTAGCGGGATTGTCAAGAATTGGATTATTTTCAACACAGTAGCCGTCTGTTGTCTGAAAACAACGAAGGCTGCCTTCCGGCAGCCTTCATTTTAAGTTTGCACCTTATTATGCACCTATAATTGTTGTAATTCTACAAGTAATATAAGGGATACAGCCTAATATTAAAATAAATTAATATTAGGCTGTATTGAGATATTTAGTTGAATATAAACAGTTACTTACTAATTACATTGCGAGCATCGGCTCTGATTAATATAGTTAAGAATTTCTAATAAATAGGCGTGAAATCGGTTTCATAATCAGTATCTTGGTGCAAAAAATATTCGGGCGGCATGTCCATCCGGAATTTAAATTGATTAAAAGTGATTGATTAGAGCAGTCTATGCTGTCACAAACATGCCTTGCGGGTTTTCCAATCAAACAGCTTTATTTATCCAATCAATATGAGTACAAAGATAGAAGAAGAGGTCTTTCTGCATACATTCAGAAATGAATATCACAAAGGCATAGTCAATCTGGTATATACTTATGGTTTTGTACAATCAAGACTTCAGCAGTTATTCTCTGAACATGGCCTCACTATGCAACAGTTTAACATTCTCAGAATCCTGAGAGGTTCATACCCTGACTCTTGTTCGAATACGGATATTAAAGAGCGTATGCTCGATAAAAATTCGGATGTAACCCGGATCGTAAACCGCCTTATTAATCAAAATTTGGTTGAACGGCGTATTTGCCCTGACGACAAGCGTAAGGTCGAAATCAGAATCAAAGATGATGGATTGAAACTCCTCTCTGAAATTGATGCAAGAAGTGATGATGAAGATGCGATCCTTGAAAATCTTAACGAGCATGAAATTTATGAACTCAATCGCCTTCTTGATAAAATAAGAGGTATTCAGCGGCCGAAAAGAATCTGAGAACCGTATTTTAACTAACTAAGGTGCTGAAATCAGCACAATGTTCTGCGCCACAAGGCCTTTTTCATTTTTGATGAGGTCAAATTCGAAAATGAGCTCTCTGCTTGGTAAAAAGCTGCTGTCAAAGTCGGATTCAAACTGAGATACGTGCGCAAAAACCGTTTTATATGGGGATTCAGCTGATCTTGAGTCGGTAATCCAAAGAAATTCATCAATTTTATTGAGGTAGCGCAAAAAGCCGTATCCATCGCTGTGGCTGAAGTCGTAGCACACGCCCCTCACACGAGAGCCAACCGTACCCCACTCATAGGGTGTTTTGATGGGAAGCAAACCCGGTATGGTATAGCCTGATACAAACATATCGGCCATTTTTTTAAGACGGGAAGGGACATCATCAAACCCAATCAGTTCAACCCGCTTCCCCATATTCTGCAGAATATTTATAACATAAACATAGCTTTCCTGATTGGTGAGCAGAATAATGCGGTCCATTTGCGGGGCCTGTGAAAGGATGTCGCAGGCCATTTCCATTTCGAGAATGGATTTATCCATCCCGTCGGTACTCAGGTTTTCATTTTGTTCAAGATCCCGCTGCACGACTTTATATTCAAAGTCACGGAGCACTTCACTGAAGCGGTTCGTTTTTTGTTTATAACTACTGTCTTCTGCAGCTCTTTTGCTGTCAAGGCCGAGATAGACATTCATGCGGGTTGCCATGCATCCGTCGCGGGTTGCAAATTTTCTTAGGATGTCGTAGCGGAGTCCAAAACCGCCGTTCATGGTTACATCAATTGCATCGATATAAATACCAACCTTATTGCTTCTTTTCATAATGAAGTTTTATCCCAATAACAGGTGAAATAATAATTTTAATAATATCAGTTACTTACAGGCCTTGAATAGTTTGAATAGAGAAAAATAATTGAGAATCAGCCTGTCACTTCTGATGCGCATTATAATGTTTAAATACTGCTTTCAGGCTCTGCCTGAGCGGAAACGCAGGGAGGTACCAAACAGTACAGCCAATCCGAGGGTAAACAGCAAAATCTTCCAAAACAACTCTTTAATACCTATCTCCGGCTGATTACCTGCAAAAACTACAAGCGCAACAGTTGATAACATCAGAAATATAACACTCTTAAGCGGATATTTCACAGGGTAGTATTTTTGAGCATACCAGTAGGCAAGTATGCTCATGAAGGCATAACAAAGCAGGGTTGCAAGCGCAGAACCCAGCATACCAAAAACCGGCACCAGCAGAATATTTCCGGTAAGGGTAATTACCGCGCCATAGATCGTAATCATCGGAAATTTAATGGTCTGATCTTTGATGAAGATGCCCGCAGAGAAGTTGATGAACCAGCCCTGAAACCAGTACGCAAGCAGCAGCCAGGGCACAATTTCAAGGCCTGACCAGTATCTGCTGTCGATGAGGGTGCCGCCGAGCAGCGGCACTTCGAGGGTAACAATTTCCTGTGCAAATATGCCGACGGTCAGATAAATGGCTGCGCATGCCAGGTTAAAATAAAAGAAGACCGCCCCGAACAGCTCCGACGAATCTTTCGCTTCGGCATAGCGCATGAAAAAAGGCTGCCAGGCCAGGCGGAACATCTGTACGCCGAGCAGCATAAATACCGCAATTTTATAGCAGGCATTATAAATCCCCGTTATTTCATCAGCGGTGTAGGGGTGACCGTAGATGGCCTCAATCACCGATTCATCCATGCGGACCAGGAAAAAGCGGTCGATTACTTCATTGATGGCAAAGCCGATTCCGTTGGGCACGTAAGGCAGGCCGAAAATAAGGGCCGTTTTCAGCACGGCCAGCTCAGGTGTGCCGGAGTACATGCTGCGGCAGGCGATAATCAGCAGCAGTACGGCTGCCGCTGAAGCAAGAATATTGCTGAAGAAAATGGCTTCAATTCCCCAGCCCTGAACAATTACGAGGTAAAGGTTAAGCCCTACATTGATGATTACATTCAGCAGCTTGATTACCGCATACACCCACGACTGCCGCACTATACGCAGATGGGCGTAGGGCACAATCGTGAGTGAATCCAGCCACAGGATGATGAGCATCATCGTGAAGAGCCGGGCGCCGCCTTCGAAATCAAGGCTCATGAGCGGCATCAGCACGGGTTTTCCTAAATAATAAAACAGTACACCCAGCAGGGTCGCAACCGCAAGGAGACTCAGCTGAAGGGTTACAAAAACGGTTTTGTCATTTCGCTCGCTGCCTTTGGCGTAGCGGATGTAGGCCGATTCCATGCCGAAGGTGTACAGCACATACAAAAACATGATGGCGGCATACACCAGCCCGACCACGCCATATTCGGCCGGATTAAAATACAGCGTATAAAACGGAACGAGCAGGTAGTTGATAAACCGCGCAACTACGCTGCTTAATCCGTACACAACGCTGTCAGAAAACAGCTCTTTGATGCGGTTTACCGCCAAAATGAGGCTCCGGCTAAGTTAGTTTTCGGCAAGCTTCAGGGCTGCATCAACGGCAAGCTCGTAACTCATGAATCCGAATCCGGCAATGATGCCTTTGGCTGAACCACCCGTAAGGCTCGTGTGCCGGAATGCTTCCCGCGCATGGATATTGGAGAGATGCACTTCGATATAAGGCACCTTCAGCATGGAAAGGGCATCGCGTATGGCAACGGAGGTATGTGTGAAGCCGCCAAAGTTGGCCAGCAGCACATCACAGCGCAGCTCACTTTTTACGATCCGGTGAATATAGCTGATCAGCTCGCCCTCGTGATTGCTCTGATAAAAGGTGAAGCTGATTTCCGGATTGCGGCGTTGCAGCTGCTGTTCGAGATCTGCGAGCGTGCCGGTGCCGTAATGAGCGGCTTCCCGGCTGCCAAGCATGTTCAGATTCGGACCGTTTATCACCGTGATGTTCATGAAAGTCCGCCCCGGATTGATGCAGCAATGGCTTCCATTTCTTCTTTGCTGAATTTTGGCCGGTTGCTGAAATTGAAGGATTTTTTACCGGCATAAATGGGAATCAGGTGCACATGTGCGTGCGGCACTTCGAGGCCTTCCACAATTACGCCCGTGCGTACTGTGCCGAGTGAGCGGTCGATGCCGTGCGCGATCTCTTTGGCAAAGCACATCAGGCTTTTCAGGCGCTCGTTTTCCAGATCAAAGAGGTAATCAATTTCTTCTTTCGGAACGACCAGCGTGTGCCCCTTCGACATGGGGTTGATGTCCAGAAAAGCAAAGTGATGTGCATCCTCTGCTATTTTGTAGCAGGGTAATTCTCCGTTGATGATGCGTGTGAAAATACTCGCCATAATGCTTTTGATTGAATTCTGATCTTTGTTGGTTAAGTTGAAAGGTAAGGTAAAGCAGCAAAGCACAAAAACCTGCTTCATTACTATTCACGAATTCCTTTTTGTAAGCGCCCGATGAAATCCAAAACACTTTTGATATGCGGCGGCGGCCATGCTTCGCTTCCGGCGCTTAAGATGGGCAGCCTTTGGAAGGAAGCGGGGCTTGAGGTCGTGCTGCTGAGTACGCACCGGTACCTGTACTACTCGGGCGCTGTACCGCAGTTTTTAGGCGGATTTTACGGGATGGATGATGCCCGGATTGATCTCAAAGTGCTGTGTCAAAATTATGGCACTACATTTACAGAAGGCACGGTCACTGAAATTGACGAAACGAAACAGACGGTCGTCCTTTCAGATGGTCAGGAATTTGCCTGGGATTTCCTCTTTATCAATACCGGGGTTGTGAGCCGTCCGCTTTCTTTTGCGCACCCGCGCCTGTTTCCGGTAAAACCCATGACAGAGCTTATTAAGCTGAAACCGGTGCTTGAAACCGGGAAAGCCCGCAAAATTGCCGTTTTGGGTGGCGGTGCAGCGGGCTGCGAAATTGCCCTCAACCTCACCGCTCCGGATTCGCCGTTTCAGATACAGCTCACGCTGTTGGAAGCAGGTGACCAAATTTTGTCATCCTTCCCAAAGAAACTTTCGCGGATGGTGACGGAAACCTTAACCCGCAGAGGCGTCGAAATCAGGCTTAGTGAACCTTTTTCGGAGGAAGAGCTTCCGGGTATGATGACACAATTTGACGCCGTAATTCATGCCGCAGGAAACATCCCCGCTACGAAAAGCATCCGGCACGGACTCCCGGCTGATGCCGCCGGCCGCATCCGGGTTACGGATTCCCTGCAGTGTGTGGGTCATCCGAAAATTTATGCTGCGGGTGATGCTGCCTCCCCCGGTGCTGTCGGCTATCCTCCGATCGGGGTTCATGCGGTGAAACAGGGCGTCACTTTTCGCGGGGTGATGGAGGCGCTTCTTCATGGTAAAAAGCTTCCTTCCTACAAATCATACCCGCTTACGCCGCTCATTCTTTCAGACGGGCATTCCGGCGGATTTTTCATTGCCGATAAAATGGCGGCCTCCGGGCGGTGGGCCATCATCCTGAAATACATGCTCGACATGAACTGGCTCGAAAAATATACGCGCCCGCCGGCAGAGCGCCGCTCCTGGCTCCGGCTGTTCCTTGATGCCAGCGCCCGATAAAAAAAGAAGCCGGATTCCAGCTGATCTGAAATCCGGCCCCGGGATTTTTACCCAACAACTAACGTGCTACTTCGCCTGCGTGAGCTCATAGATGAGCTGATAGTACTCCATCGGCAGGCTTACTGAAGGCTGACCGTTTTGTTCGATACGCATTTTGAGGTACTCGATCAGCGGATCGCTGAGCACTGTTTCCTCACGGATAAACGCGGCGCGAATCGGAGAGGGGATGGGCAGCGCTGAGAACAAATCGAAGGCCTGCGGAACCGGCCGCTCAAACAGTTCGAAGGGGTCATTAGGGGAGAGTCCTGCCTTTTCTCTGGCAAGATCAATAGCAAACTGCAGGCCTCCGATTTCGTCTGCAAGACCGTTGGCGACGGCCTGTTCGCCGGTCCATACCCGGCCCTCGGCTACGGCTTTCACCTCGTCGAAGGTCATGTCACGACCGTCTGCCACTTTTTCGATGAAGTCATCATACAGGCTCAGCATGCTTCTGATCAGGCGTTCGCGCTCCTGTTCGGTGATGTTGCGGCCCGGCAATCCGAGACCGATGAGCGGCAGTTCCGGGCCTGCCATCAGGTCGGCCGATTCCCCGCGCGAAACCGTGCGGTAGTTCAGGCGCAGGCGCTCGGTTAGGCCCGCATCATAAATCCAGCCGGAGATGACCCCGATGGAACCGGTGATGGTATTGGGTGCCACAACAATGGCATCGGAGTACATCGAAATCCAGTATCCGCCGGATGCAGCAACATTACCCATCGAAACAACGACCGGCTTTTTCTCCTGAGTTTTGAGCAGCTCCTGCGCTACGAGGTCGGAGGCGAGGGCGTCACCACCGGGGGAATCTGCGCGTAGCACAATCGCGCGGATGTTGCTGTTTTCGCGTGCCGCCCGGATGTCGCGTGCCAGCCGCCGGGCCTGAATGCCGCCTTCGGTTTGGGTACCGCCGATGGCGTAAATGACGGCAATCTGCGGGCGCGGCCCCCAGAAGTCGTCACGCGGCAGGGTGTTGGCGAGCAGCTGCGAAGAACCGATGCGTTGCATGCGCCCGTCTTCGAGTTTGCGGATGATGTCGTTCAGTTCGGTATTACGGGCCAGGGTATCCACGATACCGGCTTCGAGCAGGTCGCGCGGCAGCAGGCCGAGGGCGCCGTCAATCAGCGCATCAAAATCGTCGTTGCTGATGCTGCGGCCGCGGGTTACGTCAGCCCGGGTGACCTCATAAAATCCGTTGATGATATCCATCCGCTGCTCGCGGTCTTCTTCGGAGCCTTCACTGCGGGCGAAGGTTTCAAAAGCGGATTTGTGCGTCATCTCCCGGAATTCATCCACACCAATGCCGTAATGGTCGAGCAGGTCTTTGAGGTAGGTGCTGCTGCTTGCATAGCCGGTAATCATGAGGCCGCCCATGGGATCCATCACCACATAATCCGCAACGGAAGCCAGGTGCAGATGGCTCATGCCGCCCCGCTCAAGATAAACCACGACTTTTTTACCGGCTGACCTGAAATCCTCCAGCGCGGTGCGGATCTCCCAAATCATGGCCGGTGAAATGGCCATCCCGATGGTATTGATGGAGATGCCCGCAACCCGCGGATCATTTTTCGCATTTTGGATGGTTTCGAGGGTACCGGCGAGGGTGTTGCGGTTGTCAAAGAAGCGGTTGTTCTGATACACCATCGGGCCGGCAAGGCTTAGCTGCAGGTAGGCGCTGTTGCTGCGGGTTGTGCCGTCGAAAATATTCCGGTCCATGGCGCCAAAGCGGATGCCGTAGCTGTTGAACTGATGGTTGCCGTCGGTATTGAGGTGCGTTTGTGAGCTTACCCCTGTGCGGCCAAAGCTGAGCTGAACCCCGGCTGTGAAACCGATATCGTGCAGGTAACGCCCGGTGAGGCGCACTCCCGGCAGGGCTTCAACCGCTGCGCCTGCGCTCCAGTTGCCTTTGTCGATCGCAACGTTCGGGATGGCGTAATCGGCAAACAACGCAAGCCGCGGCGAACCAAAGGGACGCAGACCCAGATCGAAAACGAATTCGTAATCATCGTCATCTACCGAAAAAGAGGCCATGGAACCCAGGGAAACATAGCGGTTAAACCGGCTGACCGTGCCGAGGGTTACGAAGCGCTTCAGCTCGAAAAAGGAGCTGCTGCCGCCGTGCCAGTTGTAGGATACCCCGAAAGCCCCGCGGTCGTCGCCAAAGCCGAGTCCGAAGCTGTAATTCCGGAAAGTCTCGGGACCCAGCATATCGCCTACCACAGAAAAGCCGAGACCGGGCGTTGCGACAAAAAATCCGGAGCGGTTGTCATCTCCGAAACCATTATGATCGGTGAACTGAAACAGGGCGTCAAATCCGTTTACATAGGCGAGCAGGGCGGGGTTGTCGAAGCCGTACAGGCCAAACTTCATGGCGCCTGGACTTGTCAGCAGGAAGTCATTCCGCTGATGAAAGCCGTATTGGCTGAACTGCGCCTGAGCGGAGCCGGCGCTGAGCAGCCCGATCAGGAGCAGAAGCAGTACATTTTTTTTCATAGATTTTTTTGGATAAACTGATGATTAATGAGGAACTTTGCCTGAAACGTAAATGCAAGATAGTTTCAGTTAAGCAGAAACCTGCAAAATAACAGATAATTTGTTTGAAAAGGCGTTTTGCGGGTACTAAGTTTACCTGTGCCTCTTCAACTGTCTTAAAACAAACAATTATCTAAAGTATTTTGAAAAGCTAAAAGCCATGAACTCAAGTCAGAAAAAATCTGTGGGCCTTGTGAAAGCTTTTTTCCGGGGTGAAGTGAAGCGCCTCACCCAAACCCCGTGGCCGGTGCGGTTTTTCTTTTATTGTGATGAAGAAGCCAAAGCCTACCGCCTCAGTAATGCCCTGCAGAAACTTGGTCATAAGATTGTGAGCTGTAAGCCCGTGGAGGATTCTGACCGATGGCTGGTGCTTTCTGAGGAAATGCTCATTTTTGATAACGAAGTTCTGGTTGAGCGGCTGGATCTGTATGAGGTGCTTGCTTTTGAATACGAAGTTGAGTTCGACGGCTGGGAGTCGCTGATGCCGGAGTAATTCAGAGGTGCTTCACGCTTTCGAGTGTAAAATCAGCGTAGTGAAACCGTTCGCCGTTTTCGACCCAGGCCGCCCTGATGCGCACCGGAATCCGGAACCCGCTGAAGTGCTCCCATTTGTGAAATTCACCGACCCACGGCTTCAGGCCCGCATCACCCTGATGGCGCAGGGTTTCGACTTCTTTGATTTCACCATTCGGCAAAAAGCTTACGTCATAATACAAATCATGTCCCTTGTGTGTGAACAGAAGCCGGGCACTGAGATCGTCCTTTTCTTCCCAGCGCAGCTTTTCTGAAGGAAGCAGGGCCGTCGGAAACATCACCGCTTCCCCCAGCCAGCGCAGCAGCTCCCCCTGATCAAAAGCTTCTCCCTTCCCGTTTACAATCCGGATAAAGCCGAGCAGGTACACCTTCAGACCGCCTCTGTTATCTTTATAAAAATCAACAGCTTTAAAAAGGCTGGTACGGCCCGTCCACTCAAACTCAGGGGCCTGATGATCGCTGATGAAATACTGCCTGCCCTTTATCGGAACCCAGCCGGAGTCCGGTTTTGGCTTAAAAAAGCCGCCGTGCGTCATTTCTGTGCGCCGCACAAACGGACTTCCTTCTGGGATGGCGAGCTTCAGGTACCGCTGTACGGGAGCAGGCAGGCCGTGAAGAATTTCGGCGGAAAAGCGTTGGCGTGGTTCAGATTCCATAAATATATCCGGGATTTTGAAAGTGTTTCAGTCAGTTAAACTAACCGCTGAATTTTTTTGGGATGAAATCTCAGACTTCCCAAAATGTAGCACTTATTGCACCTGATTGCTTTATGGCAGCCTTCATTTTTAGGATTGAGCCGGTGTTTTTTAATGTAACAGATGATGGTTTTCATCTTGCACTGCTTTTCCGCTAAATACAGCGTTTTTATGGGAAGGCTCTTTTTAGTATAATCAACAACTTTAAATGCGGGCTAAAGCCCATCCTGCTAACTACTGCTCTGATACTATTCCTATGTTTGAACGCCTTGAAGAACTCACCGGCATTTTTGCATCCTATGCCTGGGGGCCGCCCCTTGTAGCGCTGCTCGTTGGCGGCGGCATTTTCTTCGTGATTATGTCCCGCTTTAAGCCATACCTCTATTTTGGTCACGCGGTCGGGGTACTCACCGGTAAGTACGATGATCCCAAGGCGGAGGGGGATATCAACCATTTTCAGGCGCTGAGCGCGGCGCTTGCAGCAACTGTCGGGATGGGGAACATCGGCGGGGTTGCGGTTGCCATCACCATGGGCGGACCCGGCGCGATTTTTTGGATGTGGGTGAGCGCAGTTGTGGGCATGGCGACCAAGTTTTTTACCTGTACGCTTTCCATCATGTACCGCGGCCGCGACAGTGAAGGCAAACTGCAGGGCGGACCCATGTACGTGATACGCGAGGGCCTTGGCAAAAAATGGATGCCGCTGGCCTATTTCTTCAGTTTTTGCGGACTCCTTGGCTGTCTGCCCATGTTTCAGGCGAATCAGCTCACGCAGATCATCCGGGACAGCGTGCTGGTTCCGATGGCCGTGATTAGTCCGGAGGCGCATTTTACTTCGGATCTCATCACCGGCCTCATCCTCATGGCCATTGTGGGTCTGGTTATTTTTGGCGGCATTAAGCGCATCGGCAATGTTGCGGCAACGCTGGTTCCTTTCATGGTTGTGCTGTATGTGGTGGGGGTCACCTATATCCTCATCACCAATATCGAAGTGGTGCCCTACTACCTCGGCCTGATTGTGAGCGATGCCTTCCGCGGCGACTATGTGAACTCGGAATCCCTGCTGGGCGGGGCTGTTGGCGCGGTAATTATCATCGGCGTACGCCGCGCTGCATTTTCCAATGAAGCCGGTATCGGTACCGAATCTATGGCGCACGGCGCGGCCAAAACCAACGAGCCGGTGCGCGAAGGTCTTGTAGCCATGCTCGAGCCCGCTATCGATACCCTGCTTGTGTGCACCATGACCGCCCTCGCCATCCTGGTGACCGGCGTTTGGGTGAACACCGAGCTCGACGGCGTGACCCTCACCGCTATGGCGTTTTCTACCGGCATTCCGGTGCTCGGCGTACCGGTGCTGATTATCTGCGTTACGGTTTTTGCCCTAACCACCATGTTCACCTATTCCTACTACGGCTCCAAATGCCTCGGTTTTCTGGCCGGTGCCGATAAAAAGACCTATTTCAACTATTTCTATGCGTTCAGCATCGTTGCCGGTTCGGTGCTTTCCATTGGCGCTGTGATTAACATCCTCGACAGTGCTTTTGCGATGATGGCCATCCCGACCATGCTTTCTACCATTTTGCTGGCCCCGAAAGTTGTGGCCGCCGCAAAAGATTATTTCGCGAGATACGACCGCGGAGAATTCGGAAATGAGGATTAGAAGGGAGGGGAGATTTTATTGGTGATGATTTTCTGAAAAGCATTATCCTGCCCTAACAAGTAAATTAGTCGGTAAGAAATGAGTTTCAGTAGCAGCGGTAACAGCTTTTTCGAAAGCGGCCATTGCAGTTCCCGACTCAGCCGGCTTGCAAGCAGCAAGCCGGGTAATACCTTCTTAACATCTGATCCTTAATCTCAAAGCATGGATTTATTTAAAACAGACCGGGAAAAAACGACCATACTGATTCGGCTTGTTGTCGGGATTGTTTTCCTGAGTGAGGGCATTCAGAAATTTGTCTGGGCGGAACTTAGGGGCTCAGGACGCTTCGAGCGTATCGGGATTCCTTTCCCGGAGTTTAACGGCTATTTCGTGGGCGGACTCGAAGTCTTTTGCGGCTTGCTCATTCTTGCCGGATTTCTGACGAGATTCGCTGCTGTGCCCCTCATTTTCATCATGCTTACGGCTTTGTTCACCACCAAACTCCCGATTTTGCTGGGTACCGGTTTCTGGGGCTTCAGTTTACGTGAGCTGGAACATTACGGTCTGCTCAGCATGCTGCACGAATCCCGTAACGATCTGGCCATGCTTGCCGGCAGCATTTTTCTGTTCATCAAAGGAGGCGGATACTGGTCGGCAGATCTGATCCGGTTCGGGAGTTACGAAAACCCGGGAAAGCCGTCATCTCCCTAAAAATATTACAGCATGTCTGAACTAAGCAGGTCCGTGAGAACCCCCGGCGCAGTGCTGATGGGGCTTGGCTCTATCGTAGGCACAGGTTTGTTTGTGAGTATTGCGCTGGCAACGCAGGTTGCGGGAAATGCCGTTATTATCGCCGTGTTTATCGCAGCCGTTGTGGCGGCCCTCAACGGACTCAGCAGTGCGCAGCTGGCGGCGGCCTATCCGGTGAGCGGGGGCACCTACGAGTACGGCAACCGGGTGCTGGGCTCGCGTATCGGATTTACGGCGGGATGGATGTTTCTCACGGCCAAATCGGCCTCAGCCGCTACGGCAGCGCTGGGCAGTTCCGGCTACCTGCTCTATACCTTCGGCATTGAGGCCGGTCCGTTTTTGTTTACCGGCATTTCGCTGGGCATTTTACTGCTGCTTACGGTGCTCGTTTCCGGCGGCATCAGCCGAAGCAATACGGCCAATAAAGTGATTGTCGGTTTTACGCTTTTCGGGCTTGCCGTGCTTGCTGCCGCCGGACTTTGGGTGAACGGCATCCCGACGGAGCCTGTAGCGCTGGCTTTTACCGGGCTCGAAGTCGATTCCCTGCTGTTTGCCTCCGCCCTGATGTTCGTGGCCTACACCGGCTACGGCCGCATCGCAACTCTCGGCGAGGAAGTTGCCGAACCCCGGAAAACCATCCCGAAAGCCATCATTACTGCGATGATCGTGATTGTGGTGCTGTACGGTATTGTTGCGCTCACCGCACTTCAGGCCATGGGCGCCGAAGCCTTTGGCGCGACCCTCAACGGCGAAGCCGCCCCGCTCATGGTTGTTGCACAGCTGATGGAGCTTCCTTTGGTTGGCCTCATCGTTTCCCTCGCGGCGATCACGGCCATGGCCGGCGTACTGCTGAACCTGATCCTCGGACTCTCGCGGGTGATGCTCAGCATGGCAAGAAGGGGAGACCTGCCGCAAAAAGTAGCCGTGATTAACCCGGCGTCTAAAAGTCCAGTCACAGCGGTCTGGTTAACCGGCCTGATTATCGCACTGCTGGTGTTCAGCGGCGATATCCGCTTTACGTGGTCGTTCAGCGCGTTTACCGTGCTCATTTATTACAGCATCACCAACCTGAGTGCGTTTCTGCTACCGGCAGAGCTCCGGCTATACCCGCGCATTATTCCAGCCCTTGGTTTTGTGGGCTGTGTAGGCCTTGCGTTCTGGATTCAGCCGGAAATCATCTTACTTGGTACCGGATTTATTGCCGCCGGACTGCTCTGGCATGAAGCTGTTCTGAGAACGGGCCACAAAAAGGAAATTGCCTGAAAAGGCCGGCCTGACATTTCAATGACACTGCATTAATATGCGTTTTTTCGGATAGTCGGGCAGCACAACGCGGCTTTTATTTGTGCTTTTGTTACTTTGGATGCGTTACAGTATCCAAAACAAATAAAACCAAACATATATGGCACGCGAACTAAGACTTGCAATGGCGATGGGTGGGGGAGTTTCTCTCGGAACTTTCAGCGGAGGCGCACTCACGCAATCGCTCAAGTTATTGTTTATTAATAACTTGATTAAGTGGATAAATGAGGAAGATTCTTACGATCGTATTGTAATTGACGCCTTTAGCGGTGCGAGTGCAGGGGCGCTGTCACTCACCCTTATGCTTCGGGCAATGTGCTTCCCGGAAGAGGGCGTTTTGGAAGCAGGAGCGGAGCTCAACACCCGGTTAAAAGCAAAACTGCATAATGAGTTTGGGGATGGGTTTGAGGAATTATGGCGTAAAGTAAGTGAAACGGATAAAAATCAGCTAAATCAGCTGCTGCTCATTCAGTATGCGCAGGATTTACAGGAACAGGCGTGGGTCAATACAGTGAATTTGGAACGTCTGCTCAGAAGAGACAAGCTCCCCTCCGATATGGAGCGCTTCAATCACGATCCTTCCATCCTCTATCTGAAAACCTATGAAGACATCGCAGCACTATACCTTGCCCCCGGATCAGAGGGGTACACCGGTTCATTAAATCCTACCGGTATTTTGGGTGATAACGTAACCTTTGCCTGCTCTCTTTCCCGCCTGAATCCAGTTGTTGCTGACGGCCGAAAGCAGTATGAAGTACGACAGGACAAAGAAACGGGTCTGATTAGCCTCAACGATGCGCTGCGATCCTTCATCCACCGGGATATGCGTGTTTTTGATATTCATTTCAAAGATTTGAAATCAGATAAACGGCACATCAATAGTCTGCCAAACCGCTGGTACAGGTTTCACACCGGAGAAGCTGATACGCAAAGTGAACGTCATATTCTTGAAAATATCAGAGATAAAAACAGCTGGCAGACCATAACCGCAACTGCGATTGCCTGCGGCTGTTTTCCGGTTGCATTCCGTCCGGTTCTTTTGGAACGTCACCGCTGTGAGTTTGGTGACAGTCTTTGGCCCAAACAGTTTGACGGGCTTGATGAAAACACAGACCAAGCCGGTAGTTTCTCAAATCACCGGTATCCCTTCACATACGTAGATGGGGGCATGTTTAACAATGAGCCTCTGAGAGAAGCTTTCCGGCTTGCATACTATCAGGATACGCGTCATACAGATATCGAATATGACAGGAGGGTGTTGTTTGTAGATCCGATTGTGAGCGATGATATACAGCCGCTTGGACTGAGCATGTACACGCGCTTTGGCTCCAACGAAAGCCAAAACGCTTTTCGGAAAAAAGGAAGCCTACTTGGGTTGATGCATGCAGCCCTTGCTGTTGGCGGGGCAATCAAAAATCAGGCGCGGGTGAATGAAACGGATAAGGTATTTGCCAAACGGGATGAGTTCGAATTAAGGGATAAATACCGGGCGGATTTTCTAAAAATGTCAGAAGTTAATCTTGCAGATTTATCTAAGCTTCGAAGTCTTGCAAAAGAGTGTTCTGATGACCTTGAGAACAAGCGGCTGTCGGATAAACTTTCATCTGTTCAGACAAACCTCAGGTGTGAGATAAGGCGGATTATTTTTGAGACAGAAGGCATTTTTGATGATCTTATTGAAAAGACAGATGATTTTGTGGACTGGGTGTCTAAAACGGATACGTCTTGGCCGTTTCCCGACCTTGAGGGCATTGCTTCCAAATGGTACAAGCTTCTGATGCTTTCCCGGCTCGACATTATGATGGATATGGAAGGGGTAGATAACCGCGCAAAACTTATCAGCATTAGTCCGCATAAAATTACAAAGACTTCAGACTCTTCTAATCAAATCGTTTACCAAACAAAACCAGTACAACTAAAGGGTTCAGCGGTTTTCGCCTTTTCCGGGTTTATGAGTGACGAGGCCCGAAGTGCTGATTTCGCAAGTGGTAAATGGGCTGCCTTCCATTTCCTTTCTTTTCAGGAAGGCTTTGACAGCACTCATCCATTATTTCAAGGTTTAGGTGAACTGCCGGATCAGAAGGTCGATTTCACCCAATCCTTAAAGCGCTCCGCAAAACAGCTTTCGTTGAGGCTTAATGAAATGGTAGGGCAGGGGAGCAAAGATTTGCGGTTTTGGAGCGGCAGTAAATGGATTCGCTTGTTTAGCCGCCTGATACCCTTGCTTGTTTCCCGTTTTCTCAATGAGGAAAAGCTGGAAGAGATGTTAATTAGCCAGTTAGAATCGCAGAAGCAGTTTCACTTATCGCTTCTTATCACCGGAGAAATCAGGTCCTTTTCGCTTGTAGCGGCCAACAACCGCTGGAAACGATTTTTGCCAAAGTTTGGATTGGATCCCGTTCTTCAAAACGAAATTGAAAACGGTTTAAGAAGCGGAGGCTGGCAGCGCAGTATATCATCCCAAAATCACTGGCCGTTTAACGACAGTAAAGAGGCCGACAAACGACAGTGCATTGCTGTTGATATGAAAGCCACGCCGAATACTTCGGAATCTATTGATTGGGAAAGCCGCTACGTTAGTCACGGATATATGCTGCTTGATCTGCAGGGATCACGGTATTTTTTGATTAAGCTCCCTGAAGCTTCATATCTGAGAAAACATGGCGAACGCTTTAACGGTGTGCTCACGCTTGATCTTAGTGCTGTTGATTCAGCAAGCCGTTATTCACTGATTGATGCGTCATCATGGCTTCCGGCCCGGCACTTATTCCCATCCGACGACAAGCGCGTTTTCGACTTCTGAAAGCCATATTCAACTCTTTTCACCAAAAAGAAAAAGGGATGTTTCACGTGAAACATCCCTTTTTTTCTGGTTTTCTATCCGATTCTTCTGAGCATTTGCTGAATGAGCATCACCCGTTTTTCGACCAGCTCGCGGGGTTCGAGCACTTTTACTTCATTGTGAAAGGTGAAAAGCCATTCGTTGATGTAATCCAGGTTGTCAAACCTGAAGCGGAACAGGTGTCCGTCATCCTGTATTTCTTCAGAATCTAATTCAGCCGGAACAGAAGTTCTGAACCGCCCCGCTTCTTTCTCGGAAACCAGTACAGCTATGGTTGTTGCGGATTCTTCCTTTACCCGAAACAGCAGTGATTTGACCCCGGGTATGTTGTTGCCGCTGAATTTCTGAGCGGTTAGCTGCACATTTTTCATGCGGTCGAGCCGGAAGCTGCGGATGTCCCTTCGGTTGGTGTCGTAGCCGATGAGGGTCCAGTGATCGGTATAATAGACCTGCAGATACGGACGAACCTGACGCTTTTCTTTGTTGCCATCCTTTAGGGAAACGTAGTCGAAAACAACTTCAAAATGCTGAGAAATGCCGTTTGCAATGGTGAACCAGTCGCCGCCTTTTTTCTTTTGGGCCGCATACATTTTATAGGGATCTACAATGGTTTTGCGCCCGAGATCGGTCATGAATGATTTGAGCTCTTCGGTTGGGAGCACGTTGTCGATTTTGGACTGAACGGCGCGGGCGTCTTTCACCAGGGTTTCATCAACCTGTGAATCCACAAAAGAAAGGCCGATCTGAATAATCGCGAGTTCTTTCGGGGTGAACATGATAGGGGGGATGGAGTATCCTTTCATCATGCCGTGACCACCTTCTTTATCGTAGGTAACCGGCAGGTTGATCTCGGAAAAAGTAGCCAAATCCCGGAAAATGGTTCGCCTGCTTACGCCGAAGTGATTGGCCATGTCTTTAACGGTCCACTTTCGGTTGCTTTGCAGCAGCAGTAAAAGGTTAAGTCGCCGTTCAGTTGAGTTCATTTGTGCCCTGATATTTTGGGATCTTTGTATCGCTTTGTTTTCTCAATATAACCAAAAAAAACAGCTGCTAAACAAATTCCGGCCTGCTTAGCTTTGATCGCCGGCCTGCAGCTGCTCTAAAATGAGAACCCGTTTTCCGTCATAGAAAGGATCTTCCAAATAATCATCTATTTTGAATTCCAATACTTTAAGCGGAAGACTCACATCCTTCAGTTCTTCCTTGTAATCCTCGCCCTTCAGGAAATACGCTTTGGCATGCGGGTATTTTTCGGAGAGGGTTGCGAATTCGCTGAGTTTAATGGCGTGTTTGCTCGTCCATCCGAAGGAAGTATGTTTCACGTGAAACATGCCGGCATCGGTCTGATGGGCTGCGGTATTTTTGAGCGCGAGCTGACCAATCATATCATTCATCGCAGCGCATTTGCGTGCGGTGCGGTCAAGCAGCTCAAACTGCTTTTCCGGAAAGCAGATTGCAAGCGGAATGCCCGGCAACCCGCCGCCTGAGCCAATATCAACAAACGCTTTTTCCCGGGCAAAACTGCCAACTACGCCCAGGAAGAGGCTGTGCACGATGTGTTTCTCAATACTTTTTTTGTCGGAATTGCGGCTGAGCAGGTTCACCTTTTCATTCCACCAAAGCAGCATATCAGCGTATTTGGAAAGCTGTTCTTCGTTGACCTCGATCAGGTTGTTGACCGATTCGAGCATCATGTCGGAGAAAAACTTGGGTACTATTTTGTGGGGTATCATGGGTTAAGGGCTTGAACGGTAGGTCATCAAAAGTCAGTAAAATAAAAAAAGCGCCGAAACAGACGTGCTGCTCGGCGCTCCAATTTAGGCAATTTCGGTCAGTTTTTGAGATAGACCATCAAAACCGAGAGGTCACTTGCCGAAACACCGCTGATGCGTCCGGCCTGACCAATGGTCTCGGGCTTCACCTTCTGAAGCTTGAGGCGCCCCTCTGTTGAAAGGCTGTGAATGCCTTCGTAATTGATTCTATCGGGGATTCGCATGTGCTCTTTCTTGCTCATTTCTTCCGCCATATCGTACTCTTTTTGAATATAGCCGGCGTACTTGAACTGTATTTCACACTGCTCAAGCTCAGTTTTGGATGTTGTGATGGCTTCTGCCTTTGCCCGAAGCTCGTGGTCGGCCTCAAGCATCTGCGCAAGGCTCAGCTCCGGACGCGTAATCAGGTTCGGGAACTTGATGGTCTGCCGCAGCGGCGTTGTGCCAAGCGACTCAAGCAGGCTGTTGTACACCTCACCCTTTACGCTGTGATCGCCGAACATTTTCATGAGGGCATCGATGTCGTCGCGGCGTTTGGTGTAGCGCTCGTAGCGCTCCGGCGTAGCGAGGCCGATTTCGTGCCCGATCTGCGTCAGGCGAAGGTCGGCATTATCCTGACGCAGCAGGATGCGGTGCTCCGCACGGGAGGTAAACATGCGGTAAGGCTCTTCGGTGCCTTTGTTCACGAGGTCGTCAATCAGCACGCCGATGTACGCCTGCGAGCGGGAAAGCACAAGCTCGCCTTCGCCCCGAACCTTACGGGCCGCGTTAATGCCCGCCATCAGCCCCTGACAGGCCGCTTCTTCGTAGCCCGTAGTGCCGTTGATCTGACCCGCAAAAAAGAGGTTGGCTACCAGCTTGGTCTCCATATTCCGGTGAATCTGATGCGGGGGGAAGTAATCATACTCGATGGCGTAACCCGGCCGGATCATCATCACATCTTCAAAGCCTTCAATGGTGCGCAGGGCATTGTACTGCACATCCTCCGGAAGACTCGTAGAGAAGCCGTTGAGGTACATTTCATAGGTGTTCCAGCCCTCAGGCTCGAGAAACAGCTGATGACGGTCGCGCTCGGCAAAGCGGTTAATTTTATCCTCAATGCTTGGGCAATAGCGCGGCCCGGTTGACTTAATTGCGCCGTTGAACATGGGGCTGCGGTCGAATCCGCCGCGAAGCACCTCGTGCACTTCCGGACTCGTGTAGCCAATCCAGCAGCTGAGCTGCTCGTCTATAGAAGGCAGCTTGTCCGTGAGGAAGGAGAAGGGGGACGGGTCCTCATCGCCGTACTGAATTTCGAGCTTGTCGTAATTCACGGTGCGGCCGTCGAGGCGGGGCGGAGTACCGGTCTTGAGCCGGCCTGACTCAAAACCCTGCGCTTCGAGGCATTCGGTGATGCCTTTCGAGGCCCGCTCACCGGAGCGGCCGCCGCCGTAGTTTTTCTCACCGATATGGATGAGGCCGTTCAGGAAAGTACCGCTCGTAACGACTACCGCATCGGCGTAAATTTCCTGACCGGTCTGCGTTACGACTCCGTAGGCTTCTTTCTTCTCATTGATAAGAATATGCACCACATTGTCCTGACGGAAAAACAGGGTGGGGATGGCTTCGAGTTGTTCACGGATTTTCTGAGCATACAGCATGCGGTCACTTTGTGCGCGGGGCGACCACATGGCCGGACCTTTACTACGGTTGAGCATGCGGAACTGAACCCCGGTCTGATCGGTAACGATGCCGGAAATACCGCCAAGGGCGTCGATTTCACGCACAAGCTGCCCTTTGGCGACCCCGCCCATTGCGGGATTGCAGGACATCTGACCGATGGCGTTCAGGTTCATGGAAATCATGAGGGTGCGCATGCCCATTCGCGCAGCAGCAGCAGCGGCTTCACTGCCGGCATGCCCTCCGCCAACAACAATGACGTTATACCTGGAATAAAGTGATGACATAGTAGTGTGCAGCAGACTGAAAAGTTGATTTTTCTTTAGCCTTGTAAGATAACCACAATTTATGAAAGCTGCTTAAAGGGCTGTTTTTGAGGCAAAT
>JAFIET010000058.1 GCA_020832405.1 Balneolales bacterium
GAGGCCGCCGCTTCCCGTTAGGGAAGCCCTATGGGTAGAAAAATTGCCTCCCCATCAATTTAACGGAGCAGCGAAGCTGCGATGCGACCGGCGGAGCCGCCAATAAGGGCGGTGCCTCAGGCCGGGCAATCATGTATGCTTCACACAGCTATGTAGCTGTTCATGTCCCGGTAGGCATGTGGTGTACCTACGGCACACGGATTTATTTTTGTGGTGTGTTTTTTCTACCCATGTGATTTCCCTACGGGAAATTTGTCTGTTAGCTTTTAGCTTTTGGCAATTAGCTTCGGTCTGCCGTCTGCGGTCAACCGTAACCGATCCATTTTCCTGCGGTCTGCGGTCCCCGGTCAACCGTAACCGGTCTGAATTCCGCGGTCTGCCGTCTCCCCTAACCGGTCTGCCGTCCGCCGTCTGCGGTCCCCGGTCAATTTCCCCCCCTGCACCCGATAACACTTTATTTTTTCTGACATTATTTCTTTAGCTTCCTTTCGGGCCGCAAATAATTGTCGGATTACACCTGAGCTGAATTTGGCCCGGTAACCCATCATCCTAACACCTACATTTATGAGCAACCAACCAAACCATGAGGGGGAAGCACTTGGGGGGAACTCCGCTGAGGCGCAGCTTGCTTCTGAAATCAGCTGGGAGCTTCTGGGCCGTACCAAGACCAATTTCAAGACGCACAGCCTGCTTACGGAACCCGGTAAGGCCGCATTTAAACCGGGCGCGGTGCTCTACTTTTTCACCTGCCTCTTTTACGCCATCCCTTCCCTGCTGCTGTGGATGCTGCTCCATTCAGAGGAAGCCGCTTCATTGCTCGGGGCGGAACTTGTTCCGGCGCTCAGGCTTGTGCTCATCGCTTTGCTCGCCGGCGGAGCCCTTTTTCTGTACCGTAAAATTTCTTCCCCGATAGTTTTCGACACCGGCAGCGGCTGGTTCTGGAAGGGCTATGCATCACCCGAAACGGTCACCAACCTCACGCAGCTGAAGGACGCTGTGAAGCTTGCTGACATTCAGGCCCTGCAGCTGCATCACAAGCGGATACACCGGCCCAACAACACCCGCTCCTACGACTGCTACGAGCTTAACGTGGTGCTGAACGACCGCTCCCGCGTGAACGTGGTAACGCACGGCGGCGGCGATTCCCTTCAGATAGATGCGGAGGAACTTGCTGATTTTCTGGATGTTCCGCTGCTGAGCCGGATGTAGGGTTTAATGATGGTTCAGATACCGCAGCGATGGATACACCCTGATATTTCAATGCTGTTTTGGTGATACGCCAAAACGATCCATATAATTTTTGCGGAAAGTATCCACTGATTTATACCCGATTTTGTATGCAAGCTCGCTGATACGGATGTCGGATGAAGTTTCCACAAGGCGGGCAGCGTATTGCAGACGCACTTCCCGAAGGAAAGCGGCGGGCGTCATGCCGGAATCTTTTTCGATTTTGCGGTAAAAGCTGCGCTCGCTCATCGCGAAGGCATCGGCGAGGAAAGGGGCCGAGAGCCGGTTATCGTCAATGTTTTCGAGGATGTAGTTTTTCACGCTCTCAGAGAGGGATGCCTCCTCGGGGACTTCGTCTGCGGGCACATCCACGCTGTAGGTTTGCCTGCGGTTGTAGAACCGCATCAGGTTTTCGATTTTGAGGATGAGTTCGGAGGCGTCAAAGGGCTTGGTGATGTAATCCACAATGCCGACCCGAAGCAGCTGCAGGCGCTCATCGCCGTCGTTTTTGGCGGAGAGCACCACGACAGGGATGGTTGCGAGGGCAGGGTCAGCCGCCATGTGCCGGATCAGTTCACCGCCCGTCATTTCCGGCATCATCAGATCGGTAACTACCAGATCAACCGTGTTTTTCTGCAAGTAGGCAAGAGCGTGCACGCCGTTTTTACAGGAATGAACCTCGCCAAGCGGCCCCAGCAGCCCTTTCACGTAGGCGTTCATATCCGGGTTGTCTTCAACAAGCAGCAGCCGGAGCTTAGAGCTGTGCGCTGCTGACGCGGCTTCATTGCCGTTTAGGTGATCAGGCACTGCCTGCTGAGCTGCGGTATCCCGTATGGAATGAATAACCATTTCTGCGTTAAAGGGCAGGGTGAGCCTGAACCTCGCACCCTTTTCGCGCTGATCTGCAATGGCCAGTTCCCCGTTGTGCAGGCGTGCGAGTGAACGACTGAGTTCGAGACCGATTCCAAGACCTTCCACATAAGGTTTATCCGGATGCTTTATCCGGTGGAAACGCTCAAAGATAATTTCATAATCCTGCTCGGAAACGCCGTCCCCTTCGTCAATAATATCAACCTCAATAACATCATCCCTGTGGTTGATATTTGTTTCAATGCGTATGTTGCTGTTTTCGGGACCGTATTTAGAAGCATTCAAAAGCACGTTTGAAATAATCGTGCTGATCTTTTCACCGTCAACATTAACAAGGGTGCCCTGTGTATGGCTGTGAAACGAAACGGTTTGCTGTTTTAAGGCGATAAATGAGCGGTGCAGCTCAACTACGCTGCGGATAATTTCGTCGAGTTTAAAGTTCTTTTTTTGGAGCGTTAACTCACCTTTGTCCGATCTGGAGAGGTCGAGGATCTGCTGTACGAGCACACTCAGCCTTTTTGCGTTGCGTATTACGAGGGAAGCATCCTCTTCGCCGATTAAAATGCCGGGCTTGCCGCTGCTTTGCTGTTTGGCTTTCTGAAGCAGCCCTTCAAGAATGGTAGTTGGCGTTCTGAGTTCATGAGATACATTTAAGAAAAAGCGGGTCTTGAAGGCTTCCTTTTCCTGAAGTTCTTTGGTGCGCTCGATCACCTTCTGTTCCATTTTTTCATAAATATCCACAAAATCAAGTGCGATGGTAGCGGTGAACGACACCGGAACGCCCACATAGACCAAAAGCACAGCGGCAAAAAATACGACGGTGCTGTACTGAAAAAAGAGGACGTACACCATCACATACAATAATGCGCCGGCAAGCATGGCCATAAAACCGGCAAACAAAATAGAAACCCGGTGTCCGTGATTCCCATGAATTGCCATACGCAGCAGGTACAACGCGTAAACGATTGTTATGACCGCAAGCAGGGGAAGAATAAGATTTACGATCTGATAATTAAATAATTCGGAATACACCGCTATGAGGGATGAAACCCATAACGTAATCCGCAAAAACGTTTTAGGTAAGGGCAGGCTGTAGTAGCAGCCGATCACATGAAGCATGTTGTAGAACACAAGCAAAAACAGCAGCGCATGGCTTATAAATACAAGCGGATACATGCTGAACGACCAGGCGAAGATGGTATCACCCATTTGCGTGAGGGTATGCAGCAGCAGGAATAAGTTGGTCCGGAACGCGTACAAATGATAGCGGTTCACGGATTTAAGCGATAAGTACAGATGCGCTAAAGCTAAAATAAACAGTACAAAAGAAACCGCTCCGAATAAGAGGGTTCTGTTTTTCTGAATTTGGGTATGCGATAAAAAACCGGATTGGGTTGACAGCAGCGGTCTGAAATATTGCTGCGGGTTTGCCCGCATGCGATGCAGCCATTCCGGAACCCTGTGATAAGAGAATTCGATAAGCAGGTAGTTTACCCCGTTTCTTACTCTTACCGGGGCATTTTCCATCATGTTAAGCCTGCTTAGTCTTTCTGCTGATTTGTTTTGAGCGGGGTTACCGTCCTCAAAAAAAAGTTCACCGTTCAGCCAGATCCGTATCGCTCCGAAGCCGATGTTCCGGGCTATCATGATAGTGTCGCCCGATAAATCAGACATCTCAAAGGCAAGCTCAGCCCAGCCGTAGCGGCTCTCTCCCAAAACGGTCCGCAGCGAATCGAGGTGCAGGGTGTTCACAAAATGGCTTTCCCTCAGGCTGAAACCGTCCGTTATTTCATCAGGAGCCAGGGTGGAAACATTCCAGGAAGCCGCGTTATAAAGCAGTATGGAATCATTTCTGTTGGTTAAGCCAGCGGTATCGGTTACCACCGGCTGTGCATAGCTGTTCAGGTACGCGAGGAACAGTACGGCCAGGGAACCAAAGCCGGAAACAGAGAGAATCATGTACTTTAGGAGGCTCAGTAAACTATTTTTATCGAACTTCACAGGCTGAAGGTTTATTGATGCTAAAAAGTAAAAAAAGCAATGGCAAGCCAAAGCCTGCAATGTTTACCCCGTTCATTTTCCTGAAAATACAAAAGTTAGGAGGAATCAGCACAGCCGGTGGCTTTTTTTCCTGATTACCCCGCCCAAAGGCTGTTGTATGTGAAAGATGATTTGAACAGCTTCAATCCGTATGATTACCGGATTCTGTGATCTATGGCAGGCTTTACAACAGGTGCATCCGCTGTTTTGCGCTTAAGATGGCATCCGGTACAACCCAGACCCCCAGACCGCGTATCTGAGAATAAGAGGCAGCAGGCACACAGCTATAAGCTGATTTTTTTTGTGTGCCTGCTTTTCCTCATGGCATGGCGTGTTCTACTTCACCAGCGTCATTTTTCTGCTTTGGGTGAAATTATCCGCTGTAAGGCGGTAGATGTAGGTTCCGGAGGCAAGGCCGGCCGCATACCAGGAAAGGGTGTGCTGACCTGCGGTGAACATCTCATTTGTGACCGTACCAACCTTCTGACCGGTAATCGAAAATACCTCAATGTTAACCTGCGATGCTTCCGGCAGGCTGAAAGAAATAGAGGTCGAAGGGTTAAAAGGATTCGGATAGTTTTGCATCAGCTGAAAGCCTGAGGCAAGGTTTATGTCATCACGAACAGAAACCGGCTCGGGGGCTGTCATTACTCCAAAGAATACCCGGCGGTCACCGTCTGAAGTAAGCACAATATCATCAAGGTTAAGCGTAGCGTCGTAATCGCCTACGAGTATCATTTCGCCGCCGTTATAAGCCGACAGGACGATATCAAGCGGATTTGTGCCAAAGGGACGGGTTTCTCTGTCAAAAATAACATCTGCGCTTTCTGCACCGGTACCTTCAATGTTTTTAGCCCACATAAAATTACCGTCTTTGTCATATTTTGCTACAAAAATATTGACAAAAGAATCGGTGGTAAGAATTACAGGATTATCTGATTCTGCCTCAAAAATAATGGCGTCCGTAAATCTTCCCAGAACAATTACGTCTTCATTTTCATCAAGGGTAACTACATCAACAGCAGCAACTGAAAACCCAAAATGGCGGACCCAGATCATATCACCGTCGATGTCATACTTTACGATAAACCCGTCTTCTGAGCCGTACGCTTCAAAAATTTCATTCGAGCCTTCGAAATAGCCCTCCCCGCTGAAATACCCGCCCACAAAGAAGGAGCCGTCTTCAACAGATACAATGGTTTGCCCTACAATCTGATCGCCTGCACCCATAAAGCTGGCAAAATACCACTCTCCGTTTACGTCGTAGCTGATTACGAATGTATCCCGATCGCCGGTATCATTATCCCAATAGATATCTGAGTCGGGCAGATACATGCGGCCTTCACCCACAACACCGAGTACGTTCAGATAGCCGAGCCCGTCAACCGAGATGGCTGTTGCGAGGTCATTGTCAGGAGTGCCAAATACATCAAACCAGTACATGTAGTTGCCGTTTTTATCGAGCGATGCCATAAAAAAGTCGGATCCACCCACAACGGTAACTTCTTCACCCAGAAAGTTTGTACCTGAAAAGGAGCCGGCGATGTAGGGGTAGCCCTCGAGGTCAATCATGATGGAATTTACCACATTGATACCGGTTGCAAGACTGTTTTCAGCAGCCGGGCTTCCGCTTTCTCCGCCAAGTGCCCACAGCAGGCTGCCCTGAGCGTTGTATTTCGCTACGAACATTTCCAGGTTAATTAAATCGTCATCACGGCCGTCAGTCAGTGTTTTGACCGTTTCTCCGTTTCCGTCTGTGAAGTTCAGTTCCTTAACAAAAGCACCGCCCACATATATGTTGCCGGCAGGATCAAGCGCTAAGGTAAGCCCGCCTTCGAGCGAAAAATCTTCATTCATAGCTGCATTACCATGCGCAATACGGTACCAGAGCAGATCGCCTTCAGGGCTGAGTTTGGCAAGGAAGAAATCATATCCGCCGCTGCTCTCAACAACGGTATCACCATAGCCGATGGTTCCTGTAAAGCCGCCGGTAACATAGCGGTTACCGGAAGCATCTACCGCTAACTGACCTATTTGAGTGGTTCCTGTTAAACCAAAAGTAGTTGCAGAACGAAAGACCGGGGCAGAAGGATCACTTCCGTTTTGCTGCAAGTTCATAGCCTGATCAAACTGCATGCCGTTGGGTAAGGCATAAATCGATTTATCAATTATGAATGGTCGTTCCATATCACAAGCGGGCGGAACACAAACCGAGGGCATAGATGTAGCAGAACCCGGGAAAGCATGTATAATCAGCAATCCAATAAGGATGCTCAGCAGATACAGATTTTTTGTTTTCATAGTAGGTTTATTTAGAGGTTTTTCGGGGATGTTTTTTTCTTTCTTTATTTTGATGGTCATGACTTTTGGGGTTGGTTTTTTTAGCCGGATATAGGGTTAGCAGGATGAGGGCCAGCAGACATAGCACAGGAAAGCCGTTGGGGAAGCGGCTGTAGAGGCTAAGTCCCTGATTGAGTGGTACCCTTTCGGTGGAATAATTTTCGGTGAAGGGTTCTATCATACCCAGCACTTCGCCAAAGGGATTGGTAAAAAAACTGTAGCCGGTCGTGGAGCTTTTAAGCATAGACTTCCGGGCCTCCACGCTGCGAAGGCGGGCGTAGTTTTTGATGCCGATGAGGGACGTTTTGATGTCATCCCCAAAAAGCCTTCCGCTTGTGTGGGTGGTAATGAGATGTGCCCGTTGCAGGTTTTCGGCTTTATGGGTTGAAGCAAAGAGTATGTCCCAGCAGATGTAGGGAATGATGTGCACGATGCGCTCATCCTGCGTTAAAAAGGTCATCGTAGTGCCGCTTGCCCCGGCCTTAAAATGATTGTTTTCGCCAAATTCGAGGACTAAGCGCGAAAGGAACGGAAAACGGTCGCTGAAAGGCACATATTCGGTGAAGGGCATCAGGTTTACCTTGCGGTACACATTGAGGGCATCCGCACGCTGATTTTCCATGATAACCCGCCAGCCCAGCTGAGGGGTAATCATGGCCGCCGTATTGTAGTAGAAGTAGTCCCGGTTCAGGTACTGCTGAAGCGGCGGCAGCGGTGTCGGGGCCTGCTCCATATCCATCATGCCGGTGGCAACGGGCGTTTGCCAGCGCAGCACCCGGTCCGCCATAAACAGGAGCGCGTTTTCATCGGTTCTGACGGATGATGGCAGTGCGGCCTCGGGCCACACTACGATATCGGGCCGGGTTTGGGCAACAGCCGAGTCGGTGAGCGCCAGGGCGATGTCGATCTGAAATTCCTCCCGCTCAGGGTCGTCCTGCGGATATCCCGGCTGTATGACCGTAGCTGTAACGTACCCCTGAAAGGTAGCAGGCAGTGCCGTGTAAGAGTACCAGGCATAGAGCAGGGGAAGCGCAAACCAGAGCATTGCCGCCCCGCTGAGCTTCAGGAAATCTTTACTGCCGGTCAGCTCTGCGAGGCTGTTCTGCCGGATAGATTTGTAAACAAGAAGGATGAAAACATTGAGCACGATAACCCAGGCCGATATGCCCGTGTAGCCGGTGAGGTCAATAAACTGAATGAAGACCGGGTAGTTGGCGAGTCCGTTGGAAAACAGGGTGATGGGCACAGCAAAGAGCTTTTCGGTCACAAACCAGGCAACAGGCGGCCAGATCAGCGCGAGCAGGGCAAAGCTCCGTGTGCTTTCTGTGCACAGCCGTTTGCGAAGGAACCAGAGCAGCGCAAACGGCAGGGTATATAAAAAGGAAATGAGGGTGACCATGATTTTGCCGGCGAGGAGCTCAATCCAGGTGAAGCCCAGCAGCGCCAGCGACAGCGCAGTGAAGGAAAACACAAAGGCATGGAGCAGCCAGCTTTTAAGCGTGTCCAGCTTTTCAAGGGCAGAAAAAATGCCGAGCATGCACACCGGCAGCAGGAAAGCAAAAGAAACCCCGCCAATGTGGTTCACGGAAAGCCCAAGCATGAGGCCGCTCAGCAGGGCAGCTGAAATGGTTTTGAGGGAATTCGATTTTTTCATGGCACAAATCTACCAACTGCCTCACCCGAATTACTGCCATGAATGCCCTAATTTCTGCCAAAACCGGCTTACTTAACCCTCAGCGGGCTTTTTGAGGCCTCTTTTCAAAAAGAAGCTTTGCGGCACCGACCGGTACATCATCACAAAAAACTAACCGCCGCATTCAGGGGATGCTTTTCCGGGCCGGCAATCCGCTTCGGTTCTTCATCATCCTTCCTCTGTTTCTTTCTGAAAATTGAGGTACAAATGGAAGGATGGGGTCCCTCCTGCCGGTCTGCCTGCCGTGCAAGCTTATCCTTCAATCCCGTGCCTGCTTTTCGTATTTTAGGCGCTTGCAGTTTATCTCCTCATTCATCATCCACCCTTTTTTTGTAAGCGCCCGAAATGTCTCAGGAACAGATTCAGATTTACAACACTCTCACCCGAAAAAAAGAAGTCTTTGAACCCCAAACACCCGGCTTTGTGGGCATGTATGTGTGCGGACCCACCGTGTACGGCGATGCGCATCTCGGGCACGCGAAGAGCTATACCACTTTCGATGTGGTGGTGCGCTATCTGCGCTACAAGGGCTGGAAGGTGCGATATGTGCAGAATATCACCGATGTGGGGCATTTAACGGATGATGCTGACGAGGGCGAAGACAAGCTTGCGAAGCAGAGCCGCATCGAGCGGCTTGAGCCGATGGAGGTAGCCGAAAAATACACCAACCGCTATTTCGAAGATATGGACCGGCTCGGACTCCTCCGGCCCGACATCACCCCGCGGGCGAGCGGGCACATCCCCGAACAGATTGCGATGATTGAAACCCTGATTGCCAAAGGGCACGCCTACGAAGCCGGCGGCAACGTGTATTTCGACGTCACTTCCGACCCGAATTACGGTCAGCTGAGCGGCCGCCGCCTCGACGAGGCCGAATCCGGCACACGGGTCGTGACCGCGGGCGACAAGCGTCACCCGGCTGATTTCGCCCTCTGGAAAAAAGCCGACGACTCCCACCTTATGAAATGGCCCTCGCCCTGGAGCGTGGGCTATCCCGGCTGGCACATCGAGTGCTCGGCCATGAGCACCAAATATCTGGGCGAAAACTTCGACATACACGGGGGCGGCCTCGAAAATCAGTTTCCGCACCACGAGTGCGAAATTGCGCAGAGCACCTGCGCGCACGGCACCGATCATGCGCACCCTTTCGTGCGCTACTGGATGCACAACAACATGGTGACCCTCGAAGGGCAGAAAATGGGCAAGTCGCTGGGCAACGCCATCTCCCTGCGGCAGTTTTACGACGGCAGCCACAAGCTGCTCAGCCGCGCCTGGGATCCGCAGGTAATCCGCTTCTTCCTGCTGCAAAGCCACTACCGAAGCACCACCGATTTCAGCGAAACCGCGCTTCAGGCCGCCGAAAGCGGCTTTGCCAACCTGCGCACCTACCTCATGGACCTGCACAAGGCCGCGGCCGCCGATACCAAAACCGGCGAAGCCCTGCCGTTAGATGCCATCCGCGCGGAAACCGAAGAAGCCATGAACGACGACTTCAACACCGCGCAGGCCATCGCCCGGCTGTTCACCCGCATCAAAAATGCGCGCGCGGCCTGCAACAGCGGTCAGATACCGGCTAACCTCAGCGAATTTCTGGGCTGGGCAACGGATTTCCTCGATACCGTACTCGGCATCCTGCCCGACCTCAGCGAGCGGGAGCAAGCCAATACCGAAATCATCGACGGCCTCATGCAGCTCATCCTCGATCTTCGCCGCGAAGCCCGGCAGTCCAAAAACTGGGCCGTTGCCGATCAGATCCGCGAAAAGCTCACGGAGCTGGGCATCAGCGTTCAGGACAGCAAAACCGGCTCTGACTGGTCCCTGTAATTTTCATCAACCGCACTCTATTTAATGCAAACCCTCAGCGACTCTTACTTTGTATGGCATGGCGACCCGGTGATGTTTCGTACCGGCGTGCTCGAGCTTCCTTTTGAAATCAGCATTCTGGGCCTCGTGCTGGCCGGGGCACTCATCTGGTTCGGTTATCAGAAGCTCGATCAGAAATTCAATCCGCAGCCGGATAAGCGCCGTGCCCGCCGCCGCGACAAGCAGGAGGCGCAAAAGTCTCTGATTCCCGGCACCCACATCGCGGCACTTTCAGTTGGGGCGCTGATTGTTGGTCAGCTGCTGTTCCTGATCATCCCTTCCCCCGGCATAGCGCAGTTAGGTCCGATAGAAATGCGCTGGTACGGCTTCGGCTTCGCCCTCGCTTTCATGCTCGGCTACTTCCTCGGTTCGGCCATGTTCCGGCACGCCGGCTTCAAACAGGAAGACGCCGATTCCCTGCTCATGTACCTCTTTGTGGGCACCATCGCGGGTGCGCGCCTCGGCGAGGTGCTCTTCTACAACCCCGCCTACTACTTCAGCAACCCCGCCGAAATCCTGATGATCTGGAAAGGCGGCCTCGCGAGTCACGGTGCCTTCATCGGCAACATCCTCGCGATGTGGATGTACGTGAGCCGCCGGCCGCACATCACCTACGTTTGGGTGCTCGACCGTATGACCATCCCCTTCGCCATCGGCGGGGTTTTTGTGCGTATCGGCAATTTCTTCAATTCCGAGATTTACGGCCTGCCGACCGACGTATCCTGGGCCGTTATTTTTGAGCGGGTTGATATGCTGCCGCGCCATCCTTCCATGCTGTACGAAGCCGGCGTAGGACTGCTGCTGTTCGCCATCCTGTGGGGCATGTACAAATACTGGAAGCATCAGCCGCCCGCCGGCGCCCTGCTCGGCGTGTTTCTCACCGTGCTGTTCACCGGCCGCTTCCTCATCGAAATCACCAAAGTAGAACAGGCCGATTTCGCCGTTGACTGGATCGTAGGCATGGGTCAGCTGCTCAGCATCCCGCTGGTTATCGCCGGCCTCTTCATCCTCATCGCCAAAGTTAACTGGAAGCAAAAGCCCGAAACCCCGGCTGCAGCGTAGGTCCGCAACTTTTTTTTATCGGGGGATGTGTCCTGTGATGCTCCCCTCTCCCAAATCAACCGCGCTCAACCGCCCAATCCCCAAAATCCGCGTGCCATAAGCCCGTGCCTACCATGCAGCCAGAAATCCTCTTTGAAGACGTCGATCTCATCATCCTCAACAAACCCGCGGGCATGCCCGTCGAATTTAACCCCTTCGGCGATGCGAGCCTGCAGGATTTCGTGGCTGATCACTGCGGAAACACCATTCGCATCAGAACCGGGCCCGGGGTAGTGCACCGCCTCGATAAGGTCACGAGCGGCATCGTTGTAATGGCCAAGAAGCCTTCCATCCTCAAGCAGCTGAACGCCGACTTTGCGCAGGGGCTGCCCCTCAAAACCTATCACGCCCTTGTGTCCGGAAAACCGGAGCCGCAATCGGCCACCCTCACCCATGAGCTTGAAAAAGACAGTCTTGCCCGTAAAGCCAGGGCTGCAAAGCGCAAAACAAAAACCAGCAAAACGGCTGTGCTCAGCTACGAAACAGAAACCGTCACTTCAACGCAAACCCTGCTGTGCGTGCACCTCAAAACGGGCCGCTACCATCAGATCCGCGCGCAGCTAGCCGCAGTGGGGCACCCCGTAATCGGCGATACCCACTACGGCGGTCCCGCGGCAGCCCGCGTAATGCTGCACTGCAGCCGCCTCGTGTTCACCCACCCCAAAACGGGTCAGGAAACCGACACCCGCTGCGAAGCGGGCTTTTAGGAAGATGTTAATGCATTTGCCGGCATACTAATTTAGGGACGGGTCAGGATTGGCCGGCGCTGCTGTTTCAGAAACTGCGGCGCGCGATCCTGCCGGATAAGAAGCGTGCAGATCCACCTGTTGGGTGGGCCGGATGTAATCCTATGCCAATAATAAACGGGGGGAGCTCTGCCCACGCCCCTGTGCCAGCAAATGCTGATTTACTCCGGCAAATATTCCTGTCCACTGCCTTCAGCTTTGTTTACAATGATATCAAAATCGGGTAACATAGGTGTTTGCCGATCCATCCCAAACCAGCCCCGTTCTGATGCTCCCTGTTCCGATTAAACCGCAGCCCGATGAGACGACCTGCGGACCCACAAGCCTGCACACCATTTATGAGTATTACAACGATCCTGTTGCGCTTTCGTCGGTTATCAGTGATGTCTTGCAGCTTGAGGATGGCGGCACGCTTGGGGCATGGCTGGCTGTAGATGCCCTTAAGCGCGGGTACAAGGCCACCATTTATACCTATAACCTGCACGTGTTCGATCCCAGCTGGTTCGGCCTGGAGGCCGCCGACATCCACAGCAAACTCAGGCAGCAGCTGGCCTTCAAGAATGATAAGAAACTTGTTTCGGCTACCGCGGCCTACCTCGAGTTTCTGGAACTGGGCGGCAAGCTTCGGTTTGAAGACCTGCGGCCGTCTATTCTTCGCAGGTACCTTAAGAAAAAGCAGCCCGTTATTACCGGACTCAGCGCTACCTACCTGTACGGCAGCAAGCGGGAATACGGCCCCGACCTGAATTACGATGACCTTCGCGGAGAGCCAACCGGGCACTTTGTGGTGCTTCACGGCTACGACCCCGAAACCAAAATGGTTGCCATAGCCGACCCGCTTATGGTGAACCCCTTCGGCGACGGCCTGCAGTATCAGCTTAAAATCGACCGCGTAATCAACGCCATCCTTCTCGGCATCGTAACCTATGATGCCAACCTCATCATCATTTCACCCAAAAAATCCCTCAGAAAATAATGCAGCACCTTGTTGTTGTAAACAACCCCAAAAACTGGTCCTTACAAATCCCGGGCGTTCAGGTCGTATCCGCGAAAGAATACCTCACCGACGAACATTTTTCCACCCTCGGCTCCGTGAAGCTCTACAATTTGTGCAGGAGCTACCGGTATCAGTCAACCGGCTATTACGTGTCGCTGCTGGCGAGCGCGCGCGGCCATAAACCCATCCCCAGCGTACTTGCCATTCAGGACCTCAAGTCGCAGTCGATCATCCGCATTGTTTCTGAGGAGCTCGACCGCCTCATTCAGTCCAGCCTGAAGCCCATTCAGGGCGATCAGTTCACCCTCAGCATTTATTTTGGGAAGAACCTTGCCAAGCGGTATGCCCGCCTGTGCAGCCGTTTGTTCCAGCATTTTCAGGCGCCGTTGCTGCGGGCAGAGTTTGTGCGGAAAGACGGCGAATGGCTGCTGAAATCCATCAACCATATTGCCGGAAATGATATTCCGAAAGAGCATCATCCTTTTGTGGTGGAAGCCGCTCAGGACTATTTCCGGAAGAAAAGCACCGCGACCTCCCCCAGGAATTCGCGCTACGACCTGGCAATTCTGGTGAACCCGGAGGAGAAAATGCCGCCCAGTGATGAAAAAGCGATTCAGCGGTTCATCCGCGCAGCAGAATCGCTCGACTTTTATGTGGAGCTGATCACCAAAGACGACTACGCCCGCCTGAATGAATTCGACGCCCTCTTTATCCGGGAAACCACGAGCGTGAACCATCATACCTACCGGCTCGCCCGCCGCGCCGCCGCGGAAGGGCTGGTGGTGATTGACGATCCTGAATCCATCCTGAAATGCACCAACAAGGTTTATCTCGCAGAGCTCATTAAAAAACACAAAATCCCGGCTCCCAAAACGCTGATTATCAGTCCGGAAAACAGGGGGATGGTTGCTGAAAAGCTCGGGTTTCCGTGCATCATCAAACAGCCGGACAGCTCTTTTTCGGTTGGCGTTGTAAAGGTTGATAATGCAGCGGAGTTTGAGCACACCACCGCTCAGCTGTTCGAAAAATCGGATCTGCTGATTGTGCAGGAATTCATCCCGACTTCCTTCGACTGGCGGGTCGGGATTATCAACCGAAAGCCGGTTTATGTGTGCCGGTACTACATGGCCCGGAAGCACTGGCAGATTTACGAGCACGCCGGCGACGGGAAAACGCACACCGGCCGGGTGGACACGCTGCCGGTAGATCAGGCACCGGCACAGGTTGTGGAGGTCGCCCTTAAATCAGCCGCATTTATCGGCGACGGCCTCTACGGGGTGGACCTGAAGGAAGTGAACGGGCAGGTTTATCTGATTGAAATAAACGACAACCCGAGCATTGATTCCGGCTGCGAGGATTTTGTGCTGAAAGAAGACCTTTACAAAATAATCATGCAGGAAATATTGTACCGTATCGAACGGAAAAAAGAACGGAGCGTGAAATAATGATACAGATTGAGACCAAAAGACCGCTCCATCTTTTTGACGGCTACGGGGTGGAGATGGAGTACATGATTGTGGACAAAAACACGCTGGATGTGCTGCCGGTGAGTGATAAAATACTGGAAGCCATCGCAGGGGAAATCACGAGCGAAGTTTCAAGGGGCGCACTGGCCTGGAGCAATGAACTGGTGATGCACGTAATTGAGATCAAAACCGACGGGGCGGCTGCGGGATTTCAGGGCCTGAGTGAAGGGTTTCAGGCGGAGGTTTCCCAAATCAATGAAATATTAGCCGGTATGAATGCCCGGCTGATGCCCGGGGCGATGCATCCGTGGATGGATCCCTTCACCGAAATGAAGCTTTGGCCGCATGAGTACAACCCGATCTACGAAGCCTACAACCGCATTTTCGACTGCCGGGGCCACGGCTGGGCGAACCTGCAAAGCACGCACCTGAACCTGCCATTCGACGGCGATCAGGAGTTCGAAAAACTGAACGCGGCGCTGCGGATTCTCACCCCCCTGCTGCCCGCGCTTTCCGCATGCTCCCCCATCGCCGACGGCGAACAGAAGCCCTTCCTCGATTACCGCATGGAAGTGTACCGCACCAACTCCGACCGCATCCCCTCTATTGCCGGGCTGATTATTCCGGAGGCGCACTTCAGCCGCGACGCCTGCTACGAGCACATTTTCGGCCCCATGTACCGGGATGTGGCCCCGCTCGACCCGGACGGCATCCTGCAGGAGGAATGGCTGAATTCCCGCGGGGTGATGGCCCGCTTCGACCGCGGCGCGATTGAGGTCCGTGTGATCGACATTCAGGAGTGCCCGAAGGCTGACCTTGCCATTCTTGCCCTGTTCACCGCCGTAACGCAGGCGCTTACAGAAGAAAGATGGAGCAGTGTTGAGGAGCAAAAAAAATGGCACGAAAAAGATCTGTATGAAATCCTCATGAGTACCGCAACCCTTGCAGAGAAGGCGGAAATCTCAGATCCCCGATACCTCCGCCTGTTCGGCTCAGACAAAACAGCACTTAGTGCCGGACAGCTTTGGCAGCATCTCTATGATGAAGTAAAAGATTCAGCCCTCTTCACAACTGAACATCACGAAACCCTGGCGCTGATGTTCCGGCACGGTCCGCTCGGCCGCCGCATCCTGAAAGCCCTGCCGCAGCCTTTCACTAAGGCCGACCTAAAGTCCGTTTACGGCAAACTCTGCGACTGCCTCGAAAACAACGGGCTTTTTCTGCCCTGAGGATACTGCCGGTAGCGCGAATGAGTAAGCACCCGAAAACCACAAAAAAAGCAAAAAAGCCCTGGCCGACCAAAGACGCCATGCGGCAAATTTATGCAAACAAGCTTTGGGGAGGCAGCGGGTATGATTTTTACTCAGGTTCCGGCTCACATCATCCTGAAATCACGGAACCCTATGTGGAGGTTGTTACCTCGTTTTTGAAATCATTTGAGGATCCGCTTCTCGTGTGCGACCTTGGCTGCGGCGATTTTAACATTGGCAAGGAGCTGGCAGCGCATACCCGAAAGTACATCGCCGCGGATATTGTGGATGAGCTTATCGCGCGAAACAAGGAAAAGTTTAGCAGCGAGAAGATTGAGTTCCGCTGCCTCGATATCGCGGCAGACGACCTGCCTTCGGGAGATTGCGCCATCCTGAGACAGGTGCTGCAGCATTTATCGAATGCGGAGATTCAGCGGATTGTACCCAAACTGACCGGATTCCGCTATGTGATTGTGACCGAGCATATCCCTGAAGGGGATTTCATCGCCAATGCGGATATTGTTTCGGGTCAGGGCATCAGGCTCAAAAAGAAAAGCGGGGTGGATTTACTGGCCCCGCCTTTTAATTTGAAGGTAAAGGAGCAAAAAACGCTGCACTCCGTTAAGCCTGCGGATTTTGACGGACTTATCCTGACGACCCTGTACATCACAGCTTAAGCCCGGCACACCTTCGAGACCTAAAATTAACGGCTTGGCGTTTGTGCTGCGGGGTGACCAAGACAGAATTTAAGCAACAAGCGCACATCCGTCAGCATGAACCGCTTGTTATTGGGTGGACTTGGGGCGTGTTTGGACATAACGATTTCGGGTTTGGCGAAGGTGGGGATTTCGGAGCACAAAACTGTCAATACACCACAAAAGTTGATGCCAGGTAGTATGTTCAATTAACCACTGAACCCGCCATTGAGCCAAACGCCTGTTATGGGCTGTACTTTATTGTGTGTTTATTTCAATAGGAACTTCAATCATATTTCTAACGGTTGAATACAGCTCAACATCTTGTGCTGGAGTCTCAAGCGAAATAATCAACGCATAACGTGTTTGATTTTCTACTTTACCCAAATGCTTGCGTTCACGCCACCAACCAATAACAGGGTAAACCGCGATGAGATTGCATTCAGAGAGTTCTGCTGCTGTCATTTCCATATAATCTGAATGAATTGAACCATTACTGCGATTATCTTTCCCAACTTGCCAACGTTCAGCTCCCGAATTACCTTGGAAATCTTCATCTTCTTCTCTTGCTGCAATGTTTATCCGCTTTCTGAAAACCTCTTCCCTTTCATCTACATTATTGACATCAAAACGCAACCCGTGTGACTGATAGCGATATTTGTCTTTCCAACCAATTTCACCTGCTCCGGGTTCTATAAAATAGGAGAGTGTAATTTTTAATTTCACAGGTGCTTCGCCCATTTGAAGCAATAAATCACTTGCCCACGGAAGATTGAAAAAGTGAATTTCGTTTGTCTCAGGTTTGCTGCTTCCTTCTTTGAAATTAAAAGGCTGAATGGTTTCCTGTGCTATGTATGTCAATGCACTTTCCCGACTATACAGTGCGCGGTCTAAATCGGGAGCGCCAAAACCAAAGGTTCTCAATAAATTTCTAAAACTTGCTCGGTTGCCTTGTTGAACCTGAGATTGAGCAAGCATTGCAGCATTCCAATTAGCTGAATGAACTACTAAGCCCCTGATGGTTTCTGCCCAAGCGTCCGGATATTCATAGGCAATTTTTGCAGCTAACCACGATGCTTGTGCCGCTGCGGCGCTTGTGGCATTTATAGTGTCAAAAGGTTTTGTGTTGAACGACTTTGATGTGGACAGCAATTCTAAATCCTCATGCGGTATTATACTATTGTCAGGTGCTTGCAACAAATTACCGCCTTCAAAGACTACATCGGGTTTAATAGGCCATTTTCTTTGTTCCCAAACTAATGAAGTTGAACTAAAAGGAGAAAGCTCTCCTTCATTGGCTACAGGTGTGTGATTTTGAAAATTCGGGTCATTTACCTGAACTTTTTTGGTATATGCTCCTGCAACAAGGGCATTCCAGGCTTGTGCTGGATTTTGAACTGATGATGTCAAATTGGAGTCAGGATAATTTCGCCACAATTCTTCATCTCGGATATTTCCTGCGGAAACAATTATCAATCGTTGGCTTTCGCCATCTCCAAAAGCCAAATTATCCACCGCAGCTGACCAAGAAGAAGGTCTGCCCATATTAACATCTTCGGTTGAAGTAACAGACATACAATAAACCAATACCATATGCGGGTTTTGAATTTCAGCCCTTGCAATACCTTGTGCGGTTACATCGCCCCACAATTCTCTTGGTGTTTGTGCCTGATTAGGGCGTGGAAGAATTTTCACGGAACAAAGTTTATGCGTAAGTGGAACTGCACTTGCAGAAACAAGTACTTGTTCCATTTGTCCGTAGCCTGCAATGCCTGCCATTAGTGTTCCGTGTCCCGCTCTTGGTTCGTGGTCGTCTGTTCCCCAAGCGCTATCAACGGTAAGTGTATCTGCATTTTCAAGTAGCGGTTGTAATAATTGATGTCCGTTATTTATTCCGCTATCCAACAAACAAACTTTTATGTTACTTTCAATCAATTCAAATCTGTTCAACAAATCATCAACCCACGCTTGTTGTTCAACACTGCTTTCGTTTACCCAAAACCCTGCTGGTTCTTGCCCTGCGCGGAACTCTGCCAATAAATCGCTTTGCAGCATCAATTCAACCAACTGTTCACGGTTGGCATTTACCAATAAAACGACTCTTTCTGGAAAAATAATGCGGTTGTGTTTATATTCTATTCCAATATTGTGAAGCGTTACAAGAAACTGTGCAATTTGTTCCTGTTCCTGATTTTCTTTTGTATTTACGTTCAACCACGCTTCACACCATTTGGCTGTCTCAGTCGGAATAAGTTGTGGTTTGTCTGTCCATAATCCTTCCAATAAAGCCATACTTACATCTTCAATACTGTTTACCAACGGTGCATTTTTAGGTTGCCCTTTTGCCGTTTCTTCATGTTGGTATTTTCGAATTTTAGAAATGAAATGCGCTTCTTTTCCGTTAGGAACATACACCGTTGCTCTTACCTGCGTTTGATTTTCACCTTTGGAAATTTCTTTGATGTTTAATAATCGAATACCCTTTCTAAGATCTTCCAAGCTTTTGGTAATCAAATCGTGGCCGAATGCACTGGTGAACTGAATGTAAGTTCCTTCTCTGGTGGCAATCTGTTCCGCACTGCGTTGTTGTTGCAGTTGCTCTTTTTGTTGCCAAATTTCATCAAACTGATTTAAAAGTTTTTGGCTTTGGGTTGCCCTTTCACGAACGGGTATACGTAGTTTCGCTCCCATTGCCGAAGGTGCTCTGTATTTTTCGCTCCTTACATTACCTGATATAAAGATGTGTTTATATGATGCCATTCTTTAAACTTAATTGTGATAAGCTGCATTACGGTCTTTGATTGCTTTTAAAATTAGTTCATTATTCATTTGCTGTTTTGTATTCAAGACCGTTTCTTTGATGGCATCAATGCAGGCAAGTGATATTTCAGCGTGGCTCAATCCGTTTATATTTGGTACTAAATCATCGAATTTTATTTTTTTACTGAACCGGGCAAGCCTGTTTTTCAATAAATCTCGTTTTTCGTCAATACTTGGCAGGTGGTATAAAATCACATCATCAAACCTTCGGAAAAGAGCTTGATCTAAAAGTTGTTTGTTGTTAGTAATTGCTATGATTAGGCTATCAGAATTGTCTCGCTCAATGAATTGAAGAAAGGAGTTTAACACCCTTCGCATTTCTCCCACATCGTTATCACGGCTGCGTTCGCCACCAATGGCATCAAATTCATCAAACAGATAAACCCCCTGTTTTTGCTCAATCAAATCAAAAACTTGACGCAATTTAGCACTTGTTTCGCCCATAAATTTTGTTACCATTTTATCCATTAAAATGGTGTAGACTGGTAAGTTCAGTTCGTTAGCAATGATGGAAGCCGTCAGCGTTTTTCCCGTTCCTGGAGGACCTGAAAGTAAAATTTTCCTGCGGTTTTCCAAATCATGCTTCCGGAGCTTGTCCCGTTGCACAAACTCTGAAATGATGCGCTTGATTTTAGATATAATGTCTTCTGAAGCAATAATATCTGCAAGATTGACGGCAGGCACATTTTCCAATATCAATCCCTGCAAATCTGGGGCAAAGGCTTTGGTTTTATGCTTGGTTTCTTTTGCCTTATCTATGATGGTTTTTATCTCGTTGGCAACAAGCGAATGCCCCAACTTAGCTTCGTGGGCGGCAATCTGCAATGCAATAGTAGTGAACCTTTCGGGTTCACTGTTGTAATGCGATTTGATTAATGATATGATGTAGTCTGCTTTTGGCATCGTCCTGCAAAGTTACAATATATTTAGTTTGCCTGTTGTCAAAATGTGTTGTTATTTATCAGTAAACCAAAGTGTGATTTCTATTTCAATTTGTTGTTTAAATTGCCTTTTTATTGTAAAAAAAGTTAGTGTTCTATGTCGGCTATGTCTTTTTTAGCCTTGCCCATAACTTATTTATACACGCAATAACCATGCGCTTTATATGCCAATATAAATGTATATGCGAACATTTGCTGCGGAATATTTATTCTGTTGTTTTGGTTTAGACTTTTGGTTTTCAACCCGATAACTCATAATGAATAATCATGGCAGGTTGAGGCAAGTGCCAATCCGTGGTGTTTCAACCCACGGGGTGATTTCGACCGCCGGTTTTGGCATTTTTCCCGGATTAACCGGCCTGCCTTATTCTTTCTTCAGAACTTCCTTCTCCAGCCACGCAAGGGTTCGCTGCATGCCGTCTTCATAAGAAACCTGCGGCCTCCAGCCGAGCAATGCCACGGCTTTTGTATTTGCGAATTCTTTGTCGGAGGTGGCCATTTCAATGAACCCATGATCAATAGGGGTGGTGATACCGGGGATGCTGTTTGCAAAGGCCATGAGCTTCGCAACAAATATGGGCACACTTTTCAGCTTTTTGCCGCTTAGGTTTGCGTAATGCCCCATAAACTCGCGCCAGTTTGTGAGTCCGTCAGTGATGTTGTAGGCCTCCCCTGCAGCCCCGGGATGTTTGGCGCACAGTATGATGGCAGCCGCTACATCATCGATGTACACCGGAATAAAATTACCGGAGCCGTCACCGAGAAATACAGGATTGCCATCGAGTACATTTTTGAACATGGTTTCTGACCAGAAGCCATGCCCGGGGCCGTAAATCATAGAAGGACGCACAATGGAAAGCTCCATAGCATAGGCCGCTGCGGTTTGCGTTGCGCGCTTTTCGGCCTGCGCTTTTGTGCGGGGATAAGCTGAAGAGTGATTCAGGGCAAGGGGCGCGGTTTCATCAACCATTTTCATGTTTTTCATATCGTACACCCCGACCGTGCTCACGTGAACAAACCGCTTAACCCCGGCTTCGCCGGCAAGCCTCACAAGCAGTTCTGTGGCATCAACATTTACTTTTTGTGCCGTTTCCGCATCGGCCATGATAGCCGCAGCTGCATGAAAAACAACCTCTTTGCCCTCCACCAGTTTTTTCAGGCTTTCTTCATCGGTGAGTTCGGCAGCTGTTAGCGTTACCCCGTGATCTTTCAGATAAGACACCCGATCCAGATTTCTGCCCGTGCCGGTCACAATCGCTTTTTCCTGCCCGGATAGCAGTTCTGAAAGCCGGGCACCCACAAAACCCGTTGCGCCTGTTACCAATACCTGAGTACCGCTGAGTGATTCCATAGTTTACACCTGTGTTATGTGAAGGATGACGTCTAAAAACTAACTACTGTAGAATACTAAGTTCAGCATCTAAGCTGCTTCGAGGCATGAATTTAATACAAATATATTTAGCCGCAACTCATTATTTTTTGATGGTTCTGATTCATCTGAAAACTTCCCGCAGTAAAAAGAGAATCCTGCCAATTCAAGGCCCGCAGGATAAGTAAACCCGCAAAAGTTGTAGCTAACGCAGAAGGAATGATGCGCAGGCATCCATCCCCTGCAAACTACTCCATTTTCTTCCTGAGCAGTTCGCAGGTTAATTTTTTTCAGGATGCAGGCGGCTCCACGCATCCTACCGCTTCTTTGTACCCCTTGTGTTCATGCGCCATTTGAACACATGGTCCGCGCCGGTTATAAACAGGATGTCGTGCTCCTCCCCGCCCCACTCCAGGTTGGTGATCTGCTCACCAAAAGGAATCCGGTGCAGCATCTGCCCGTCTGCATCGAAGATGATGAGTCCGCGAGGCCCGGTTGTGTAGAGGTTTCCGTGCACATCCGTAATCATGCCGTCGGCGGCTCCCAATCCGGAACCCATCTCCCCGACATTTGCAAAAAACTGCGGACTGTGTGGTATGGCGTCATTATCAAGCTCAAAAAACAGGATGTTGCCCGCGCCGGAGTCGTTAACAAAAAGCCTGTTCTCTTCTGCGTTAAGCACAATGCCGTTGGGATAGTCAAATGCGGTATAAAACACGTAGGGCGTGCCGTCGGGGGTAATTATGTATATGCCGCTGAAATCCAGCTCACGGTCTTCATCGCGCACGCCAAACGTCGGGTCGGTGAAAAAGATGGTGCCATTGCTGTGTACTGTCAGGTCGTTAGGACTGTTGAACCGTTTTCCATCAAAGTTATCGAGGAAGATTTCAAATGGCCTGCCCGCTTCCGAAAGCCTGCCAAGCGATCCGCGGTGCTGAGCCAGCAGCAGGGTGCCGTCGGTATCGGCCTGTATGCCGTTGGTATTCCCGCTGGGTTCCAGAAAAATGCCTGTGCTGTCGGCTTCGCTCCAGCGGTACACCCGGTTGGCGGGGATGTCGCTGAATAGCAGGAAGCCATCCGGGTGCCAGTACGGGCCTTCGGTGAACTGATGCGGACCGCTGATGATGGCAGGTGCCTCGCCTTCAATCAGCAGGCTTACCGTATCCTCGGATGATGCCTCACCTGATCCGGCCTCAGATTCCGCATATACCGGTGTTTCGGATTCATCCGATGAACCGCAGCCTCCCAAAACAAGTATCAAAAGAGTGAGCAGGCTAACAGCGATAGTATTCTTGGGCATGGGTTTTGGATTAGGTAAAAAACGGCGGGAAGTGAGCAGGGACTCCTCAAAAGCAAATATTGCACTTACAGAATGTTGTTTTTGATTGGTTTATAGCCAATCCGGGCTTGCTTCTTTATACATAATTTTTTTATGATTTCTAAAAAATAATCTGCAAATGGCAAACTATACCTGACAGTACCAAATTCAATTTGAGGATTTTCCTAACCTTTACCAACCCAAACTTAATCCAAAAACCGCTGGGTTCAGCCTGGCGCCTGCTACCGCGGGATCGCATGCTCAGCGTCTGTTCAGGACATTTGCAGGCTTCCGTTGGCAGCCCGACCATTACCCCTACTACATTTATCGGTGCTTTCATTATCAGGCACAGACTCCGGCTCTGTTAAGATGAGATCCTGTAAACCATATCAGAGAAACCCTGCATGCAGCTTTTCTTGGGCTCTTCGCATTTTATCCTAATCAGATGCTCGCCCGATGCCTGTCGCTAAAGTATATTCAAACCACAGAAATGAATCTTCAGATTATTGCCTGTTTGTATTACACTTATGTCTGGTTTTCGATGCCGGATTAAACAGATGATTTAGCCAGCTCGGTAACCTCAACCCTCAGCGAATCAAAATCGACCGGTTTGGTGAAAAACTTTTTGGCGCCCGAGTTTATCGCTTTATTGTAGTTTTCATTATCGCCGTAGGCCGAAATCATACTTACATGGATCTGCGGAAACTCAGCTTTCACTTTATCAAGCAGCTCCAGCCCCGACATACCGGGCATGTTGATGTCAGAAAATATGTAAAGCACATCCGGCGGCTGTGTGCTGTGCAAGCGCTCGAGTGCCTCTGTGCCTGAAAAGGCAAATTCCAGTTCAACAAGTCCGCTGCGGATTTCTTTTCTGAACTTTTGCCGGAACAGCATTTCAACGTCCCGTTCGTCGTCTACTACTAAAATTTTCATAGGTGTACTTTGGTTTTTGGCGTTTTCAGTCATTTCAGAAATGGGTATGCATTCTTTCGGTTTTCAGTCGAGGCTTATCCCTCCGTCATGATTAAGTTAGTGAAGCAGGCCCTCTAATGATTGCACTATTTACGCAAAAGTTTGGACTATTTGCGCATTCAGATACTTTTGGGTGATATAAGAGCAGATAAGCAAACCAGATCCAACTGCCAGATTCAAAATATTGGCGCTTAGCCTTCATACGCCGATGGTATGTTTAAGGCGGTCTGAACCGAGGGTTATCTGGTTATTGACCCCTGTTTCTGATTCAGTCATCGTTTATTCAATGGATTGGAAAAAGGTGTTATTTATTTTCAAACTCCACCCATATCCTTTCAATCAATTCACTGGCGGAAAGTATTTCTTTGACCCTTGATACTCCTTCGCCGGCATACATAGCCATGTCGTCAATATCTCCAGTCATTTCGGGAAATGGTGAAGCAGGCGAATAACGCATAATAAGGCCATGGGCAGGATGTGTTGCTACCACATCGTTTTCTCCCGGCTTACTTCCTTCGAGAGGGCATCCGTGCGCCTCCCATACATTATTTGAAGGTTGATGTTCTATTTGAGGGTGATAATGGGTTGTTCATGTTTCATAAGGCGTATTTTTCTGCCTGACTATCTTGTGGGGACTGTTTTGATATATATATACGGAGAAAACTCCTGATCCCGACAGATAATCAGTATCGGATTTCGCCGTTAGGGCACGGTCGCTATCTGCTTTTTTTCCTGAAACGGTAATTGGAATCTGAGGCCCCAGCCGCTTTATTTGCGGCTGGGGTCTAAGAATCTTCATTCATATCTGTAAAAGTTGCTCTGAGATTGCTTTATGCGATTTTAAAAATGCATCCGAACAATAGCCTTTACCGACTAAAGGCGGCACGCACTTTAGTTATCACCCGCCGCAACATAATCACCGAACGAAACTTGAGCCGGTTTATAGGTTATCCCCAAATCCTGCTCTGCCTTTTTGCCGCTGTAAACAAACCTTGGCTTTTCAACGACCGGCTCGTTATTCAGCATTCTGGTGATGTCCGACACTTTCCAGCTCTCGTTGCTCAGGTAGTACTGCTTTCCATGCAGGCCGTCTGTGGTTGCCGCCCTGTAAATGGCCTCAGCCACATCGCGCACATCCACGATGGCAAATTCCATATCATTGTCATAGAGCATCTGCACAAAGGGATTTGGGGCGATCTTATTTCTGAACAGATACTGCAAGCCCATTGAGGTAGAATCATCGCGTTCTGAAAGTGCCGGCCCCATTACGCCAACGGGGAAAACACTCACAATGTCAACATCCAGATCCGGATGGTCTGCAATGAATTTGCGAACCACCTGATCTGCATAATATTTGGCCTGCGCATATGGATGCCCCTCTTCGTTAAGGTGAGGTTCGTCGTTTTCTGTGTAAAGGTAATCCTCCGGTTTTCCCGCAACCGGCATGGGATATCCCGTGTTGTATGAAGCTACAGAAGCGATAACCACCACTTTTTTTACGGTTGATGATTCATGAATGACTTTGAGGAAGTTCTCTGTGCCTTTAATGGTGGGTTCAAACAACTCTTTGGTTACATCTTTCACGTCGAGCTGAAAAGGAGTGCCGCCGTGCACCACAACATCGCAACCATCCACAAAAGCCTTCACCGACGCAAGATCGCGTGTATCCAGCGAAACAATCTCAAGATTCTCCGCACCGGGCAATTTTTTCAGATGGTCGTACTTTTTCTTCTTTTTGATATCCGTGGCTGATACCTTTACGCGGAAGCCATTCTCAAGGAATGTTTTGGTGACGTAGCTGCCGATGTAGCCCGACCCGCCGATTATGCCTGCTGTTTTCATAGTGGTTTTGATAAGTGATTCATAAATCGGGATTTCTCCCCGTTATACTGTAAAATGTACATGAAGCAAACCACCCAGACTTGGACTATCCGCGCAAATGTTTGGACTTTTCGGTCAAAATAGGGGCAAGTTCTGAATCAAATTGGGTAAGGATGATTCAAAAAAAAGAAAGTGTCGGCAGACACGGTTTATGTTGTAACCCGGGGATTCATCCCCGGGCAGAGCAAGGTCTAAATAACAGAAAGTGCCGTCAGGCACGACCGGTCTGCTCAGCGCGTAAGCTTCCGG
>JAFIET010000059.1 GCA_020832405.1 Balneolales bacterium
ATTCCTCCGAGAACCGCTCCATCTGTACGCTCAGGCTTCTGAGCCGGTCGTCACTGTTCCCCGACAAATTCTCCAGAAACCGGTTCACCTGCATGGGCGGGGATAGCAGGCTAAGCCGGTTGGTGAGCTGTTCCTGCGCATCGCGCTGCGCATAAAACCGCTGCTTCAGTTCGCTTTCCCTTTCGGAAATGGTCTTCGCCAGGATGAGGCGGTTGTTCCAAAATTCAAAATAGCCGGGCAGATCCTGCTCGTTAACCTCCAGCGGGTGCTCTTCATAAAAGGCCAGCACAAGCTGTTCCCGCTCCGACTCAACCTGCTGCTCTATGCTGCGCTGTTCGTTTACCCAAACCGCCCGTGACGATACGGGGTGAAGGCTAACCGCAATCAGGTTAAAGAGCGCGGGCATTACTACAAGAAAAAGAATCCAGAGCCCTGTCAGGCTCATGGCATTAAAGACAGAGCTTTTCCCGGCCAGATTCACCAGCCAGGATAGCCCAAACCAAAACGCGATATAGAGCAGCAGCACCGCCAGCAGCAGCAGCACGTCTGCACCGGGCAGTACGCCGAACAGCAGCAGAAACAGGAAGCCAGCACCCAGGGTCGTAGCAGCTATTAGCAGAAAGCGGAAAATGACTTTGCCCGTAACGATTAATTTCAGGCTTACCGGCATGGCGTGCAGCAGCCTCATGGTGCCCAGTTCTTTTTCGCGGGAGAGCATGTTGTAACTGAGTGCGATGATGATGAGCGGCAGCAGCCACACCATCACAAAGGCAAAATCGAATCGCCCCAGATACTGATGAAACGGATTTTCGAGGGCGTTATCCCGCAGCGGACTGCTCATGATGAGGGTCACGCGGCCGTAGTACGGCAGGATATCGGCCGCCCCTACGGCAATCAGCGCGAGAGGCTCCGGCTCCAGATACACGTACCGGCCGGCCCCTCTGAAAGCAGAAAGCACCAGTGGGTTCGAAGGGTCCTGAAACCAGGGGCCTTCAAACGCCGCACCGGCTTCCATTTCGCGCAGCTGAGTGTATCTGCTGCTGTAAAATGCCCGGTCTTCTTCCTGAAGTCCGGCAATCCGCTCCTGCTGCAAGTGTACCCGCTCGTTACCCAGATACAGGCTAAACCCAATCATGGCTGCAAGCAGAACAATCATGGTGAGCACAACTTTGTCAGCTGCGTACTGTTTTTTCTCGAACCGGATGATGTGACGAATCAGACGAATATCCATAGGAGCTTTTAGACCTCCGTTTTTTTAGCGGATGAAAGCAGCAGGCCGAAACTGAGGCCCGTCCACAGCAAGAGCAGCAGGGCGTATTTAAAGTAGGCGGCTGTCCAGCTGAGTGCATCCGGCGGCTGATACTGGAAGGCCACATTGCTGCTGAACAGCTCATAGCCTGCGGTGTAGCCCTGCGCGCGGTCACCTACGGCATGCACCATCAGATCTTCGTTGAGTTCGCGCATCAGCTCGATGCGGTAGGCCTCCGCCTGATCCCGAAAATGATTAAAGGCGGCGATATCGGTACCGGCCATGCCCATAGAGAACAGCCGCACCAGTGATGTGGGCGATACAACCGCACTCAGTGCGAATAAGCCGAGCTGCTGCGCGTGAATCGCAGCAATCCGGGCCATGTGATAATCGAACACCTCTTTTTCAAATTCCTCGGAAACCTGCAGCATCAGCCCGCTCAGGTTGAAGGGCAGATCGGCCGGGTTATCGGTGCCGTGTGCTGCAAGTACGGAATCCCGGAATGCCTGCGTGTGTGTGCTGAGCGGATTGTGCCCGTCGATGCCCTCGCTGAGGTGCTGCCGGATTTCCTGCTGAAAGGTGATGGTATCAGGGACGGGATGCATGCTCTCTGCCGCTACGGTTACCAGCCGCGGTACGAGCAGGGTGCTCATCACCCAAAACCCGAGCAGCAAAACCAGGGCCTGTGCCTGACTGCCGGCTTTGGCTGAAACCCAGAGCGAAAGGTGAATGAAAATGCCGAAATACAGCATCCAGCCGAGCATCATCAGTGCGTAGCGCAGGTAGTCAGCGGCAGCGGCGCCCGTGAAGGCGAGCAGCAGCAGACCGACAAGGGCAAAGCTGAGGAAGAGTCCCAAAACCACCACCCAAAGGGCTGCGGCTTTTCCGGTCAGGATGTCACGCAGCCGAACCCCCTGCGCCAGCAGCATCCTGAGCATGCCGCTTTCGCGCTCATAAATGACGCTCCGGTATCCCAGAAAAATGATGAAGAGCGGAAAGAGGAAGGTGAAAATGAAGGCGGGCGTGAGCTGACCAAAGCGGCTGAGGGAGCTCCGGTCTTCGATGGGGCTGTGCACGGCGAAGTTCTGCCGGTGCGCTTCCAGAAAAAGCGATACCCCCGTGAACGGCTCCGTTCCCGGGTCAAAAACAGCCAGCAGGTTTACCGGCTTGAAGGCATGCGTGCCGTAGTGCGCGGCGGAGTGCGGATTTTTATCCCCCTGCTGCTCCCAAAGGTGCCGGGCCAGCTCAGCAGCATCGGCATGTTCCTGTTTTTTCTCTGTGTAATAGGCCGCACCGCTCAGGGCTGATACCAGCAGCAGCACGAGCACAACCGCAAACAGCACTTTCGTACCGGGTTCGCGCCACAGTACCTTAAGCTCGTGTTTTACCAAAAGTGAAAATGCCATAGCCCTCACTCCCTGATGTGTTTGAGGTAAACCGACTCGAGATCAGAGTGGGAGATGTCCTCCGTTCTGAGCTCCTCTGCAAGGCGGCCGCGTTTCATGATGCCGATGCGGGTTCCGGTTTCCTTGGCGCGGAACAGGTCGTGCGTTGCCATAAGAATGGCAGCCCCGCGTGCGCTCATTTCGGAAAGCAGCTGCGCAAACTCGTTGCCCGCTGAGGGATCGAGGCCGCTTGTGGGCTCATCGAGCAACAGGGCCCGGGTGTCGCGGGCTATCGCCATGGCGATGCCGACTTTCTGCCGCATCCCTTTTGAGTAGCCGCCGACCGGGCGCTTCGCGGCGTCAGCCGGCAGTCCGGCTTCGGTGAGGCATTGCAGCAGCTGTTCATCCGTCATGAATTTTCCGGCAAGTCCGGTGAAAAACTGAAGGTTTTCAAGGCCGCTCAGCGACGGGTACAGCGACAGGTTTTCGGGGATGTAGGTGATGAGGCGCCGGGCTTCATCGGGCTGCTTTGCTGCCTCTATACCGTTCACCAGAGCAACTCCGCCCTCCGGGCTTATAAAGCTCAGAAACAGGTTGATGGTTGTTGTTTTTCCGGCGCCGTTGGCTCCAAGCAGACAATACACCTCGCCGGGCTTAACGGTCAGGTTCAGGTCTTCAAGGGCTTTGTGCGTGCCGTACATTTTGGTGAGTCCGCGTGCTTCGAGCATGGTTTTCTGTTTTTTATGATGGAGTTTTGTTGATGGGTAGGGGATGTCAGCTGAAGCGCTCGCGTATGAACGCAAAATTCACCCGAACAGCGGAAACCGTTCCGGAGTAGGCGGCGTGAATGACCTGACCGTTACCGCGGCTGCATACATCCCCGATGGCAAGCACGCCCGGCACGGTGCTTTCATACTGTTCATTCACCTCTATAGCCCCTCGGTCGGTGAGGTCGCAGCCCAGCTGTTCGGCAAGCGAGGCGTGATACCGAAGCGTACCGGGCGCATAGCAAGTCTCAAACAGATGAGGCTCAGTCTGCTCCCTCGTACGGATGCGCAGCGCACCGGGTTCGCCCTCAATCTTATACACCGTTTCATAGCTGACTTTTATGCCGTTGCGGGAAAGCAACTCAAGCGCTTCGGCCGGAAAGTTCACCGGCTCCCCCTGTGAAAAATAGGTGATGTCGCCCGTCCAGTTCGATATGGTTGATGCCATGGAAAGCCTGGCAGCGCCCTGCCCGATCACGGCCGTTTTCCGGTTCCGGTTTTCCCAGCCGTGGCAGTACGGGCAGTGATAAACGCCGTTTCCCCAGAGGTCTTCAAGCCCATCAATACCGCTGAGCAGCTCATCGGTGAGGCCTGTTGCCAGAATGAGGAAGCGCGTCTGGTACTGCTGCCCCTCAGCGGTTTGAACAACAAAACCGTTTCCGGACGGCGCGGCTGATGCGATTTCACCCCGCTTCATATACAAAAACTCCTGGTACTCTTGCAGCTGTTCTCTTGCAGCTGCGGCGATTTCCCGGGGGTTTTGCCCGTCACGCGAGAAGAAGTTGTTTGCCGAGGGCGACCTACGGTTGCGGGGCAGGCCTGCATCAATCACCAGCGTTTTACGCATACAGCGGCCAAGGCTCATAGCGGCGGACATCCCCGCAAAGCTGCCCCCTGCGATAATGGCATCGTAGGTACCGGAGTCCGGCGCTTCAGCGAAACTTTCAAAGACGGCCTGAGCCGGGATACGCTGCCCGGTAAACGGAATCTGGAACAAAGCGCCGGCGCCGAGCAGGCCGGTTTTAAGAAATGACTTTCGGTTCATAGCATTAGTCAGGTTGTAGTTAGGGCACAGCCAAGTGCAACAAAGTTTCAGTTTGTGAATATATCTCCGCGCACCCTCACACGCAACTCACTTGCATTTATTTACGATTGGGCGAACGCCCGCACCGCTCATCCTAAAGTTTTCCTGCTGTTTTGAAAAAGCTAAGGCTGTGCAGTACCTTAAGGCATGATTCCTCAACAATTTCGTCAAATTGCTCAGCAGGTCTCCGATTACCTCGGAACTTCCGTCGGCATCTCCGAAAACCTGCTCCACAGCCTGCTCGTTATTCTGGTACTGCTGCTGCTTCGCTATGTGTTTATCGCGCTGGTTTACTGGAAGAGCAAGTCTCCGGCCGTACACTACAATTTCAAGCGCTTATCCACGCAGGCCTTTTTTGTAATCGGTATTTTCCTGATCGGTAAAATCTGGTTTGAGGGGTTTCAGTCCATTGCTACTTTTCTGGGTCTGCTCTCGGTCGGCCTTGCGCTTGCCCTGCGGGAGCTGCTCACCGACCTTGCCGGGTGGATCTACATCATCGTGAGGCAGCCCTTCGAAATGGGCGACCGCATCGAGGTTGCCGGGGTGAAGGGTGATGTGATCGACAAGCGGCTGTTCACCTTTTCCGTTATTGAAATCGGAAACCGTGTTGATGCGGAGCAAAGCACGGGGCGCATCATCCATATCCCAAACAGCAAGGTTTTCAGCGATCCGGTCGCGAATTACACGAGCGGCTTTCCGTTTATCTGGCACGAGCTTCCCGTAACCATCACCTACGACTCCAACCACCGGAAAGCACGCGAACTTTTCGCGCAGGTTCTGGAGAAGCACGCTGAAATTTACGTGCACGAAGCTCAGCAGGCCCTTGTGCAGGCGCAGGAAAACTTCATGCTGAAATTCAGCATTCTCACCCCGGCCGTTTTTGTGACCGTCCGGGAAAACGGCATTCTGCTCACGGCCCGCTACCTGTGCCCGGTTCGCAAAACCCGCTCTACGGAACAGGCCATCAGTCTGGATCTGCTTGAAAAATTCAGTGCCGAGCCGGATATCCGCTACGCATTCAGCACTGTGCGGCTGCACGATCAGAGAGGCGGGAAAGAAGCTTAGCAGCAGCAACCACACTTTTTCGATGGAAAAAGTGTGAGATGTTACACTTTTTCGGGGGAAAAAATGTTAGATTAGCGGATATCCGGCATTTTTAACCCAAAGGTTCATGAAACGTCTTGCCCTTCAGTCACTCATTAACTGGAAAAACAAAGCTTCCCGTAAACCGCTGATTGTACGCGGTGCAAGGCAGGTCGGTAAAACATGGCTTATGAAGCATTTTGGTGAGCTTCACTTTGAGCAGACCGTGTATCTCAATTTTGAGCGACAGCCTCACCTGAAAGGTTTGTTTGATCAGAGCATGAATCCACAGGAACTTATTCGGGCTATCGAAACGGATTCGAACGCTTCCATTACACCCGGACGAACCCTTCTGATTTTTGATGAAATTCAAGAGTGTCCGAAAGCCATCACCGCGCTAAAATATTTTTATGAAGAGGCCGCTGATTACCACATCCTTGCCGCCGGATCACTGCTGGGCGTTGCGTTGCATCAGCCTGTTTCCTTTCCGGTAGGCAAGGTTTCGTTTCTTGACCTGCACCCGATGAACTTCGAAGAATTTCTGCTCGCCTTGGGTCATGATCAGCTTTGCGAAGCACTGAACAGCCTGAATTATCCATTACTTACCGCGCTTCATGACAAGCTTTCCCGGCTGCTGCGCTCATACTATGTTGTTGGCGGCATGCCCGAAGCTGTGCTCCATTTTGCGGCATCAGAGCGGTTTGATGAGGTGCGGGAAATACAACAGGCCCTGCTTCTCACATACGAACAGGACTTCTCAAAACACACCCCGGCTGCGGTGGTACCCCGCATCAGAATGGTCTGGAACTCTGTGCTGAGTCAGCTTGCGCAGGAGCGGCGAAAATTCGTTTATGCGCACATCAAAGAAGGCGCCCGTGCCAAAGATTTCGAAATGGCGCTTGCCTGGCTGACCGACTGCGGGCAGGTCCGGAAAGTTCATGCCATAACAAAACCGCACCTCCCGCTGAAGGCCTATGAAGATCTTTCAGCCTTCAAGCTTTTCCTTCATGACGTCGGCCTTTTGGGTGCTATGGGAAATCTGCCCGTCAAAACGCTGCTGCAGGGAAGTACGGTTTTCACCGAATTCAAAGGTGCCCTCACTGAGCAGTTTGTTTGTCAGGAACTCACAGCTGTTCCGGATTTATCTTTGTATTACTGGTCGGCCAAGAAGGGCGCTGCAGAAGTTGATTTCGTGGTTCAAAAAGAGGAAGACATTATTCCTGTAGAGGTAAAGGCAGAAGAAAATCTCAAGGCAAAAAGCCTGCTGGTTTACCAAGAGCGCTATCAGCCCCGAATTGCTTTGCGGACTTCACTCTCAGTCCACAAAACCTCAGACTGGCTTCACAACATCCCTTTGTACGCCATTGGCTTCCGCTTCAAGTAATCTCGGATTCCGGAGAAGCTCCCGCATCCCACCCATACGCCATGTTCTCGGCCGTAATCCGCGCGAGCCCGCCGCCGGCAAGGCGGCTTACAAGGTGCAGGCTCAGATCAATACCCGCTGAGATGCCGGCTGAGGTAAAAATGCGGCCGCACTCTGCCGCGACCCAGCGGCGGTTTTCGCAGCTGCGAAGCTGCGGGTAGCGCTGTTGCAGGTCCCGGATATCCTCGTGGTGGGTGGTGCAGCTTTGCCCGTTCAGCAGTCCGGCTTCAGCAAGCAGGAAGGCGCCGGTGCAGACCGAAGCGAGGATGCTACCTCCCTCATACATCGCCCTGAGGCCCTCAATCAGCGCGGCGTTTTTGAGCTGCGGTTCGTACACCCCGCCGGGAATAATCACAAGATCCGGCTGCTGCAGGTCCTCAAGACCTGATGCGGCCGTTACGGTAAAGCCCGGACGCGTTTCGACCGGCCCCGCATGTTCAGCCACGAGCTGCGGCCGGAACGCAGGCAGCGGGAGCCCGGCACGTTCCGAAAGCCGGCCTGCGGTGAAAAAAACCTCGAAAGGACCGGCAAAATCGAGCACCTCGGCGCCCGGGTAAACAAGGATGGCAACGGATCTGGTTTTCATGTTTTTACTTTGGCGCATGCTGCATTTCACGGGTTCAGAAACCGGTCATCGGCTTCAAAAGATTGGTTCCTGCGGTTAAGGCAACGGTTTGCATCACCCTTAAATCCTGCTAATTTCAATGCTATAAAATTATAGTACGAATTCACTTTTTCAGATGAAAAACTTATCGGTTCCCAAAACGCTGCTGCGCTATTTCCTGCAAGGTTTGCTCTACATCGCCCCGCTCGCCATCACTTTTTATATCCTGATTGCCCTGTTTTTGTTTATTGATGGCCTGCTGCGGGTGGCGCTTCAGTCGTTTGTGGGACCCGTGATTCCCGGACTTGGGTTTTTGGCCAGTATTCTGGTGCTCATCCTGCTGGGATATTTTGGACAGACCTTCGTCGGGCGTCCGCTCAAAACCTGGCTGGAAGGCCTTGTTGCCAAAATTCCGATTCTGAACATTGTGTACTCGGCTTTTTCAGACCTGTTTTCTTCCCTTATCGGCACCGAAAAAAAATTCAATAAACCTGTTTTGGTGCTGGTCAATCCGGTTACCAATCTGGAAAAAATGGGATTCCTGACCGAAGAGGACCTGCATTTTCTTAATGAGCGCGAAAAGGTTGCCGTCTATTTTCCGCACTCCTATAATTTTTCGGGGGAGATGTTCATCGTACCCGCAACTCAGGTTCGTCCGCTCGACCTGCCTTCCGGGGATGTGATGAAATTCATCGTTTCCGGCGGTGTGGCCGGGTTTGGCAAAGAGCTATCCGATATTGACCGAAGCACCCCCTGAGCTGAGCGGCACAAGCGCAGCGTCTCAACCCCCGATATGCGCCCCGTGCCGCGATATCTTTCTTACAGCCTGTGATGCGGTAATCACAAAAGCGGAACGCACCGGCAAACCGGCTTCACGCAGCTTACGCACCGCCCATTTGTTGCTGTTCTGAAACAGGTGATAGCGGGGGGATGCCGCATAGAATCGGGAATCGCCGTAGAGTCCGTCGCCCAGTATCAGCACTTCGCCTTCTTCAGTCGTGAAGTACCCGGCCACTTGTTGCAGCAGCAGCCGGTATCCTTCTGCTGAAATGCGGATTTCAATCCGCTCGAGATGCTGCAGCGGCAGCCGGCTGTATGCGGCAAGATGAATCACCGAGCGCGTCGGGAAAAGTCCGCCCTTGATGGTAGTCCAGAGGCCGGGTGAGGGGTCCATATAATAGTCGCGGTCGCCCCAGCCGATTTCGATATAGCGGTGTGATGCGCTCAGATGAAGCCCGGCCGGCATCACCTCTTCAAAGATTTCATCGACAGGTAAAATGAGGCCGACGTGCCAGCCGTGCCGTACCATCTGCACCTCAACCGTTTCGGCATCCGCTGCGGGCGGGAACAAATCCGGGTTGGATGAGGCGCAGGATGCCATCACCGGAGAAAAAAGCACCAAAAGAAGCAGGCGGAAATAGGTGGAGGATTTTTTCATGGGATGGATGAATTGCTGATTTCCGGTTTGGAGGAGGACTCTTTTCGGTGAATGGCGGGCACAGCTGCAAGATGATAAATTTTTGGATGATGTGTGCGCCTCTGAGCTTTTTCTCACTTCCCTGGCATTAAGTGACTTCAACCGCTGTACTTACCGCTTTATTGTATTGCCCGCATGTTAACCTGCCGCGGCTTAATTTAATATTGATATTCGATTATTAAACCGCTATACTTAATCAACTATATAAACAAACGGTAATACACTCTCATGAAACTTTTTCTGATCCTTTTCCTCGCGGTACTTGCTTTTGCGCCGCTCACCTTTGCCTCTGACAATCATCCGCAGGATGAACTCTTTGTCGTGCTCACCTCCGGTGATGCCGAAACGCAGATGATGGCCCTCGTTCTTGCCACACAATCCTTCAATCAGGATGTTCCGGTCCGCATTTTACTATGCAGTGAAGCCGGCGATCTTGCCCTGAAAAACGCCGAATCCCCGGCCTTCAAACCGGCCGACCGCTCTCCGAAGCAGCTGCTGATGAACCTCATGAACAACGGGGTAACGGTTGAAGTCTGCGGCATCTACCTGCCCAACCGTGAGCACCTGAGTGCCAGTGACCTCATCGAAGGCGTAGGCACGGCGCGTCCGCCGGAAGTAGCTGCCTATATGAAGCAGCCGCACGTACGCTACTTTTCCTTTTAGACACCAAAGCCAACCATAACCCCAAAACACCTGCACATTATGACTAAAAACATGGGAACCGCGGATAAAGCAATCCGCATCGTCGTTGCGCTTGTTGTCGCAGCACTATTTTTCACCGGCGTAATCGAAGGCACCCTCGGAATCGTACTGCTCGTTTTTGCCGGCGTGTTTGTGGCAACGAGCGTCATTTCTTTTTGCCCGCTGTACGCACCCTTTGGCATCAAGACCTGCAAAAATTAGCGGGAAACCTGCCTAAAATATTGCCTGACATGAAATTAATACAAAGCCTCCGGAATTTTTCGGAGGCTTTTTTTGTGTAGAAACAACTAAAAATACAATAGCCGGGCTTCACAGGAAATACAGCTCATAGCTGAGCAGCTGTAATAGGTTTAACATGTCTCGCAGGACGTTTTGAAGACAAATCGTGCATGGACTGTAAATTCAGCCAAAACGCAGGAGTTGTATTAAACGCTTCTGACAGCAGCCAGGCTGTTTCCGGAGAAACTCCTCTTTTGCCCCTCACTATTTCATTGACCCGCTGAACGGGTATCCCCAAATGATCCGCCAGCCCTTTTTGGCTTAGCCCCAAAGGTTCAAGATATTCTTTAAGCAGGATGGTTCCGGGATGTGTGCTTATTCTGTTTTTTGGAATCATGATGATTTACCTTTGCTTTTTGGGAAATGATTTAAATATAAGTTTTTAAACTCCGGGCAAGGCTCTCAAAGCTCAGTCTGATACCAATAACTTCTTACCGGTGAATTTATGGCCCGTAACAGTCCGCTCCGCCCCTCTCCCTAAAGCTCTCCGCCATTTAAAAAAGCGCTTTCCGCACTGCATTTCTTATCTTACGGACAATCGGGATCCCTCCGGCGGATTTCCTCTTTTTTTTCATTCAACAAACTTTTGATTTCATGGAACAAGTGAAAACCATCCGCTCGCCCCGCGGTAACACGCTCAGCTGCAAAGGCTGGCATCAGGAAGCCGCCATGCGGATGCTCATGAACAACCTCGATCCGGAAGTGGCCGAACGGCCCGAAGACCTCATCGTGTACGGCGGCGGCGGAAAGGCCGCGCGCAACTGGGCCGCCTACCACAAAATTGTGGAAACGCTGAAACGGCTCGAAAACGACGAAACCCTGCTTGTGCAGAGCGGAAAGCCGGTTGGCGTTTTCCGCACGCACGAAGAAGCACCGCGGGTGCTCATCTCCAACGCACAGCTGGTGCCGAAATGGGCAACCTGGCCGGAGTTCCGCCGGCTCGAGGCGCTGGGGCTCACCATGTACGGACAGATGACGGCCGGATCCTGGATTTACATCGGCACGCAGGGCATTCTGCAGGGTACCTACGAAACCTTCGCTGAATGCGCACGGCAACATTTCGGCGGTACTCTGGCGGGGCGCCTCGTAGTTACCGGCGGACTCGGCGGCATGGGCGGCGCGCAGCCGCTGGCCGCAACCCTCTGCGGCGGGGCCTTCCTCGGGGTGGATGTTGACGAAAGCCGCATCCTCAAAAGAGTACACGACCGCTACTGCGACGACATCGCCTACTCGCTGGATGAAGCCCTCGAAAAAGTGCAAAAAGCCAAAGCGGAAAAACGCGGCTTTTCGGTCGGGCTGGTCGGCAATATTGCCGAAGTGCTGCCCGAGCTGCTCCGGCGCGATGTTCAGATTGATGTGCTCACCGATCAGACCTCCGCGCACGACCTCAGGCTGGGCTACATCCCCGCCGGCATGAGCCTGGAGCAGGCCGAAATGCTGCGGGAAAAAGACTATCCCGCCTACGAAAGCGCTGTGCTCGACAGCATGTGCACCCATATCGACGCCATGCTGGCCTATCAGAAAAAAGGCGCCGTTACTTTTGATTACGGCAACAACCTGCGGGGTCATGTGGCTGACCTGCGCGGCAAATCCGAGGCATTCGACATCCCCGGCTTTGTGCCGGAGTTTATTCGTCCGCTTTTCTGCAAAGGCTCCGGACCCTTCCGCTGGGCGGCCCTCTCCGGCGACCCCAACGATATAGCGGTAACCGACAAAGCGGTGCTCGAAACTTTTCCCGAAAAGGAACACCTCGCACGCTGGATTAAAAACGCCGGCGAACGCGTGCATTTTCAGGGGCTGCCCTCCCGCATTTGCTGGCTGGAATACGGCGAGCGCGCCGAGATGGGCCTCAAATTTAACTGGCTGGTGAAAAAGGGCAAGGTCAAGGCGCCGCTCGTTATCGGCCGCGACCATCTGGATACCGGCTCGGTGGCCTCCCCTAACCGCGAAACCGAGGGCATGCTCGACGGCTCCGACGCCATTGCGGACTGGCCCCTGCTGAATGCGCTGCTCAACACGGCCTGCGGAGCGAGCTGGGTTTCCCTGCATCATGGCGGCGGGGTGGGCATCGGCTACTCCATCCATTCCGGCATGGTGAGCGTGGCCGACGGCACCGAAATGGCCGACCGCCGCCTGCAGCGCGTACTCACCGCCGACCCCGGCACCGGCGTAATGCGGCACGCCGACGCCGGCTACGATCTCGCCATCGAAACCGCCAAAACCCGCGGCGTGGACCTACCCTCTATCGGGTGAGTTTTTTTGGGTGGATGACGGGTGAAGTTTCCAAAACCGGCCGCAGCTATCTGCCAAAAAAATCCCGATTTCTTTATACATCACCCCTTACGTGTAAAGAAATCCGGGATTTTTTTATATGTGGGAGGGTAGGGGCTTTTTGGTGTAGCGGATATCATGCCAGCATCAACTCCAGCTTTTCTTTCCAGTTTTTCCAGTTTGGCATCAGCGACCCCAGCAACCCGTAAAAACGGCTGTCATGCTTGTGATAAACCAGGTGGCACAGCTCATGCAGTATTATGTATTCGATACAGCGCCGCGGCGCCTTAATCAGGTGCAGGTTTAAGGTGATGGTGCCTGCCGGGGTGCAGCTGCCCCATCTGGTATTCATTTTCCGGATAATGAGGTCTTTTATGCTGATCTCCTTTCTTACAAATTCCGGAAGCAGCTCTTTAATTATAACCGCAAAGTGATGCTCCGCTTTTACCCTGTACCACTCGTACAGCAGTTCTTCTGTTTTCTCCTGTTTTGGGGTCGTTACGTGAATATACTTACCCCGCAGCTTCACACTTCCCGTTCTTCCCGGCTCTGTTTTTAAAATGTATTGCCTTCCTAAATACAGGTGTGTCTCTCCGGAGACAAACTTTTTTTGCACGGATAAAGGCTGATATTTTTCAAAATCCCGGAGCTGTTTCACTATCCAGGGGGCTTTTGATTTTACTTTTGTGATTATTTTGGCATCCGCCGTGCCTTCCGGAGCAATCACAACTACACGCATATCCGGATAAACTTCAATTCCGAGTGTTTTGCGTTCAGAAAATTTCAACTCGTAGGAGATACTTTTTTTACCGTAGGTTATCGTGTGCATCAATATCTCAGTTTAGCCAACTCAACAGATTTCTCAATCAGCGCATCCATGTCATCAAATGTCAGCTCAATAATTCCCTCATCTTTCACCGCAAACAGATAATCATCGATTTCCTGCTGCAACTGCTTGATTACGTCCGGTTTGTATTTCCAGTCAACAATAAGATGCGAACGGATAATCTCATCTATCTTAAGGCCAATTGTCGGCATTTCTGAGCTGTATGGTACTACTTCCGATTCTGTTTTCAGGATTTCCGACAAAGCTCCAAAAATGGCATGGGCTACTTTATTGTTGCGAAGTTCTTCCGGCGTATCGTCCAGGGCTTCGTTTATGACCTTATCCATAATATCCTGTACCTTTTTGAGATAGGCTGCATCCGAAAGCCTTTTTGCTTTCCAGTCATTGATAGTCTGCAGCAACATTTCCGAAAACTTTTTGTACAGTGCCGGGTCTTCTTCCATTTTCAGGCTGATTGCTTTTTTCGTACGGGAAGCTATCCGGTCTGCACGGGCAGCATCTCCTTCTACTTTTGCCAGCTCTTCTTCAAATTTTTCACGGTCAAAAATATTAACCTGTTCCGTCAGCTTTATTACCTCGCTTGAGGTTACATGGGTATCAATTAGTTTTTGAACCTGTTTTTCATATTGCGCATAGTCGATGGCGTCTGAGTAGCGGGCCTTGACTGAGGCTCTCAGGCTCAAAAAAAACCGCGCATCTTCTTTGTATTCATTAACTTTTTGGGGGTCAGTTTTTCGGATAAAATCCAGTGTTGAGAGCGCGAGTTTAAGCGTTCGTGCAAACAGAGATACCCGCTCATAAAAACCATCCCGCAGTGCTTCGTCTGCAAGGCGCATTTCATAGACCTGAATATCGAGGCTGCGCGGCATCCCGCTGAAAATATCCCAAACATGGCTGTGGCGCTCTGCAAGTTTTTCGATTTCTTCCTGAATATCAGTGAGGGTACCCTCAAGTTCCGATTCATCAAAATTATCGAGCTCACTGTAGGTCGTGAGTGCCTGATCAAGATCGCCGAGGATGCCGTAATAATCGATGATATAGCCAAAATCTTTACCTTCGAACAGGCGGTTTACCCTTGCAATTGCCTGGAGCAGTTTGTGTTCCCGAAGGCTTCGGGCAATGTAAAGCACGATATTCCGCGGGGCATCAAAGCCAGTTATGAGTTTATCGACCACAATGATGATGTCAGGGTCTTCATCGCTTTTGAACCGGTAAATGAGCTGCTTGTTGTATTCCCGCTCTGTGCCGAATCGCGCCATCATAGCCAACCAAAACTTCTGCACCAGATCCGTGTTTTCTTCGTCGGTATCTTCGTGGCCCTCGCGGCTGTCAGGTCCTGAAATGATAACATCTGAGCTGATCATCCCGAATTCGTCAAAGAACTTTTTGCACCTGATGGCCGCTGTTTTTGAAGGTACGGTAAGCTGACCTTTGAAGCCTGAACCCTGCCAGGTTTTCGAGAAATGCTCCCCTATATCGTAGCAGATCGTCATGAGTTTTTGTTCGGCCTCGTTGAGCTGATCGGCCCGGCTGAATTTCTTTTTCAGGTCAGCCTTTTCTTTTTCGCTTAAACTGGATGAAATCCGCTCAAAATAAGTGTCGATGGGGGTTTGGTTAACCTGCTGCGGAATGTGGCGCCCTTCATAAAGCAGGGGTACTACGGCTTTGTCGTTAACTGCTTCCCTGATGGTGTAGGTATCGATTATGCCCCCGAACTTGCGGGCGGTGTTCTTTTCATGCTTCATCAGGGGGGTTCCGGTAAATGCTATGAAACACGCGTTTGGAAACGCGCGCTGCATGTTCACATTTGCCGTACCGTACTGGGTGCGGTGGCCTTCATCAACAAGCACAAAGATATTCGGAGAGGTTTCTTCAACATCGCTGCGCTTTACAACCGCTTCAAATTTATTGATAACAGTGGTTATCACCGCACGCTTGTTTTCCCGGATGAGCTGTATAAGATGATTACCGGTAGTCGCCTGCACAGGCTCAAGGTCGCAATCATGAAAGGTTTTATAAATCTGATCATCAAGATCAACCCGGTCGGTAACCAGCACTATCCGGGCAGTGGGGATGCTTTTGTCAAGCGCGATCCCTTTGGCCAGCATAACCATAGTGAGAGATTTCCCCGAACCTTGTGTGTGCCAGATTACTCCGCCGGGGCGCCGGCCCTGTTCCAGATTTTGAATGCGCTTCAGTGTTTTTTCAATAGCAAAAAACTGTTGATAACGGGCCGCTTTTTTCAGGCCTGCATCATACACGAGGTAGCGTTTAATAAAACGTAGCAGGCGTTTGGGGCGGCAAAGACCAAAAAGCAGCCGGTCCTGTTCCGTTACCTGAAGCATTTCCTTCTCCCTTTCTTCAAAATGGGTTTTAACATACCGGAACCGTCCGCTGAAAAGGTGATCAAAAACAGCTTGGTTAAGGGGTTTATTGATCAGGTCTGAAAGATATGCCTCTTTCGACTGCTGTTCTGAGGGAGCCGCTGACTTATCTTTCCAGCTGCCCCAGAATTTGGCCGGGGTTCCTGTGGTAGCGTATTTACTGCTGTTTACCACAAGGCTCAGCAACAGCTGCGAATACACATAGAGGTTCGGAATACCAGAGTTTTTCTGATTTCGCAAATGCTGAGATATGGCCTCATCTACAGGCTGATGGTCTTTTTCGCGCAGTTTAAGATCGGGCCGCTTGCACTCGATAACGACCAGCGGAATGCCGTTCACAAACAAGATTATATCTGGGCGGTATTCTTTGTAGGTGCCGATGCGCTGCACGCTGAACTCTTCTGAGACATGAAACACATTATTTTCAGGATGCTCCCAATCGATGTAGCTTAAACTGAAACTTTTACGGTCGCCTTCAATGGTTTCCTCGAAGCTTGTGCCCAGGGTGAGTAAGTGGTAGAGGTCTTCATTGGCTTTTATGAGTCCGCTAACCAGCGGCAGCTTGCTGATTTTTTGTACTGCTGCTGAAATATTATGGTTTGAAAAGGGATACTGTTTTCCTTTAAATGATATCGAATTTATTTTTCTCAGCTGCTCTTCAAGTACCGGTTTGAGCAGTACCTCTGAGCGGGTACCGCGCATCATATCCGCTTCTACCGGGGTCAGATAGCTAAACCCCAACCGGCACAGCATCAGCAGTGCCGGGATTTGGCTGGAGTGATCTTCGAGGTAGGAAGGGGTATGCATGGCAAATAGAAAGTGTTGATAATTTGTTAAAAAAGCATATTTTGCTTTTAATTATAAACAATATGTTTTTGGACTGGGCTTTTCCCGGTCGGCTAAAGGCTCTGGGCTTCTCCCGGAGCCTTTGGTTTTTGAGAGTATTAATCGATTTGTTAATCTGATTGCTTTGATTGATTATCATGAGGCACATAGGGGCCATGCCACTTACCATCAATTTGATACAACTCGTAATACACCAACCATTCAGCCGTCCAGGGAATAATAGTATCTGCAATAAGCATTGTATGCTTCCAAGGGCTTTCTTTTGGGTAATACAAGCATAGCCTTTTGTCTGAATACATATGTGCATCCAAATCAAGCGGCAATTCAGGGTCAGTTACATACATCTTTGGAGGTGAAGCTCCGTCATAGCTTAACTTAAGTTTATACATAAGACTTCTTTCCGTAGGTTGAATCTGCCCTGTGCATAAAAGGCTAACATCGTTGCCCCTTCCTCTTATTTTACAGTTAAAGCAATCAAAATACTGCTCGATTAGCTTTTTCTGCCATAGAATCCTTGCATAATAATTAGGTGGTTTCCTTTTATTTTTGCCCGCCATAATTCTTTGTATCTGGAATAGATTTGGATGAAGGTGTTTCGGTAATAACTTGGCCTAATCTGGACACATGTGGAGAAGCTGAAAGTATTGAAGCTCTTTCAAACAATGCTTTAGCTTTTGCTTCAGTGTCTTCATCTTTACCTTCTGGAAACCTTTTTCCTAAATGATTCTGCCATAATTTGCTTGCTTCCAGCTCATTATGCTCGCTAATAGCTTCAGTTGCATCAGAAATAAAAGAATCCAATTGTTCAATGATATACTCTTTCTTGTCATCGTCAATTAACGCAAAAAGGTCATCATAGGGACATGTTGGCATTTTAAGTACCCAATTCCACTTAAGCCGATCTCGAATGGACTGAAGTGTATTTAGAAGGGCAATGTCATCTCTATCATTATATCGGATTTGATAACATGCCAAGAGACTTATAGCTAATCCGCTCGGCAAGTTACTGCCTACATGGTCAACCCATGCTTTTAAATATTTGATAATTCTGACAAGTTGACCGTCGTCATCTTTTAAGTCGCTGAACCAATCAATAAATTTCTTAGGGTCACTTTCTTCAAAGCCGTTGTCCCTTACCGCTAATTTAGAATTCTCATTATCATCATCTTTGTTTTCTCTCCAGTAAACTGGTAGATCTATGTGAAAGTCATTTTTGTAAATCACCCTTAAACATTTATTTTTATGTATCGGGTCAGTTGAAGTTATCCCTTTAACTGCATTTAAAACTCTTTTTTGGAGCGATTTTGCAGTTATGTCAGGCTCTTTAAAGAAATATACACCATCATCAAGGTCACAGGTGTCGTCCTTGGTTCTGATTGATGTCTTCATTTTATAAGACCCTTGTATCCAAAAGGAGGGTTTATAGTCCGGGTAGTTCTCTTCGAAGTAGTCACTAATTTTGCTTCTCACATTATCTCTCGCTCTCATGAGTTGTTTTCTTTTCAAAGAAGGGATTGAGAGCTCGTCATTGAAGTCTTTAAAGAGTTTATTGCAATTTGCCATAGTATTCGCCTTTTGATTTATAGTGCATATTGAGGTGTATAGGGAGTGATAATTTGACTGCAAAACTCGTCGACGATCTCTTTTCCGTGAATTTGGAAGTCGTTACTTGCACGTTCAGCTAAAGCGCCAAGTTTTTCAGGATTTGTTTCGTCTAATGAAATGTAGTCTTGATTATTAAATTCAAATTGAACTCTTTTAAAGGTGAATCGTGGTTTTGATGAAGTGCCAACACCCTGATTCAAAAATTTTATGGTGTTATTTATGTCATCAGACTGAGAAGAAAAAATAAGTTCAATTATTCTTGGGTTTTCTGAAATAGCCCAATATTGACTACCCCAGCCATTGTTTTTCTCAGATTCTTTAAACTTTCTCATCCCGGTGCCAATCGACAATATTTTCAAATTATCTATTGGTACCTGTAGAGTTTGAACAGCTTCTAATAAGCCAATTAAAGCTGGGTTATTAGCAAAAATGCCCCCATCAATATTGTTTGTCACGGTATTAAGATCGGCTTCTCCTACTTTTTTGTATTTGAATGAGTGCGGTTTAAAATAGAAAGGTGCTGATGAGGTAGATAAAGCTACATCATGTGCCGGATATTGATAATCTCTCATTAAATCCTGATGATGTGATGTCTTTAAAACACTAACTCTACCGTAGTATCCATTATAGACCGGAATGCATACTCTCGTTTTGGCATGTCCTAACCGAGTGTCACCATTTTCAGTGAAGACGGAGAAACTACGCTTCAATAAATTCTCTAAATAGTCTGAATTATGTGATGGGTTGAATAGGGATCTCCAAAAACCTTTTTTTCTCCCAAATATATTATTTGCATGGTCTCTGTACAGGCTTAATATTTCATTGCTTGTCATTCCAAGTGCCAGGCCCAAAGCAATAATACCTCCTGTAGATGTTCCGCAAATTAAATCGAAGTATTGATTGAGGTATGTAATTTTCTTACCTGATTTTTCTAACTGAAATTCAAGTTCAGTTAAAAATTTCGCAGGATAAATACCACGAATTCCGCCTCCGTCAATTGACAGAATCTTAAATGGTTTACTTGGGTCGTATAGCATTAGGGGACTCCTGTGTTTACTCTGGTCTTCCCAGTTAATAACTGCTGCATCAAACCCTTCTTCTGGACTTTGTAAATTTCTTCCATTTCTCTTAACTCTCGTATCTCTTTTTCAGCGCTTTGAAGTGTGGCTACGATTTTGCGTTGATCGCTTTTGGGAGGAAGCATTACTGTTACTTTAGCCAGATTTGTCTTAGACAACCCATAGACGTTGCTGCCGGTAACAATGCGTTTTAATTGTTTTTTGACGGATGGCTGTTGGAATACAAGCCCCCGAAAGCCATCTACCATAGCGTTGTGTTTGTCTCGGAGCAAAAAGGTGTGTAGACCAGCTGTGATAATTTTATCACCTATGTTTGTTAACTCGAGGCACTCTCCAACTCCTTCATAGTCCTCACTTGCATCAACGATGACGATATCTCCGTCTTGGGCTTCGTCAATTTTTGTTGCCGTTTGGAAATCGGACGCTAGTGCCGGTATCGTTGCATCGTTACTTACATCAAGCATTGTTTGAGAACTGTACTTTACATGAAGATCACCGTAGTGCAGATTTAATATCTGGTTATCATTGTCCTGATCAGTCAATTCATCACGGGATGCTGCAATTGATCTCATGAATTGAAATATATCTCCAATCTTCACTTCCTCCCACTCCCCCTCAAACCCCGGAAATCTCGTTTTGCCGGTTAGCAGCTGCTGCATGAGACCGCGTTTAAATTCTTCTTTTTGGGCGATGAGCTGCTCCAGAGTTTCAATGGCGCGATCCCAGGTGGAGAGAATTTCGGCTATCTTTTTTTGTTCGTGGAGGGGTGGTGTTGGGATTTTGAAATGACGAATTTGTTGAAAATTAAGGCCTTGCCTATTCCCTCCGGCCTGAAAACTTTCTATTTGTTTTTGTCCATTCCGAGAAATTAAGAAGGAGTTTAAATATTTATAATTTACTTTTGTGTGATTCGGCCTAATAATGCATACATGTTGATTCACATTTCCGTCTTCAATTTCATCTGTTACTATTGAAGACCTTCCAATTGAAGCACCAGTAATATTTAATAATACATCATTCTTTTTAAGTGCAGTGGAAATCATTTCTTGATGTATCTTTTCTGAAATGTGTGCAATATCATCCAGAAACAAAATACCCCATCCAACATTTTGACTCCTTATGAATGGATGCCCTTGATTAGAATAAACTTTAGATCCGCCTTTTGGAGTTATTCCACTTCCTATTTTAATAGTTATATCAGAAAGGTTATTAACCTCCCACTCCTCCGGTATCCAACCCAGCTTGGTTTTCTTATATCCGTTTCTGTTGGGTTCGTTCATGACTTTACCCCCAATGCACGATCCAGCTCCACCATCACGTTCACCGTCTGGAACACCAAACGGCGGGCATCTTCCCAGGTGAGGGCTTCGCCTTCTTTTTCATTTCCGTGTGCCTGTCGGTTTGCAAGGTCTGAGAGGGTACCCCAGTAAGCGAGTAATGCGTCAAGAAACGGCTTTACGGTTTCACCCTTTTCAGCTCCTTTTTTATCGATAACAGCACGCATTCGTTTAATATCATATTTCTTATCCTCATTCAGATCGGAGCCGAAAACCTGTGTGTGCAAGTCTGCGGCAAACTTTTTCATTGAAACACGGCATAAATGGCCAATAATTGTAAACTGTTCTTCTTTCTCAGCCGCCCAAAGCATCTCTTCGGCCTCTTTCAGTTTTCTATAGGCATCCCGGTACTTCTTTCTGAATTCAGCAAACTCGAGGTATTGAAGTGTCTGCTTTTCAATCCGTTCAACAGGCTTGCCCTGTTGCTTCATCAGCCATTCGTAGTAGAGAAAGCCTTCGGGGGTTATTATATAGTTTTTCCCTCCACGACTGCCAAACCCTGGATTTAGTAATCCGTTGCTGGCAAGTACCTCCGGATCGCCGTTTGCAAAACCTCTTATATTGCTATTCCTCCCGGCTGGTGCAGGTGCAATTATACAGGTTCCGTCTTTGCTGTTGGCCAGAATAAATGGAGATCGATTTTCTCTCGGTACAGATTTCGCTGCTTCAGCCATTTGGATGAAAAGCTCTTTTTGCTCTGGTTCGAGAGCTATTTGATCGAAGCTAAAACTCATCTTTCTTAAACCTCCATAAAAGCTTCCGGCATTTGCGGCAGCTCGTCCCAGGTTTGGTCCAGCAGCTCCCTCCCGTTTTTCTTTTTATTACGCCCGCCCCATTGCTTGAAGAAAAATGCCACCCCGGCCTTTTCGCATTGCTCTTTGATGTCAATTACCCATTCCGGTTTCATTGGCCGGGGTCTGTGTCCACTTTCACCACCGACAATCACCCAGTCCATGCCGGCAAGCGGCATGCCACGTAATGGCCCGATCAACGGCTCACAAGATAGAAATTTGGTTTTAGCTTTCGTTTTTTGAAGTATCTCAATACGTTCCATTACTCTTTCGTCCTCTACTGAAGTACCCATCCAGATATTATCCGACCAGTTTAGTAGGCCTTTCTGGTCATACTCAAGTACCAGCTCCGGTCGCTTTGTCAACACCTGAAAAACATGGTGCCGGTTTTCATTCATCACATGAAACACCTCTTGTATAAACTTTACCGGAACTTGCGGATGGAATAAGTCACTCATTGAATTCACAAAAACCACCCGCGACTTTTTCCATTTATATGGTTCATCCAACGTTTCCGGATGAATTGTCACCTTGAAGCCGTTTTTGTACTTGTCCAACCCCATAGCCTGAAGGCGTTTTGACATTACTTCTGCATAGCAGAACTTGCAACCTTGAGATACTTTAGTGCAACCGGTTACCGGGTTCCACGTCAATTCGGTCCATTCTATCGATGATTGTGCCATAAGTCAATTGCTGTATTTATTGATTATATCGGTAGCGATATTAAGCGCAGCTGCATTATTCGATACAAAAATCAGATGATACATGGTAGAATTCCGATCATTTTTCAAAGCCATGGGCTCAGAAACAAATTTAAATATCTCCTTTAGTCTGTTTTTATAAAGCTCAGAAGCTTTGTCAGCTGTCTTTTCGGTTTTACTTTTCTTCTTTTCCTCACCAAAAAGAGTCAATACGGTTTCTTCATTGTAAAAGTGCTGATTGATTTCATGACCTGACATGCCGAGAAAAATCTCAAGCCGTTTCAACCAGGTTTCATTTATTTCGCCATTGTTTTTTAGAAGTCTGTTTACTCCCATACCCGTTGGTATCAATATCCATGCATCGGCACCGATACCTTTCAGCGCCTCTACAGAACTCCACTCAAGCTGCATACCATAAGGATCGATATATGCAAGAACCTTATCATAGTCGCGTTCACCCTTCGGCTTTTTCATGTATTCCGCCATGGATTTTAATTTTTTATTGCAATCATCATTTACAATAAAAATTGATTTATTCGGATAAGGTTTTTTGGTGGTCTCTTCAAGCATTTCACAGTTTTTCTGGTTTTTTTCTACAAAATAGTATGCATCAAAGCTTTTTGGATTCTCTATCTCTACTATTCTTCGTGCAGCTCCAATAGACACATCAAAATGCTCCTGACTATCTTTTATAATCAGGCCGCTGCCAGCGAATCCATCAAAATATAGCGTTCGCCAATAGTGATGTTTCTTCATAATGGTTAAATAAGCTTGAGCATATTCCACAAGCATTTCAATTTTCACTTTGGTCCAGTCTCCGCCAAACTGTTTCATGATAAGGTCAATTTATTATAGTTTAAGCCTGTGACAACGTGGTGTCATAACGCTATAAATAAAATGCAATTTTCTTATATTAAATAAAATGAAAGAACTTATTCCCGGCAGCCACTGAAGCAATTCAAGCTGTCGGGTTTCGTTTTTTGGGGCCCTTGGACTGTTTTCTTCCCGGTCGAAATCTATCTTAAATGTGTTAGTTGCCCACTTTCTGAACTGCGTGCCTCTTTCGGAGCGCAGCCTGTAGCCAACAGCAAGGATTACTTCAAGGTTGTAGTGTCGGATATTCCGCTTTACATCCCGTTCTCCCTCTTTTTGAACTTGTAAGTAATTCTTACAAGTTGCTTCTTCATCCAGCTCACCTTCCTGAAATATATTCCTGATGTGCATGGTAATGTTCTGAGGGCTTGTGCCGTACAGCTCAGCTATGCCTGCCTGAGCCATCCATACCGTTTCATCTTCCAGCCTGACTTCGATTCCGGTTTCACCTTTTTCAGTTTGGTAAATCAGTATTTCACCCTGCGGGCCGATTTTGTTATCATCCTTCATTCAAGCACCCCCAGTTCTTTCAGGTATGCATTCATTTGGCTCCGAATATTTCCTAATTCACCTTCGAGCCGGGTAATCTCTTCCTGAACGGCTTTTATATCAACCGGCTCTTCTTCTTCGAAGGTATCCACATAGCGGGGGATGTTCAGGTTGAATTCATTTTCAATAATATCATCCGGGGTTGCGACATAACTGTATTTTTCAATGGTTTTGTAGTCGCTGTAGGTTTCCACAATCTTTGCCAGATCTTCTTCGCGAAGCTCATTCTGCTTTTTATTAGACTGATACTCTCTGCTCGCGTCGATAAAAAGAACTTCGCGGCGGCTCCTCTGCTTTTTTATCACCATAAGCGCGGCCGGGATGCCAGTGCCGTAGAAAAGTTTCTCTGGAAGACCAATCACCGCATCGAGTATGTTTTCACGGATCAGCTGCTCGCGAATCTTCCCCTCCTGACTCCCGCGAAAGAGCACACCATGTGGCACAACCACAACCATGCGTCCGTGTTCATTCAGGCTCTCTACCATGTGGCTGATAAACGCGTAATCCCCTTTCGTCTTTGGCGGAATCCCGCGCCAGAAGCGCTCAAAGCGGTCATTTTCCGCAAAATCAACGCCCCACTTTTTAAGAGAAAACGGTGGATTAGCGGCAACCACATCAAACTTCATCAGCTTGTCGTCTATGGTAAGTTTGGGGTTTTTAATGGTATCGCCCCATTCGATCCGTGCATTATCAATATCATGCAGGAACATATTCATCTTGCACAGCGCCCATGTGCTTCCGTTGCTTTCCTGTCCGTAAACGGAAAAGTCACGGTCATTGACTTGTCTTGCCAGCTTAATAAGCAGCGATCCGGAACCGCTTGTCGGATCGTAGAGCCGTTCACCGGGTTTTGGTGCCATCAGTCGCGCCATTAGTTCGGAAACTTCTCCGGGCGTATAAAACTCGCCCCCTTTTTTGCCTGCATCCGATGCAAAGTTGGCAATGAGGTATTCGTAGGTATCACCAATTACATCCCTGTTACCAATTTTAGACGGTCGGAAGTCGAGAACCGGATTGCTGAAATCTTCAATCAGGCTTTTAAGCCTCGCATTTCGGTCTTTGGTTTCACCGAGGGCTGTAGTGGAGTTAAAGTCGATATTACGAAACACCCCGTCCAGTTTCTCTTTATTGTATTCTTCAATATCATGAAGGGCTCTGTTAATGATTTCCCCGATGTTCGGCTCGTTTCTTTGCTGATAGATATAATCATAGGCACAGTGCTCCGGCAACACAAACCGCTCCCTTTTCAACGCCCTTGCTATCCGCTCCTGATTCCCCTCATACTGCTGCTCAAGCTCGCTCAGCCGCTCTTTTCTCAAATCGGAAATGTATTTAATAAACAGAAATACAAGAATGTAGTTTTTGTATTCGGAGGGATCCACAACGCCGCGGAAGGTGTCGCAGGCAGCCCATGCTGTTCGGTTAATCTGATACTGTGTAGTTGTATTACTCATAGTATGGTTTGACGAGTTGGTTGGAGATTTCCTGATGCAGGCTGACGCGCAACTCCGCAATTCTTCTTGTTTTTGCTTCGTACTCTTTCTGCAGCTGCTGAAGGCTTATAATTTTTTTTTGAACGGGCAGTGGCGGTACCGGTACAGATAGTAATCTGAAATCCCGGATAGATACAGATTTTATGGTTGAGCCCTCTGCCATCATTTCAAGCTGATGCCTGATTTTCGGTAGCATCAGACACCACGCAAAATATTCTGGCACCACTCTATCCTGCCGGACTGTAATAACAAAAAAAACCGAAGAGGCAACGGCCGGGAGATCCCGCTCCTTCAATACATAAGGAAACTTAACAGGGCCTTTTGCTGCAAACAAGATATCACCCGCCTGTAGCTGGTCTGAGCTCTTTATGCTTTGACTGCTAATCAGCGTATTTACTGACGGACTGTACTCCCCATTACTACTTATGCTGCCCGACAATATACAGGGCAGATCGCCATCCGCAGACGGGGTCGGGTTAATTCCAAAACTTACCTTGGATATAGATTTAATTTTTTTCATTGTATCGAATATACAAAAATAATTGCTTTAAAAAAGTTGTACTCACAATACAGTGATTTTTTTTAAGCAACTATGCTGCCCCACCCCATCCCCCCAAAAAATCCCGATTTCTTTATACATCTTCCCTAACGTGTAAAGAAATCCGGGATTTTTTTATATGTTAGTGCCAACCTGTCAACTTTATCTCCATAATTATGA
>JAFIET010000060.1 GCA_020832405.1 Balneolales bacterium
CAGCAGCCGTGTTGGGCACGGCAGCCGGTTTCCGAAAGCGCCTTTTTTTCCTGTAGGGAGGGTGTGAGGCTTATGAGGCGGGTGCCATCCGCCCCGCAGTTAAGGGATGCCCCGTGGCTTGCAGCCGGCCACGGCGGGCGGCTGTACCGCGGCACTTTCCTTTTCACCCGATAAAAAAAATCCCGCGGTTTTACGGCCTTTGGGTTTAGCTGTAGCGCACCCATTTGGCGAGCTCTTTGAAACTCGCGCTTTTGCCGTACATGAGGATGCCGACGCGGTAGATGCGCGCGCTCAGCCAGATGAGCCCGAGGAAGGTGAGGGTCATGAGTACGAAGCTGAGGCCGATTTCCCAGGCGGGCACCGACATCACGGCCATGCGCACGGGCATGATGATGGGGCTGAACAGCGGGATGAGCGACAGCACGAGCGCCAGGGTGGAATCCGGATCGGAGGATACCGGGCTGATGAACAGTATCGGGATGATGATGGGCAGCGATACTACGGTGGTGAGCTGCTGGTTTTCGGTTTCTGACTCGAGGGCGGAACCTACCGCGGCGAAGAGGGCGCTGTACATGAGGTAGCCGAGGATGAAGAAGCCGAGGAAGCCGATAATGAGGCCGATGCCGATATCGGGCATGGTGAAGGGCAGCTCGCTTTCGATGGCCTGAACGGCTGCTGCGGTGTCGCCGCCGGCGGCTTCGGTGGCGCGGCTGCCGAAGAAGTACAGCATGATGGGCGTTGCTGCGAGCGAAATGCCGCCGATGGCCAGTGCCCAGAATACGAACTGCGTTACGGCCAGGGCACCGACGCCGATTACTTTGCCCATGAGCAGCTCGAAGGGGCGCACCGAGGAGACGATGACTTCTACAATGCGGCTGGTTTTTTCTTCGATTACGCCGCGCATCACGATGCCGCCGTACACGAACATGGAGATGTACATCACAAAGCCGAGCAGCAGGCCTACCACGAACAGGGCGCTGGTATCCTGCTCTTCGTCGCCGGTTTCGGTGAGTACGCGGGTACTGAGGGCGATGCGCTCGTTCATGATTTGCCGTACTTCCGGGCTTACTTCGGCCCGGTCGAGTTTTTCGTCGCGTATGGCGTTGCGCAGGGCCGAGCGCACTTCGGTAATGAAGGCTACCCCGCCGGTGCCGGCATAGATGAGCTCGGCGGTACGGGTGCCCGCGATTACGTCTTCATCTACCACAACGAAGCCGTGCAGGCGGCCGTCGGTTACGCGTTCGCGCACTTCCGCGAGGGTGAGTTCGGGAAGGTGGAGGTATTTTTCCGGATCGGTTTCGATCATGCGGGGGGCGATGGTGCCGGTTTCATCAACAATGGCAACGCTGCGCTGCGTGTCGGGGGTGAGCAGCACCACAAGTACGGGGATGATGAAAAACGCCAGGAAGATGAGCGGTGCCAGCAGCGTGGTGAGGATGTAGGCTTTGCTGGTTACGCGGGTGATGTACTCGCGTTTGAAAATGATCAGGAATTTGCTGAAGTCAATCATGGAGGCCGGTTGGGGTTAGGCTTTTGAGGTGGCGTTGGCGGTGGCGTTGCTTACGGTAGAGATGAAAATCTCGTTGAGGCTGGGCTGCACGAACTCGAAGTGGGTGAGCTGTACGTGCTTTACCGCGTTCTGGAGGACGTCCTGCTCGGTGGTGCCGTGGAGCAGGCGGATTTCGGCGAAGTTAGCCGAGCGGTTGTTGATGCGCACGTTTTCGAGATGGTCGATGAAGCCGCCGTCGCCCATGAAGGAGAGCTTTACGGTATTGTTGCCGAAAGAGCGTTTAACATCGGCAAGGGAGCCGGTGAGCAGCAGCTTGCCTTCGTTGAACAGGCAGATATCGTCGCACATCTGCTCGACCTGTTCCATGCGGTGGGTGGCAAAGAGGATGGTTTTGCCTTTCTGGTTAAGCTCCAGAATGACCTCGCGCAGCAGTTCGGCGTTGATGGGGTCGAGCCCGCTGAAGGGCTCATCGAAGATGCAGATTTCCGGATCGTGGGCGATGGTGGAGATAAACTGAATTTTCTGCTGCTGCCCTTTGGAGAGCTCGCCCAGCTGTTTTTTGAGCCAGTCGGTAGCTTTAAAACGCTCGAGCCAGTACGTGAGGGATTTGCGGGCGTCGCGGTCGCTCATGCCCTTCAGGCGGGCGAGGTAGAGCAGCTGATCGCCGACCTTCATTTTTTTGTAGAGGCCGCGCTCTTCAGGCAGATAGCCGATCAGCTTCTGGCTTTCGGCGCTGGCCGGCTTCCCGTTGATGAGCACCTGCCCGCTGTCGGGTATGGTGATGAAATTGATCATCCGGATGGTGGTGGTTTTGCCGGCACCGTTGGGGCCGAGCACCCCGAAAATACGCCCTTTCTCAACGTTGAAGCTTACGCCATCAACGGCAGTGAAAGAGCCGTAACGTTTTACAATCTGCTGGACCTGAATAATTGACATGTGGGATTGTATGTGGGTTGTGATGAATGAGGCGTTGGGGTTGAATGCTTGAGCAAACTGGCTTTAAAGTTCATTAAAAGCTGTTTTGTTCAAAATGAAGGCCTGGTGAATAGGCGGGCAGCTTACGAACGCTGTACCGGTAGGGTTCATTTAATCTGACTAACGGCCGTGAAGTTAACCCTTGCCGCTGCAAGGGGAAAGCATAATTGATTATGTTAAAATGAAATAAGACAATCTATTTCATAATTAGGTTGCTTAGCTTTATACTACAAGCAAAATAACACGCCTTGAACGGCGCGTATAAGCCGTTTATCAGTCCTTATATATAGTTAGAAAATAGTTTATGAACATAATACATTTAAGTTTTGAGTGTTATCCGGTGGCCAAGACCGGCGGGCTTGCAGATGTGGTAGGTTCGCTGCCTAAATATCAGAAGGCCCTGGGGGCCGATGCATGGGTGGTGATGCCGAGATACAACAATGAGTGGATAAATGAGCGTAATATTCAGGTTGTGCACGCGGCGAGTACGTGGATGGGAAATCAGATGTTTCATTTTGAAATCCATAAGGTAGAGGGCGATGAGCTGGGGTTCCCGCTGTATCTGGTGCATGTACCGGGCCGCCTCGATCGCAAAGGCATTTATGTGGATGCAGATTCAGGCTATGGTTTTTGGGATGAGTTTGAGCGCTATCTGAGTTTTCAGCTTGCAGCTTTGGAGTGGATTCGCACCTTTTCTACCTATCCGGATGTGCTGCACTGCCACGACCATCATACCGCACTGGTTCCGTTTTTAATTACCGCTACGGACACCTTTACGGGCATGGAAAAAATCCCGACCATTGTAACTATACATAACGGCGAGTATCACGGCAATTATGATATGGGCAAGGCGGACCTTATCCCCTCGGTAAAACCGGGTCAGCGTGGTTTTCTGGACTGGGGCGGACGTTTTAATTCGCTATCAGCGGGCATCCGGAAAGCCTGGAAAGTTACGACGGTTTCTCAGACTTATATGGATGAGCTTCAGGACTCTGCCGGTGGCCTTGAAGGCTTGCTAAGGGCAGAGAGGGGCAAGTGTACGGGAATCATCAACGGGATTGATGATGAGGTCTGGAACCCGAAAACCGACCATATGCTCGAGTATCACTACAATGCCAGAACGGTTGAAAGCGGCAAGGACAAGAGCAAGCGCCTGATCTGTGATTACTTCAACCTGAATACAAACTACCCGCTGATTGCATTTATCGGCAGGCTTGTTAAAGAAAAAGGGGCTGATCTTCTGCCGTCCGTAATCTCAGAATTTATTGAGCAGGGCGGCCGCGCATCCTTTGTTGTGCTCGGAACCGGCGACCACTGGCTGCAGGAGCGCCTGCGCATGATGTCAGCTGAGTACACCGGCTTTTTTGATTCATCCATACAGTATAATGAAACCTTGTCGCGCCGCATCTATGCGGGTTCGGATTTCATCTTCATGCCTTCGCGGGTTGAACCCTGCGGACTGAACCAGATGTACGCCATGCGCTACGGAACCATCCCCATTGTGCGGGAAGTAGGCGGGCTGAAAGATTCGGTTCGTGATATCGGGGAGGAAGGCGGCTACGGCATCCGTTTCCGCCATTTTACCCTCGAAGACGCGATCCATGCTCTGTACCGGGCAACTGATTTATTTGAAGATCAAAAAGCGTTTAAAGCCAACCGAAAGAAAATTATGGGCCTGGATTATACCTGGAACCGTTCCGCACAGACCTACCTGGATCTCTACAAAGAGCTTATTAACTGAAACTATCAATCATCTAACCCTTTCAGAACTATGGAAAATGTACTTGCAGTAATTTTAGGCGGCGGACAGGGTTCGCGGCTGTATCCGCTCACGAGAAGCCGTTCGAAGCCGGCTGTGCCCATTGGAGGCAAATACCGCCTGGTGGATATCCCGATTTCAAACTGCCTGAATAATAACATTCGGAAAATATATGTGCTAACGCAGTTTAATTCAGCATCCCTGAACCGGCACATCAAAAATACTTACAGCTTCGACCCCTTCAATCCGGGTTTTGTGGATGTGCTTGCAGCCGAGCAGACGATCACCAGCCAAAACTGGTTTCAGGGTACTGCGGATGCGGTGCGGCAGTCGATACATCACATGGATAATCATGATTTTGAGTACATGATGATTCTCTCGGGCGATCAGTTGTATCAGATGGATTTTAAGACCATGCTTGCGGCGCATAAAGCTTCGGGAGCAGAGGTTTCCATCGCAACAATTCCGGTTAATGCCGATGATGCAACCGGTTTTGGCATCATGAAAGTAGCAGAAAATGGTTCTATTGATTCATTTGTGGAGAAGCCTTCGAAAGAGGAACTCGGCGATTGGAGTTCTGAAGTTTCGGATGAACTGCGCAATGAGGGCAAGGTTTATCTGGCATCAATGGGTATTTATATCTTCAACCGCTCGGTAATGAAGGAGCTTTTTGATGAACAGCCTGAAGCCAAAGATTTCGGTAAAGAAATTATCCCGGCAGCAATTCAAAACGGCCGTAAGGTCAGTTCATTTGTCTATGACGGTTACTGGGAAGACATCGGAACCATCAAGTCGTTTTTTGAAGCCAACCTCGAGCTTACAACAGCAATGCCGAAGTTTAACCTTTATGATACTGCCAATATGGTTTACACCCGTGCAAGAATGCTTCCGGCTTCGAAAATTAGCGGCACTACGCTTGAGCGCACCATTGTGGCTGAAGGCTCGGTGATTGAAGCCAGCCGTATCGAAAATTCGCTTATCGGTATCCGCTCGCGTATTGGCCGTGGCACAACTGTTGCAAGCAGTATCGTGATGGGGAATGACTACTTCCCGCGGTTTGATGAAATCGCTACAAAGAATGCGAGCTTGCCCCCGGTTGGAATCGGTGAACGTTGCTTCATTCAGAATTGCATCATCGATAAGAACTCCCGAATCGGAAATGATGTACGAATCAACGGCGGAACGCACCTTGAGGACGGCAATTACGATCAGTACTCCGTTGTGGACGGCATTGTGGTTGTGCCGAAAAGTTCTGTAATAAAAGACGGCACCGTTATCTGAGTCTGATGTTGCGGAGGTTTTCTCCCTCATCCTGAAAATAAAGAGCCTGCCCGGCAAAATGCCAGGCAGGCTTTTTTATGACTTACACCCGCTATCACATCCCACCCCCAACAAACTGCTTTAGCAAGAGCACTCAGCCGGAAACCCTGCCAGACTCCAATCTTGGCAAGCTTGTGCCCTTAGGTGCACTGCATGCAGGGACGTGTTGGCAATCAGGGCTCCTCAGCCTGAATTTCAAGCAGCTTGGCAAGGGCGCGGTCGCGCAGCCCTTCAAAGTGTTCGGGCCGGAATTCGCCATTGTTGAACTTCATGTACAGCCAGATCAGGTAGGTCGCGATTACATCCTCATAACAGTAGTGCTCAATGGCGGCAAGGCTGCCCTGTTGAAACATTTCGTACACGGCGTTTCCTTCACCCGTTTTTTTGAAGGGGATACCGAGCAGCAGCCCCAAATGCTTGAGCTTGGGCCATGAACTTGCACCGAAATTACTGAACTGATCTACAAGGTCAACATTTTGCTGGCTGTACCGGTACTTTATATCGTGGGTGTTGAGCCGGTGCGGCAGCTGAAGGCCGTGTTTGAGGCTGCGGTAGGTGAGCAGGGGCAAATCGAAGCCGCGGCCGTTGTGATGGATCAGCCCGAAATCTTTGTAAATGCGAAGGACGTCAATCAGTTTTTGAATGCCTTCTTTCTCGTCTGTTCCGTGCCATTCTGCTTTATTGCGGGGCTGCCCCTCGTTATCGATCCAGAGCCCAACCCAGGCAACCATACGGTGAAACATGGGTGGCAAAAAGCCGGATTTATTCTTGGCAAGCTCCTCACCTGCAAGTTCCAGTAAATCAGGTTCCGGCATATCGGGCTGATCAAGAGCAAGCCTTACCAGAGCGATATCGGGAATGGTTTCAATATCAAAAACAAAAAACATAGTTTGGTTACCAGGGGTTAAAATTCGGACCGGGCGTCAAAGATAATTTTACTAATCTGGGTAAAGGTACGGGCATCTTTAAGTTTCAGATAGGTTTTTTTGTGCCCCAGCATTCGTGCAATATTGCCGAGGGTACGGATGTTGCGCTGTGTGCTGTGGGATGCCGGTGAAACAAGCACAAACAGGAGTTTTACTTTTTCCTCCACATTAGGGTATGAGATGCCGTTAGGGCTTATACCCATGAAAAGAGCAGGCTCCTGCAGGTTTACTGAGCGGGTTTTGGTGAGAACAACGCCCGGCAGTTCGCCCGGCAGGTTGTCGATTTCCTGTGCGAGTACTTTTTCGATAATTTCAGAAAGCTCAACCGGGTTAGAATTAAACCGCTTGCCCATCAGCTCCCGCAAGGCCTGGTGTGCATCCATATCATCGAGTTCGAAATTCACGTTTTCGTTATGAATATCGGGGATATCGTGCATGTTATCGAAAGAAACATAACTTTGCTGGCTGTCGTCGTTGGTGATTTCACTGGGGTATATGGTGAAAAAGTTTACGCCGGGGTAGTTTTGGGCGATAATGCGGGGCAGGCGCTCGAGATTGGCATCCCATGAAACGGTGCCGTTACGGGTGCTGAGCAGAATTAGCAGGTCTTCTTCATCTTTGAACTGAATCCGCTCATCTTTGAGCAGGCTTGCCCATTCATCGAGTACTATGTAGCCGGCTTCGATTTCGGGTTCCTGGTTTTCGACAAGCTGCTTGAGGGTTTGATGGTTGTTGCGAGAAGTAACTACCAGAAGTTCAGCGCCGATCTCATTCACCATATTTTTGATGGTGAGCATGGCGCCGGTAAAGCCTGGTTCCCGGTCGAGATAAGGAGGTACTATAAGGAAAATACGTTCGGTGATATTGAGCGGATGGTCAATCTTTGAAACCATAATAAGCTGTTTGCTCTGTTCCAGAAGCTGATCGAGTACGGTACCAAAAATGCGCTGCCTGGCAGAAATTTCCCCGTTCCAGCCAATTACGACATGTGAGATACGAAGCTCTTTCACGGCCCGCATAATGCCGTTTGAGATATTCATATCGATGCGGGTTACAGGCAGAACCGGTACTTCGGCGGCAGCGGCATGAACAACGGAATGACTCAGCATTTTCTCGCTTTCGGCAACCCGGGCGTCGCTGTCGGCAGTATCGGAACTACGCGCTACAGTGAGCGGGAAAAGCGGTTCTGTTGAGTTTTTCTTCCGGATTATCATAGCGATATCCATCAGGGCCTCGGCCGTCTGAGGATTTGCAAGCGGTACCAGAATACGCTCCGGAGCATCCAGAGGGTTGTAGCTTTGGCTTGCTTCCTTTAGGGCTACTTTACGCCCGTACCGCTCTACTAAGCTGGGCCCGATGAGGCAGGTGATCAGAATCATAAGTACAACTGCGTTCACTGAGGTTTGAGTGAACAGGCCGATTTCGAAGCCAACAAGTGTAACGGCCAGCGTTGCTGCGGCCTGCGGAATGGTGAGCCCGGCGATGGTCCATCCTTCTTCAGGCGTTAATTTAAAGATCCATTGGGTGAGTTTAGCTGCGAAGCCTTTTCCGAATAGTACAAGCGCTGTAAATGCAGCGGTCTGAGCCCATACCTCCCAGCTTTCAAACATAACCTTTACATCAACAAGCATCCCTACTGAAATAAGGAAAAAGGGAATAAAATAAGCGTTTCCTACAAACTGCACCCTGCTCATAAGGGTGCCGCTCTCCGGTACAAGTCTGTTTAAGGTAAGCCCTGCGAGAAAGGCACCGATAATGGGTGCCAGGCCAACCAAATCGGCGAGGAAAGCTGAAATAAACAGCAATGCAATCATAAATACATATTCTGTATTGGTTTGATTGCGCACATTTTTAAAAAACCAGCGGCCGATTACAGGTAAACCAAGCAAAATGGCAGCGGTGTATCCAATAACCAGAACTGCAAAAGTAAGCCAGAAGGTGAAGCCGGTAGCGTCGGCGAGTGAATTGGCTACAATCGCCAAAATCAGCAGTGAGAGCATATCAGTAACAATAGTACCGCCCATGGCCATTGTTACACCTGTATTTTTGGTAATGCCGATCCGGTTTGCGATCGGGTATGCCAGCAGGGTATGAGAGCCTACTATGGAACCAAGCAGCAAAGAGGAAGCCAAAGAAAAATCAAGCAGATACATCCCAACGGGTAATGCCGCAAGCTGAGGTATGAGGAAGGAAATAAGGCCGAAAATGAGGCTCTTGTTACGATTCTTTTCAAATTTATTCAGGTCGATACTCAAACCGGCCATAAACATCAGGTACAGCAGGCCTACGGTACCAAGCAGAATGATGGTCTGATCGCGCTCAAGAAGACCGAGTACACTCGGCCCTACAATGGTTCCGGCAAGGATGGTTCCCACAAGGCCCGGTATTTTAAGGCGCTGCACGACCATGGGTGCCAGCAGGATGATGAGCATCACGATAGCAAAAATCAGAACCGGGTCGTTAACGGGAAGGTTAAGCTGAAAAAAGGAATCCAAAGTATCCGGGATTGAGTGAAATGAGTTTGTACCTAAAATTAACCATTCTGAAAACCGATTGATTCATAAGCACTCAGAATCTTTTGCTTATTTCATTAAGCGGGATAATACCAATTTGCAGGAAAATTTCAACGATTGCTTTTCCCGTAATATAAGGGTGAAGATACTGTACCAAGCAGTTGAGCGGGAAGAGAGGTTCAAATACGACCCGATCAGCTAAGCCTTGTGCAGCAGTTTTGGGCTGAACACTTATAAATTCGGTTTCATCCGGCAAAGCATATTTAGTTATCTTGAGAGCTATCCTGAAACCAGTTAAAAACTATGTCCCATCAACCTTTTCCGCATAAAATTACCCGCGAGGGTCTCACGTATGATGATGTGCTGCTTGTTCCGGCACACTCACAGGTTCTGCCGCGTAATGTTGATACGTCTGTAATTCTGGCCCGTAATCTGAAGCTGAATATACCGGTTCTTGCTGCTGCAATGGATACCGTTTCAGAATACCGGCTTGCCATTGCCCTGGCCCGCGAAGGTGGTATGGCAATCCTTCACAAAAACATGACGATAGCTGAACAAGCTGAGCATGTGAGGCTGGTGAAGCGCAGCGAAAGCGGAATGATTGTTGATCCGGTAACGCTGGGCGCCGATGCTACTGTAGGGCAGGCACGCGACGTGATGAGCCATCACAAAATTGGCGGCATTCCGATTGTGGATGATCAGAAAAAACTGCTGGGTATTGTTACCAACCGAGATTTGCGTTTTGAGACCAACTTCAGCCGTAAACTCACTCAGATTATGACTGCAGGCCGCCTTGTTACCGCCCGGGCCGGTACAACGCTTGAAGAAGCCGAAACCCTGCTTCAGACCCACAAAATCGAAAAACTCCCGATTGTTGATTCAGATGGTACCCTTGTTGGCCTCATAACCTTTAAGGATATCGAAAAGAAAAAGAATTTCCCTAACGCATGTAAAGATGATATCGGCCGGCTTCGCGTTGGCGCAGCAGTAGGTATTGCAGCTGATACCGAGGAGCGTGTTACCGCATTGGTGAATGCCTCAGTAGATGCAGTTGTGGTTGATACCGCACACGGTCATTCACAGGGGGTGCTTGATATGGTGAAAGCCATCAGGACCAAATTCCCCGGGCTTGTTATAATTGGCGGAAATATCGCTACGCGTCAGGCTGCGGAAGCCCTGCACAAAGCCGGCGCCGACGCCGTGAAAGTAGGTGTTGGCCCTGGTTCGATCTGCACAACACGTATCGTAACCGGCGTTGGTGTACCACAGCTGAGTGCAGTAATGGAGGTTGCCGCCTATACTCGCGAAAACGGTATCGGCCTGATTGCCGATGGCGGTATAAAGCAAACGGGAGATATCCCCAAGGCAATAGCGGGCGGGGCAGATGTGGTGATGCTTGGCTCAATGTTTGCCGGGGTAGATGAAAGCCCGGGAGAAACCATTATTTATGAGGGCCGGAAATTCAAGACCTATCGCGGCATGGGCAGCATCGGCGCCATGAGCAAGGGCAGCAAAGACCGCTATTTCCAGGATGTGGAAGACGACGTTCGCAAGCTCGTGCCGGAAGGCATAGAAGGCCGTGTGCCCTACAAAGGTACTTTATCTGAAGTTGTGTATCAGATGAACGGCGGACTTCGTGCTGCCATGGGGTACTGCGGCGCTGCTTCGGTCAGCGATTTACAGCAGGCTGAGTTTGTGCGTATTTCACCGGCAGGTATGAGGGAAAGCCATCCGCACTCCGTACACATCACCAAAGAATCCCCCAATTATTCGATGCGCTAAACCGCTATACATCCTGAAATAAATGGAAAAACAGGAAGCGCCTTCGCTGCAACCTCCTGCAAAAACAGTTCTGATCATTGCCTACTACTTTCCGCCCATGGGCGGAAGTGGTGTGCAGCGGCCAGCAAAACTTGCAAAGTACCTTCCGGATTATGGCTGGAACCCCGTAATTTTAGCTCCGGAACCCGGTGCATATTATCAGTTTGATGAGAGCCTGCTCGAAGAGCTGCAGCACAGGCGTATTCACATTGAGCGGGTAAAGGCAAGAACATTTTTCCATTTTATGGCATCTGCAGCAGGGGGCGAAAGGCTTCAGGTTCAGCCTAAAGAGTGGAAAACACGCCTGCTTTCTGCTGTAACAGCCTGGTTTTTCCAACCGGATAATAAAACAGGCTGGATCGAACCGGCCCTCGAAAAGGCCCGTGAGCTCATCGCCCGAAATAAAATTCAGGCCGTTATAGCAACGGCGCCGCCGTACAGCAATTTGCTGCTTGCAGCCCGCCTTAAGAGGGAATATGGTTTGCCGGTGATTATGGATTTCCGGGATGACTGGTTGGAAAGTCATTGGATCAGCTATCCGACACGCTGGCATTACCGCAGGATGAAAGCCATCGAAGCCAAAACCCTTGCCGCTGCAGACCTGATTACCGTTGTTAATGAAGCCTACAAAACCGCTCTTCTGAAACGGGTTGAAAGGGCCCGGGCGGGGCAGGTTTACGTAATTCCAAACGGCTACGACCCGGAGAATTTTGCCAAAGGCATCGCCGGGGAAGTTAGCGCACCCAAAGCGGCGGGTTTCAGAACATTCACGCTGCTGCACAGCGGCCGTTTTTACAGCGGCATAGCACCCGATGCGCTGTTGGTGAGCATAAGTATTTTTTTGAAAAGGAACCCGGAGCAAAGAAGCCGCTTTCGTGTTCAGTTTCAGGGCGGGCTCACAGATGCGCACCGAAAGGTCATCGGCCGGCTTCAGCTAAATGATATCATAGAAGATTTGGGATATGTGCCGCATCAGCGGGCTGTCGAAAACCTGATGAAAGCTGATGCCCTTTTCCTTACTCTTGGCAACATCCCCAAAATTGAAGCCGTAACTCCCGGCAAAGTTTTTGAATACATTGGCAGCGGTAAGCCGGTGCTGGCATATCTGCCTGAAGGGGTAACCGCTGATCTGCTGAGATCCTATGGGGCCGCATATATTTGCGGCATGAATGAAGCTATCGAACAGGCAAAAGCCCTTGAAAAGATGTACCGGGATTGGGAAGGCAATACGCTGCCCCGGGCAGAAAGTGCTTTTAAGCAGCAGTTCAGCCGGAAAACCATTGCACGTGAGTTTGGCGGGTTGTTGGATGAGCTTCAGGAATTTTCAAAATGAAACAATCGGGCTAAAGAAATCTGAGAAATTGATTGTAAACATCATATCTTAGCCGTTCTAAGCAAATCACAAAAATAGCGGCTTATGCCGGAATCAACCAAAGTTTCGCACTGACCGGATGCTTGATTTTATTTCTCGTATAACATCCTTCAGCAATGAAAAACTGACCGTGTTGCTATGGCAGGGTCAGGCACACGATACCAACAAGCCTTACACCATTGTACCACGTAAGATGTTAGGCTTGGTGGTATTGTCGCATCTGATTGTGATCGGCCTTATGTTTTTGTTTTTCTTCCTTACACCGCTTGGTACACTTCTTTTTAACAGAGAAGATCAGGCTGTTCGGGAGCAGATTGTGGAAATCAGAGACAGAATTGAAGTTTTGAGAGATTCACTTCATGCAAACGAACTTCAGTTAAGTAACTTTAAGCTGGCCCTAATGCAAAGTACCGACACGACATTTGCAACCGGCATAAATGCAGAAGACAGGCCTGAAATTTTTAGTATTTCACCCGCTTTTTTTGAGTTAGAGGATGGCGATGCATTTACGCAGGTACGCGGACTGAGCCCGGAGGAGATTGTTCATTCCTCAGAAGCGTTTTTTTCGTCTGACTGGGATTTGCCTCTGCCGTTTCCGCTTGAAGGTACAGTAACAAGGCGGTTTGATATTTCAACAGGCCATACCGGAATTGACATTGCTGCCGCTGAGGGTACGGTCATACGGACTTTTGCCGACGGGGTGATCCTGTTCAGCGCGTTTACGGTTCAATATGGCAATGTAATTATTATACAGCACACTAACGGATTTGCGAGCATTTATAAGCACTGTAAAAGCCTCGCAAGGCAAAAGGGCGATTTTGTTAAGCGTGGAGATATAATCGGGCGTGTAGGAAGTTCCGGTCTGCTTACAACAGGGCCACATCTTCATTTTGAACTATGGCGAAACGGTGTGGCACTAAATCCATCTGAATCATTCACCAACTTAAACTAAACCATATGTTTAGCAGAAAAAAAAATAAGCCTGAATCAACTGTTCCGGCTCAGGACAACCAGTCTGTGCCGGCAATTAACATGGTAAGCGAGCAAACAACAGTTCAGGGTATTATTTCGGGGAAAAATGACATCCGTATCTCCGGTACAGTAGATGGAGAAATCGAAATCGAAGCCAAGTGCATTGTTTCTGCAAGTGGTGTTGTAAGAGGAAACATTAATTCTAAAGATGCAGATATCGCTGGTAAAGTTGACGGGCACGTTGTTTCCGCTAACCGTCTTATTTTACGACAGTCAGCCCACGTAACCGGTGATATTAAAACGAATGTCCTCCTGATCGAAGAAGGGGCAAAGTTTGACGGAGCCTGCCGAATGGGCAGTACCATCTCGCTTGATAAAGAAGGTGCAAAAAAATAAGACAGCGAAGAGCCGCAGTTTTAGCGTGCATAAACCCAAAAAAAACAGTCTAAATTAATGGATGTAAGGGGTTTCGGGCAATACATACAGTTTGGGCTGCAAGTGGGGATTACCATGTCCGTTCCTGTTCTGATTGGTGTGTGGCTCGACAATCGCTATGATACCGGCCCCTGGCTTATGCTTGCAGGTATATTTCTGGGTTTCATATCTATGCTCTGGACCATTTATAAAACCGCGTTGGAATTGAATGAAAAGGACCGGCACAACAAAAAAAAGAATAAGCTGTGATGTGGCGTAAGTTTCTGCTATATTTACTTGCTATTGATGCATTTCTGTTCCTTACAGCCCTGGCGCTGTTTCATTATTATTACAGTACAGATTTGCTCACAGGCCACATAATTGCACTGATTGCAACAAGCCTCAACGCCATTACTGCTCTGTATTTCGCTAAAGGCGGAATTCATGCAGGAATGAATGTATTCATGCTCAAAGTGATGGGGGGCATGGGGCTTCGGATGTTAGCTATGCTGATTATGGTGTTCATTATTATTTTTTTGACAGAACTCCCCCAATTTGGCTTTATAATTAGTCTGTTTATTGCTTATATTATCAAGTCTGTATTGGAAATTATTTTTGTACTCAAAATCAAAGACAACCCGCAATTATTACGTAATGAATAAATTTGTTCGTACTGCATTCCTGCTGCTTTTTGCTCTGTTGTATGTTACACCTACAACTGTTATTGCGCAAGATGAAGAGAGAAACTACGGGGATATTGACGTAATTGCTAAGTTAGGGGATAGGTATTACATTGAGTTTGAACCACTTCCGAAGCTGTATCTGCCACGGATTCTGATTTCAGAAGGTTTTCATTTTTTTGGCTCAACTAAAAGTGCCATGAACAGCGGGTTGTTTCAGGATCAGTTTTACGTAGAAAATCCTCAGGCCTTTGTTGCAGGCGAATCAGGTCCGGTAACGTACAAACTTGTAAGAACTGACGGCACTCCGGTAACTCTTGATCTTTCGATTTCTAAACATATACTCTGGTTTTGGCTTGCGGGTTTTCTTACGCTCTTTATTTTCGGCCGCATGGCCCGCAAATATGAAGCCGGCATTGGCCGCGAAACTGCTCCAAAAGGTGCAGGTATGAATTTTGCGGAGGTCCTAATTGTATATCTGCGGGACGAAGTAGTTAAAGCAAATATTGGGGAAGAGAAATACATGAAGTTTGCCCCTTATCTGCTTTCCTGTTTTTTTATGATTCTTTTCATGAACCTGTTTGGCCTTGCGCCATGGGGGCAAACACCTACCTCAGATATTTCAGTAACAGCGGCTCTTGCAATCACCACTTTTTTCATGGTGAACCTGAACGGTACCAAAGATTACTGGAAGCACGTGTTCGCAATGCCGGGTATCCCCAAGTTCATGCTCATTATTATGATCCCGGTTGAAGTGCTTGGCCTTTTTACCAAACCGTTCGCACTGGCAGTTCGTCTTTTTGCAAATATGCTTTCCGGGAAAATGCTCATTCTAAGCATGCTCGGCATGATATTCGTTTTCGCCGGGCTTTACGGTGCCGGTCTCGGACTTGCATCAGCTTTGCTGTGGGTTCCCTTTACACTGTTTATCTATGCGCTTAAGGTTTTTGCTGCATTCCTTCAGGCGTACATTTTCACTATGTTTTCTGCATTGTTTATCGGAATGGCTCTGGAAGATCACAGCCATCACGATGAGCACCATCATGCAGAAACAGCTGCAGCACACTGATTGTCACAATCATCATTCAACAACAGTTAACTAAATACACTTACACGTTTAGGAGTTACTATTATGGACGTTACTCAATTCGCTGACATGGCCCACCTCGCAGCCGGTCTTGGTGCCGGGATTATTCTTCTTGGTGCTGGTTTCGGAATCGGTATGATTGGAAAAGGCGCAATGGATGCCATGGCACGTCAGCCAGAAGCAGCCGGCGATGTTCGTACAGCTATGCTTATTGCCGCCGGTCTTATTGAAGGTGCTGCCTTCTTTGCGCTGGTAATCTGCATTATTCTTGCAAATACTTAATACGAAACAATCTTTTCCACCTACGGCCGTGTGCATTAAACACTGGTAGTATGCCGGTGTAAGGCAAACGGTCCCGAAATCTTTAAAACGCATGAATCCGGTTTTAGCAAATGCACTGCTGAATTTCGAGCCCGGTATTGTTATCTGGATCGGAATCACCTTCGTTATATTCCTGCTGGCACTTCGCAAATTTGCATGGGGTCCGGTTCTTGCTGCGCTTGAAAAGCGTGAAAAGAGCATTCAGGAATCCCTCGATTCTGCCGAAAAAGCGATGAAGCGTGCGGAAGAAATTTCCCGCAACAACGATGAAGCGCTTCGGAAAGCAGAGGTTGAGGCGCAGCGCCTTCGTAAAGAGGCTAAAGAAGAAGCCGAAAAGATTCGTGTCGATATTATTGAAAAGTCACGTTCGGAAGCAGAAGCTGTAAAACAACAGATTCTGGCAACCATTGAACAGGAAAAACAAAAGGCAATGCTCGAGCTCAGGTCGCATGTAGCTGAACTCGCACTTGAAGCAGCCTCCAAAATCCTGAACGCCGAACTTGACGAAAAGAGAAACAAGAAGCTTGTCGATGATTTTATCGACGGAATATCCAAGAATTAATCCCAGATGATTCCTTCAAAAGCTGCAAGGCGATATTCAGCCGCACTCCTGGGTTTCGCCCTGGAAACCAAAACGCTACCAAGGGTACTGAAGGACATTGAACATGTTCATCAAACCATTCAGCATTCAAGGGAGCTTGTTTTGTTTCTGCGGAACCCTGTAATAAAAGCTGACAAAAAGCGGGAAGCTATCAAACAACTTTTTGGTAAGTCGGTATCTGCCGAGGTTAACGCCTTTTTTGATCTTATTGCTGAGAAGTCGCGCTTTAATCTCATTCCCGGTATAATGCAGGCTTTTATTGATGCATACCGCAGGCATGAAGGCATCGAGCTTGTTCAGGTGTTTTTCGCCGAACAGCCCGAAGCTGAGCAGCTATCCCGCATCAAAAAAGCACTTGAAGTGAAAACAGGGAAAACGGTTGAATTAATAACCAAACATAAGCCCGGCCTCATTGGCGGCCTTGTTGTTAAAATTGATGATACCGTAATTGATGGTTCTGTTAAACATAAGCTCGAACAGCTTCAATACTTGTTTTTCAAAGCAGCAATTTAAACCGATACCGATTTAAGACTGAGTTTAATTCAATATTATTATGAGCCACGTTAAACCCGATGAAGTATCCGCCATTCTGCGTAAGCAACTGGCTGGGTTTCAGTCTGAATCCGATATCTACGATGAAGGCACAGTTCTCGAAGTAGGGGACGGTATCGCTCGTGTGTACGGATTGAGCAAAATCCAGGCGGGTGAGCTCGTAGAGCTTCCCGATTCCAGAGACAAAGACGGAAACCCTGTTCAGGGAATGGTACTCAACCTCGAAGAAGACAATGTTGGTATTGTACTCTTCGGTTCTGCAAGTGCTATTCAGGAAGGACATACGGTACGGCGAACCAAAAACATTGCTTCCATCGAAGTGGGTGAAGGCGTTCTTGGCCGCGTGCTTGACCCTCTCGGTAAGCCTGTTGATGGCAAGGGACCGATCTCAGGCAAGACCATCCGTATGCCCCTTGAACGCAAAGCACCAGGTGTTGTGTACCGTGAGCCGGTTAGTGAACCGCTTCAGACCGGTATAAAAGCCATCGATTCGATGATTCCAATCGGTCGTGGGCAGCGTGAGTTGATTATTGGTGACCGTCAGACCGGTAAAACGGCAATTGCAATCGACACTATCCTGAATCAGAAAGCTTCTCACGATAAAAAAGACGGTAACGGTGTTTACTGTATTTATGTAGCAATAGGCCAGAAAAATTCTACTATTGCTCAGGTAAATCAGATTCTGGAGCGCGAAGGCGCAAAATCGTACACTACTATCGTATCTGCACCCGCAACAGCTCCGGCACCTCTTCAGTACATTGCCGCTTACGCTGGAGCTGCTATTGGTGAATTCTTCCGAGATACTGGCCGCCATGCTTTGATTATCTATGATGATCTTTCCAAGCAGGCTGTAGCTTATCGTGAAGTATCCCTTCTGTTGAGAAGACCTCCGGGACGCGAAGCCTACCCTGGCGACGTTTTCTATCTGCACAGCCGTCTTCTCGAGCGCGCTGCGAAAATCAACCGGAACCAGGCTGTTGCAGAGCGTATGAATGACGTACCCGATGAACTGAAGCCTCTCGTAAAGGGCGGCGGTTCATTAACTGCACTTCCGATTATCGAAACACAAGCCGGTGACGTTTCTGCCTATATCCCGACTAACGTAATTTCTATTACGGACGGTCAGATCTTCCTTCAAACTAACCTGTTTAACTCAGGTGTGCGTCCTGCTATTGATGTTGGTATCTCTGTATCTCGTGTGGGTGGTTCTGCACAGATTAAAGCGATGAAAAAACTTGCAGGTACGCTCAAACTTGATCTTGCGCAGTATCGTGAACTCGAAGCCTTTGCTAAATTTGGTTCTGACCTCGATGCTACAACGCAGCGGCAGCTCGCAAAAGGAGAGCGTTCGGTAGAGCTGCTCAAGCAGAAGCAATATTCGCCGCTTTCAGTAGAAGAGCAGGTAGCTGTACTGCTTGCTAATAATGAAGGTGTATTGAGTGAGCTTACAGTTGATAAAATTCAGCTTTTTGAGAAAAACTATCTCGAATCCCTGCATCTGAAGTATCAGAAAGAGATGGATGAGCTCAGCTCAACAGGAAACCTCACTGATGATACAAAAGCGAAGTTCATTGAAGCGGCAAAAACAGCCAAAGATGAAATATTAAGCTCCTCAGCAAACTAATATGGCCAATTTACGCGAAATACGGGACCGAATATCTTCGGTAAAAAGTACGCAGCAAATCACCAAAGCCATGAAAATGGTTGCCGCTGCTCGTCTTCGCAAGGCCCAGGAAAACGTGCTTGCAACCCGGCCCTATGTGGCCGGTTTGCAAGCTGTTATCGAAAAATTGAGCAGCAGTACGGAATCTCAGAACGTTTTCATGAAAGAAGTTGAGAATCCGCAAAATGTTCTGCTTATCGTTATAGGTTCTGACCGCGGTCTTTGCGGGGGCTTTAACAGCAACCTTTTTCGCTTTGTTACCGATTCGTTGAAAGAGCGTTTTCCTGGCTTCAAAGAAAACGGAAAACTTTCCGTAATTACCATCGGTCGTAAAGCCGGAGATTTTTTCGGTAAACGCGATTTTAAGGTAGTTATGAAAAATAACGGCTTCTTTGATAACCTCCGTTTCGATCGGTCTGCTGAAATTTCTGCGGAAGTTGCAGCGGCTTTCAAAAGCGGGGAATATGACAGCGTATATATCGCATTCAATGAGTTCAAAAGTGTGATTGCTCAAAACCGCATTTTTACTAAACTGCTTCCGGTTTCGGTTGATAAAACCGAGGAAGATTCCTTCGATAATATTGATTACATCTTTGAGCCTAATCCGGCCCAAATCCTGGATAATATAATCCCGCTTCATATTAACATGCAGTTGTGGCGTGCCCTCCTTGAGTCAAATGCTTCCGAGCAGGGTGCACGTATGGCTGCTATGGATAACGCTACCGAAAACGCGAAAGAAATTATCGGACATCTGAACCTGAGCTACAATAAGGCCCGTCAGGCAGCCATTACGACAGAACTTTCAGAAATTGTTTCCGGAGCTGAAGCATTGAACGGATAAATTTATTATATTTGGAAACTCAGGAGAGTTGGCAGAGTGGTCGATTGCGGCGGTCTTGAAAACCGTTGAGGCGAAAGTCTCCGGGGGTTCGAATCCCTCACTCTCCGCATCAAAAAAAGCCTTCATCACAAGTGAAGGCTTTTTTTGTATCATCAAATTACGTTATCTGCGTTTGGGATGCTGTCATCCCCATCGACCCATTTTATTCTTTATGATAATCACAAACTTTCTTTTTAAGGCCCGATACCTTTTGCTGTGCGTGGCCTTACTGGGCCTAACAGTACATAAACCTGCCTATTCGCGTACGTATAGTGCTGCCGTGCCCGACACCGTTACCATCACGCTTGCTGATTTTCTAACGCTGGCAACGGAACAATCAAAAGAGCTCCAGGCAAGGCGTCAGAATGTCGAATTGGCGCGTAACACCAACGCCGGGGCACGTAACAGCCGGATCTTACCAAACTTCACCCTTACAACAGCCCACGGCCTGATCCCCGGTGTGAAAAGCAGAGATGATATGGATTTGCCTTCATCACAGCTTTATCTCGATCCAAGTCTAAGAAATGACTGGGAGGACTGGGCCTTTTTTAATCAGTTTGAAGTTACGGCTTTGCAGCCGGTGTACACATGGGGAGCCATCCGAAACGCTATCAAGGCTTCACAGGCGGGAATAAATGTGAGTTTGTTTGAATTTGAAGCAGAAGAGCAAAAAACTAAACTTCAGTTGTTTCAGTTATGGCAGGGCAGGCTGTTAGCGGTAGAACTCGATCGCCTTACTACAGAAGCTGAGCGTACTATTGAAATGGCTGAGCGGGAACTGATTAAGCTTTTCGAAGAGGGGAGCGATGAAATTGATGATGCTGATTTTTATCAGTTTGAAATTTTTAAGTTTGAATTTGAAGCTCAGAAAGAAGAGGTAAAACGCAATCTCGAAGTTTTGGAACGCGCATGGGCAATAGCACTTGGCAGCAGGGATTCAGGTATCATTTATATTCCGGATGAGCGCTTTCTTGACCCGCTTGATGCTGTAATTGAACCCCTTGAAACTTACCTGGCTCATGCGGCAGTTAGCAGGCCCGAACTTCGCCAGATTGAAGCTGTACGGGATGCTGCCGGTTTTGGCGTAGATGCGCAGCGCGCACAAATGTTTCCGGCACTTTTTGTCGGGGCAACTTATCGCTACGCTTACGCTCCAAACCGTCCCAGGCAGCGCAATCCCTTTATCAGCAATGCTGCCAATACCGAAAGCCTGACAGTAGGCCTGGGTTTCAGGCAAAACCTGAATTTCCTGCAGCTTCAGAATCGTACCGACCGAGCTCAGATTCAGTTACGGCAGGCAGGTTATGCGCTCGAAGCCGTTCGGGATGGCATAGAACTTGAAGTAAGCGATAAGTACAAAGATGCGCAGATTGCACGAACAAGGTTGTCTTCGGTAGAACGTGCCCTTGATGTAAGCCGTAACTGGCTGCGGCAGGAGCAGCTCGATTACGACATCGGTTTCGGAGAAATACCAAACCTGATCGATGCCTTCACCAAAAACCTTGAGCTTGAAGCGCAGCAAAAGCAATATATCTACGATTTCAACGTGAGGCTTGCACGCCTGCTCAACGCCGGCGGGTTTCGTCTCGATCAATTTTTTACGACCAACACCGCAGACTTATGAAAGTATTTGTTCTCCTTTTTTCCATTTTTATCGGCACTTTTGTTCACAATACTGTGCAGGCTGCCACAGCTGATCAGGCTATAATCCACGAAGTGCGCGAAATGCTCATTGATCGCGATCAGGAAATAAAGGCCCTGCTCGGCCCCGAAGGTACTGAGCATACCGATGCTCAGCGCGATGAATTAATGGATATCATCAATCAAATCATAGACTATGAGGCTATGGCCCGACATGCGCTTCAGGAGACCTGGGGTACCCTCACACAGGCTCAGCGGGAAGAGTTTGTAGATGTTTTTGCCCGCGTTATCCGCGATCAGTCTCTCAACAGTCTTGAAATTTACCGCGCCGATGTTACCTACGAATCATTCGAAGTTAACGGAAACTTTGTTACCGCACACACAATTGCTACGCTCGAAAATGTGCGCACCCCGGTAATTTATGAACTTGAAAACCGCGCCGGAGAGTGGTTTGTGATTGATATGTCCGTCGATAATGTTTCGACAGCCGAGTCTTACCGGCGTTCCTTTCAGCGGATTATCCAGCGCCGGGGTTTTGATGCTCTGATGGATAATCTCAGACGACGGGCAGGCGTATCCTAAGTTGCAGTGAAGTTTTTGGCAGATGATGCATTAAGTGCATCATCTGTCTTTACTTCTGAAAAAGCCCCGATTTAACTACTCCAAATTCTCCGTCCATGAAAGCCCGTCTGTTTACTTTTTTTCTGATATTTATGTGGCATGGACTTCCTGAGGAAGTTGCTTCACAACCGCTTAATCCGCAGGGAGAACTGAGCACGTTAGGTCCGGATAACATTTGGGCTCAAACCCTCACAGGAAGCCATTTCAACGAGTTCTGGACCTGGCACTTTTTCATGGATGATGGTATGCTGGTCACCATTACCTTTTCTGCGGCCAATTTTGGCAACTTGAAGTCGCCTGTAACAGGTGTGAGGGTTTCGGTAGTCGGGCTGGAAGGCAACACCTGGCAGCTTTCCCGGGAGTACCCGATCGAAGAGCTTATCCAAAATAAAGAGACCGGGCTTTTTCAGCTCAGAGAAGGCAGGGAAGTTTGGTTTAAAGGCCGTTTACCTGAACAAATGCAGGTTCGTGTCGAAACTACTAAAGACGGTATCAGCTACGATATTCACTTGTTTCTCGAAGATATTGCGCCCGGTTTTAAGCTTGGAGACGGCATCTACCGGATTGGAAGTGAGGAAATCGGGATTTTTACCCACATTCCATTTGCCCGTACCAAAGGCTATGTGGAAGTAAACGGGACGCGGAAGGAAGTGAGTGGTACGGCACACATGGATCATACCTTTCAAAATCAGACCACTACACGCCTGATGGACAGCGGTTACAGGTTTATTGCACAGAATGACCGGGATAACTGGGATATTGTCTTCTTCTTTTTACCGGCAGGTGAGCGTCACAACCGAACAATAGGTCATTACCTGAACAGCCGTAACGGAAGTCCTGATATTTTTACGGTACACAGTATAGAGAACGTCAGCACATCAAGACTGCACGGTAAACGTGTTGCACGAGACCTTCAGCTTCAGCTGATGCACCCACAGGGTGCCATAAAAAGCGTGAGACTTAACCGCACTGCTGATCTGGAGCGGTTTTCAATGCTTTCAGAACTCTCGTGGGTTGAAAGGCGGGTAGCCCGTGGTTTTCTTGGAGGAGAGGTACTGGAATTCAGAGGAAAAGCGCGGTTTAACCTCCCAAGTGAGGCTGAAATAGGAGGATTTTATAATTTCTTTCTTGTTGACTAATTGAAGAAATGCGCAAGCGGGGATTTTGTTGGGTTTTGGAAAGATGAATCCCTTACTTTTGGAAACATAAAGTCCTAAAACTGCCATTAATGAAGGTTAGCTTTGGTTTATATCTTAAGGTTTCCTTTCGGTCAGCTTGCTATGTCAGGTATTGAGTTTGCCTTCCCGAACAAATATAAACCGGGGTGCTGAGATCATGCCGGGTTTGAAAAAACAGCCTGAAGGTTACGTATTTACAAGTTACGGCAAGCCAAAGTATTTGCGGGATGTACTTGTAGCTGTTGATGCCATCCGGAGGTATGATCAGAAAAGACCAGTAGCTCTGTATTGCAGCCATGAACATGCCACTGAAATCCGGAAACTGGGATTCGGTCACTGGTTTGCACAAATACTCGATTTACCGGTAGAAAACAGATCCATTGTAGGGTTTAAGCATCAGCTTTATCGGTTTATGCCTTTTGAAAGAAACCTGTATCTGGATTCCGATATGATTTGGTGCCGAAACCCCGACCCGCTGTGGCACATTATGCAACCGTTCGGGTTTACGCTTACAGGTTCTGAGTCGGCTGATGTATTCTTTGGGGCACCCAAATCTTTTGGCATCGCCACCGACATCCTGCTGCGCCGCCGGCAGCGAACCCTTCGCCGTTTTGGTCTCACCCATTTGTACCGGGTGCAGTCCGGCTTTATTTTTGCCGCCGATCCGGAGCTCACCCGCCGTGTTTGTGAACAGGCATCAGCCTTTCTTGCCCGAATGGATGAAACTCACTTCATCAGCCGCACTAATGAACGTAACCGCACCCTTGAAAGCTGCGAATGGAGCCTCGGCATGGCGATGAGCCGGCTCGGTTTGTATGTGATGCCCTGGTTCAACGGCTACGAAAGCGCACAGCTGGACTACATCCGCTACCTCACCCATCATAATGAGGATTTCACTGAGGTCGCCTGTAAGTACTACTGCAACCCCTTCATTTATTCGCTTCGGGGCATTCAGCGCCCCTGGATGCACGAGCTGCTCCGGTCGCTATTCTGGATTCTACCCCGCAGCGGCGATCATATCTGGGTGAGGCCTTATGTGCTTCATTTCGGCTGGGGCCATGAAAAGCAGGCTTTCAGTATCTATGCCGAAAAGCGTTGGGCGCAATTAATCGGTCAGCCTGAGCCGTAAATCTGTAAAATTCAGCATTCAAAAGCTGATATGCACGCTTTGATGTTGTTGGTCAGTTCCGCTCTTTTTATCTAAGAGCCTGCAGTCCAGCGCAGGGTCAGCAGGGTGCCAAAGTTTTGAGGATGAACCTCGCCCGTATCAAACCCAAAACTGATTCGGGCTTCAGTGTTTTTGAAGAATTGCTTTGTGCCTACATCCAGCAAAAATGACCACTGATCCCGCCTTTCGGTTAGCAGGTTTTCTCGGCCGGTTGGGTTGGTACGGCGGGAAGCCCGGTTCGCTCCGTAGTTTCGGCTGTACGTTGAGAGAAAACGCCAGTCAAAGGCTCCCCAGAATCCTTCCAGACCGAGATGATGGGCTATGATTTCGTTGTTAACAACCCCAAGGTACAAGGGATCGGTGAGCAGCAGCGGATTCCCCAGGCTTTGCCCGAAGTAGGTCCAGCCGCCACGGTAAGCCCAGTGATTGTAGTAGTTGAAGTATTCATCACGTGCCCGCTGCGGAAAGCGCGACATGCCCTCTTTCAGGTCGATGTACTCGTAGTGAATGGTTTGAAGGAGCGGCCTGAAGCCCGACCCGCTACGGCTCTGATGCAGCCGTGAGCCCTGCGCACCTACTGCCGGCCGCGGATTACTGCCGGCCGATTTCCAGCTCCGGGGCAGACCCGGCTCCCGCAGCGATATCGTAGCGCCCCACATGCCGTCCCACGGGGTGCCAAACCTCGCATTGGGCGTATCTTCCAGAATGAACTGCCTGCTGAGCGAAAAAATGTAGCGCTCAGTATTTACCTTAATGGCAAAATCGTAGGTGCCAATATGATTTTGCGCGCTGTTTAGCAGCTGCCCTCCCCCGATGATTTCATTGGAATCTGCCGCGCGGGAAAAGAACACATCCAGAAAAGAACGGAAGTTTACGGGTGAGCTTCCGTGCAGCTGACTCGTGCCGCCCCACTGTGCGAAGTGCTTGAGGCCGCCGTGCAAAACAAGAGGCGCGTTTTCATCAAAAATCCGCAGATATAAATGCTTGCGGTGAATGCGCACCAGCCCATCCACAAAACGGTCGCTGCGGTCGGTTTGCCAGCCGTGCCCCAGCGAGGCATCAAAATGCAGGATACCGTCGGTATAAGGAACTGGCATGAATCCGCGGGTGGCAAAAACGATCTGAGGGATCGGCCGGGCGTTTTCTGATAAATCCATGCTGCCGGTAGAAAGCGTCGGGTGTATCAGCCCGAACTGCTCGCGCTTGCGGCCTGCCCAAAGCTCAAA
>JAFIET010000165.1 GCA_020832405.1 Balneolales bacterium
GAAACCATTTACAGATATTCTATTTTGATGGTGAATTCGCCTTCGTACTGATCGGTGAAGGCGCGTTGGAGGGGGGTTGCGTCGGGGTTGAGGCGGAGGTCGGCGAGCAGGATGAGCCATGCGCTGAGGCGCTGCGGGCTGCCGGGCAGACGGGATGCGATGCGGGGCCGCTGATCGAGGGTGAAGGCGGCCCGGCCCTGAGCATCGAGGGGGCGGCCGAGCTCGCGTGCGATGGCCGGCAGTTCGGGGCAGGCGCCGCCGTCGTTGAGGTAGCGGGCTTCGGTCGTTACCGGACGGCTGCCGCCGGGCAGCTGCACATCCCGAAACTGCACCTGCACCAATACCGAGATGTTCTCCGCCGCGCTGATGCGCAGGCAGGCCGCGCTTTCGATACCGGTGATGCGGCCCAGCTCATCAGTCGTGAGGGTCCGCCGGGCATCACGGTTGAAATCGAAGGACTCAGCCCGAAGCTCCGCCCCCTCTTCTGCAAGGCTCAGATTGAAACGCACCTGCGCCGAGGCTTCACCGGGTATGAGCGCGGAAAAAACCGTTATAAAAGAAATCAGGAACAGGATGAGTCCGACAGACGGCCGGGCATCCTTATTGGCTGAAAAGCAGGTTTTTTCAGCGTGACGATTCATAAGCCGCTCCCCTCGTTGTAGCTTACGTGTATATTGATAACATCCGAGTACGTACCCACTGCGGCATCATCAGTATCGAAAATATTTCCGTAGATGAAGAGATACACGATTTTAGTATCACGACGGGCCGGACTGTTCCCGTCTAATGGGGTCGGTGGCGGACCTGGCGGGCCATTACTCCCGATCCCTCTTCTTAAAACAGGAAAGGTGGCAAAACTGATTTGGGGTGGCACTACGTTTGACTGAGCTACCCCAAGTGCATGCGTGAGGTCAGGTGAATCCTGATTGGCAAAAGCCCAGCGCAGATTGAAGCCAATTTGATCATCCTCTTCTGTACCGTTTAATAGCAGGAAGCCGGGATTATTTTGTGACACTTCCACATCAAGGTCAAAACCGATAGCGGCTTCAATTTCTATAATTGCGAGAGAGTTCAGATCTTCAACCGTAAGCGCAATGGCAACCTCATCACCCGGCACAATCGGGTTTTGTTTTAAGTTGAAATCGAGTGTTTCATGCCCGTTAACCGCTCTGACAGATACGTTATCCCCCGCAAACAAACCAAAATTCAGGCGCTGTGCTTCTGCAGGTTTGGGGTTTAGGGGGATGGAAAATAGGAGGCAGAGCAGGCCAATCAGGGTGAGGGCGGGCGAGGGTGACCCGGCAGGCGTGCACGGGGCTATCAGGCGCGCGGGGCGTATCGACGGGTCTGGGAGGCGGGTGGCTGTCACGAAATTTACCCAAAGAAAAAAATGCTGCCTTAGCTCCCGGTCGTTGGGAGTACGCCCCGAATCCCTGCCGGTGATGGCGGCCGCCTTCGTTTGCAGCTGTACCGGCATCTTCAACCTCTTCATCATCATCTTCATCAACCTCATAGATACTCGACCTCGAGGGTGAATTCGCCTTCGTACTCGCCGCGGATGGCGTTGGAGATATCGACCTGTCCGCCAACCCAGAAATGGAATTCGCCGTCGGCGTTGAGGCGGAAAGTGGGGGCGGCTTCGAGCACGTAGGCGGAGTTTTCCTGCTCGGCGGTGCTGTTGGCGCTGAGCAGGTAGTTTACGATGAGCACGTTGTCGCGCTCGGTGGCGTGGCGGAGCACGACCTGCCGGCTGAAGGTGAGCTGAAACTGCGCGTTGGGGGCGCCCTTGGCCACTACGTAGCCGGCCCCGGCATCGGCGGTGGCGAAATCGGTGATGGGATCGACGGTGATGAGGGTCTGCCCGGCGCGGAGCTGCTCGAAGTGGACCTCGTAGATGGTGTCGAAGAGGATGTTTTCGCCTCCGGTGCGGGCGATCACGTTACCGCTGATGCGGATGGAGGTTTCCATGCTGAAGCGGTCGGGGTCGGGCGCGGGGGCCTGCTGTGCGGAGGCGGAATCGGGGGCGATGAAGCCCGGCAGTAGCAGCAGTGTGAGCAGCGGCATCAGCAGCACGGGCGTGAGCGGCGGCCTGCCGGCAAAACTGCGGCGCCCCGGGGCGGAAACGCAACCTTGCAAGGACCTGCGCCGAAAGGCGTTACCGCTTACAAGCTTTGTTACTGAAAATTGCTGAGGGGAGGTTTTAGAAGGAAGAAAAATGGAAAAAGCGGGCTTCAACCGCGAAAAAAAGCTTTTTTTCGGGAAGCGCGGAGACGCGGTGCTACAGCTGTAAGCGCTTACGGATAGGGTGAAAAAGAGGGTGCCGTACCAAAAATCTGAAAAACGCTTCCACAGCTGCATCCGGGAAGTGGTTTTTTTGAAGTCCATTTATATGCTGAAACCTGGAGGGATGCAATTGCCCTAAATATTAGAAAAAAAACAGGGAATCGAAAACGGTAAGTGTAAAAAAACGGCGCGGGAATTTGGGGGCAGGTTTGGGGTCCGGGGTCGGAATAAACCTCCAGGGTTTCAAAAAACCTTGGAGGTTTTAGCTACGTGATCGCCGGGGAATTAACCCGCGTAAATCCGGCCCAATCCGAAAAATCCGCGTGCCATCCACGCTCCGATGCGCGCAATTCCCCTCTCGAGAGTAATGGCACTAACTTTGTTATAGTATA
>JAFIET010000003.1 GCA_020832405.1 Balneolales bacterium
GAAGGTTCGTGAAGTGCAGCTGACGCACGCGGGTCTGATCGGCACCTGCCGGACGAGGCTCACCGAGGTGAGTGCCGATGTAGGGGTTCGGAACAACCCGGATGTTATCCAGCTGATTTTTGGCAAGTTCCAGGTCAATGCCCGGTATGTGCGACTCATCGATGGTGAATTCAAACACATCGTCGCTTGTGAACTCGGTGCTTTGGTTCAGCACAATTACATCGCCCGGCTGTGCGGCAAAAGGCGAGTTGGCTGCAAACGGCTCGAGTACAAGCTCCCACGCGAGTTCACGCTCACCGGTAATTGGGTTGGTTTCCTTGATGTAAATCAGGTCGCTGTCGGTGCGGCGAAGGTTATCGCGGAATACCGCTGCAAAACCGGTGTGCCCGCGCTGCGCGTCGGTAATGGCCGGGTGCGGCAGGTAACCAAACTCAACAGGTTCGTTGGTTTTGGTGTTGATGATGCGGAAGTTCACATCTCTCGCCGGGGCCTGCATGGTGAGCGCGCCTCGCTGTACCTGTACCGGCACTGAGCTGCTCTGGCTGATGGCTGCGTTGCGGCGCGTATCGAAGAATTCGATGCGGTAGTTCGCGGTGCTGCCGTTGTGGCGGATTGCCCTTACGGTAGCCGGGGTGTCGGTTCCGGCACGGTTGGTCCAGCTGCTCATGCGCAAGCGCGTATTCGGCCGCTCCCCTGCAGTCTGAGACGGCGAGAAAGCATCATTCACCACAATCAGCTTCACCCCGTCGAATACCGGGATGTCTTCGCCGCGGAACTCCTCGCGATCTTCAAAGATCACGCGGTCGTTGGTTGTATCAGTGAGTGTAAAGCCGGTTGTCTGCCGCCAGGTTTGTCCGTTGGCCGTCACCTCTTCATCCTGAAACTCAATGCGGTAGGTGGTGTTCACCCGAAGCTGCTGCGTATCAAAGATGCTGGTAATGATGGTTCCGGTTGCGTTGCCCGTACCGCCTACGCGGTTCACCGAAATTTCGGCGGGGCCAGCGTATCCTGCAGCAGGACCGCCGGGAACTACGAGCTGCACGTTTTGTCCGGCAGACAGGGAGCCGTCCGGATTGATACTGATGTTAACCGGCGATTCAGAGGGTGCGATATCGGCAATGGCAGCACCGCTGTTGTAGGCAGTTACCACGTAGTAGTACTGCCGCCCGTTAATCACATCGGTGTCAACGAAATGGCGTTGCAGGCCGGTGTCGCTGCCGAGGAAGAACTCCAGACCGTTAATATCGATCGGGTGGTTGCCGGTAATGCCGTTTGCGAGGTCGAACTGTGCAATCGGCTTCAGGAACTGAATGTTACCGCGGCCGTCGGTAATGCGGCGACTGTCGGCCAGCGCCGGATCGGTGGAGCGGTACACGCGGTAGCCCTCAAAGTTGCGCGGGTTTACGCCGAGGCGGTCGAGGAAGCGGTCGAAAACGGCTTCGGCCTCGTCATCCCAGTAGAGCACCACGTGGCCGTCGCCGGGTACAGCGCGAAGAAGCGGCGGCGGCGGAGCGATGGCAAACTGATAGTTGGCATCGAAAGCGCGGAAAGCATTTTCAAGCTGCTGGGTTACGAGCTCCTGATCAGCGGTGTTGGTTGATGTTCCGGTTTGGGCAACCGAAATTGCAATTGCAAAACGCTGAATGGAACCGGCACGAAGCTGGAAAAAGCTCGAGGTAATCATCTGATCGGTATCCTGCGTGGCCGGAGGAGCCGGCGGAAACAGACCCGGAACCATGAAGCGGCGCCAGATCAGGCCGTCGTTAAATTCAAGGGAGCCTGCAGGAATAGAGGTAGCCGAGGTGATCCCAATGGCATCGGTTTCGCGAACGTCGGTTTTATCAATGTTTGGCTCGCCAGGGAAAGGTGTGAAGGCACCTGAACTCGGGAATCCGTCGCCTTCTCCCCTTGATCCGGTGTCTTCAACGCCGTCGATACCGACGTCGTCGCGCATGCGCCAGTCCTGATTATTGTCGAAGAAGTCTTCCCTCGATTCATCAATCATCGGAGCCGCCGTAAACTGATTCAGGTAGTAGCGGTCAAAGAAGGATTCCGGAAAAATAGGATTGCTGATTCTGCTGTACAGGTTCCGCAGGGATTCCTGATAGTCGTTGATGAGCTGTGCGAAATCAGAATCGTTTTGTATGCGGCGCTCAACCCAGCGGTCGGGGATAATCATACCGCGCTGAATCACGAGGCTGTCGGTCGGTACCCATTCGCCGTTTACTTCAGCCCATCCTACGGGATCAATACCGGGGTTGCCGGCATGCCCTTCGTAATATCCGCTCCAGAGGTAGTTAATGAAGCGAACCGGACGTGTAACCGGCTGCGACTGACCGGGCAGGAAGCGGGTGAGGGTGAGGTGGTTGGGCTGGTTTTCATCAATAAGGCCGTTGAGGTCGTCGTCGATGAGGTTGCGGTGCCGCGCCTGAACGGTGTCTTCCCGTACCGTCATTCCGCCGGCTGGCAGCAGTACTTCGCGGGCTACATCGCGGGCATCGTAGGTAATCACGGTTACGTCGCCGGCTGCAGCGGGCGGGTACCGGAACAGGCGTCGGTTGCCTTCCTGATCGATGAGCACAATGGGATCGCCGGGCACAAGCTGACGGTCCGCAAACTGCTCGGCTGTAAATTGAGGAACTACTTCATTTGCCAGCACATCCCTGGAAGAAATGAATCCGCCGCCGTCAACAGTGAGGAGGCTGTAGAGATCCACATTTCCGGGATCGAACAGCGGACCGCCACCGAGGTAGAAGTCACTGTCGCCGTCGTTGTCGATTCCATCGATGGCATTGCCGGGTGTTTCGAGGAAGCGGATTGCCGCTACTCCAATAGCCGTACCGTCAAATTCCGGCGGCGACTGTGTCGGCAGGATGTCGGTGTAAAACGCAATGGAGCGCTCCTGATCAAAGAAAGGGAGGTCATTTTCCGGGGTACCGACCCAGTCGGCAGTCCAGAGCATGAACGAAACTTTATCATAGTCGAAGCGGCTGTCGTTGCGGATTTCAAACACATTGAAATGCACGCTGCTGATCAGGTTCTGCGTCCAGGCAAGAATCCGGGTGTCCATAACGAGGCCAAGGCCGCCGCGGCTCGGATCTTCCGGATCGGGAAGCCAGTTGCCGCCGGCAGAAAGCCGTGTGTACTGATCGTCTCCGGAGCGGTAATAGAACTCCTGATCGGCATTGAAGATATCTTTGCCGAAGAAGCCATTCCACTGGTTGGGCCATCCGGGATCGGACGGATCATCGAGCTTGTCGGGCCAGAAAGCCGGCCAGGTATTGCCCCGGGTTGAGCCCGGGCCCCGGTCACTTCGGGCAATTTCATCGGAATCCGGGTTGAAATAACCCACAACCGGGTTTTTGGCCCAGCTGTCGCCGGTTTGCGGATTGGTACGGTAGTTAGGCGCCACAACTGCCTGAATCGTTTCACCGGTTACCTGATCAATAACTTCGGCACCTGTAAAAATAGAGACAAAATAGAGGTAGCGGCGGTTGGTATTTTTCGGAAACTCGAAGTAGAGCTCATCCACATTAGCATCGGTGGTTCGCCCTGAAAACCCGAAATTGTGGTAGGTCGCACGCAGGTTGTTGGCATCCAGAATAGATTTGCGCCGTTCTTCGAAAGAAGAGCGTTCATCGCTGGGGATGTTGCCGGTCTGAGCCTGTGCCCGCACGCCTTCAGCCGTGATGAGGCCTGCAAAAAGCAGGGCCGCCATCAGAAGTAAGGATTGCTTAAGTGACATAATCCGTAGTGTTTTGGAAATCTTTTTCATTAGAATTGCATCGAAAAGCCGAACTGCACCCTGCGCGGTTCTGAGAATCGGGTCGGGTTTGCGTACCAGCCGGGATCGGCATCAGCAAGCGGGTTAAGCGGAAGGTCCGGGCTTCCGGTGTCATTAAATACCGAGTTAGGATTCCGTGCGTCAAAGATGTTATACACATTGAAGAACAGGCCCATGGTGTAGCCGCTCACCTGTACATTTTTGTACATGTTGAGATCAACGGTAAAGCTGACAGGCATCCGCAGGCTGTTGGTGATGATGTCTCCGGTGGAGGTGATACCTACGCTGCGCGGAACTGCTGAAGACGGCGTGTAGGGCAGTCCGCTGCTGAACCGCTGCACTATGTTGAAGCCCCAGGTATCGCGGGCATAGAAGAAGGATGAGTTCAGTACGTGTGTACGGTCCCAATTGGCATTGGTGAGGAAGCGTGCCAGGTTGCTGCCAGTCGTATCGCCGGAGGCAACGGCTGCGAAGAATTCGGCGGCAGGATCAGAGTTGGAATCTTCGGCTATCGAGAAGGTGTAATCGAGGCCAAAGCTCACCCGGCGGGTTACACGCTGATTGATGGCAGCAGTTATTCCGCGGATGTTCGCGTAATCGCGGTTAATCCAGGTACCGTAACGCACGCTCGGAATAGCCGTTGGTTTGATGGGGCCTGAGGAAACATAGTCGCGCTTATCCTCATAAAAAATGCTCAGGTCAAGCGCAGTACCGGTGAATATCTCCTGTTGAAGACCAAGCTCGTATTTCACACTCTGCTCAGGCCGAAGGTCCGGGTTACCGAACGGCCCCTGTGCACCGGAGATGTTCGCCAGGATGAGCTTATCACCATTGTACAGGCGGGTGTAGTCGGGCACCTGGAAGAAGTAGCCGTATGAGAAGTGAATTACACCGCGGGTTGAAATGGGATATGCAATACCCAAACGCGGGCTAAACTGATATTTGGGGCTTGCTTCGGTCCAGAAATCGGGGCCGCGCTCGTCGTAGCGCTGTGTCAGGCGCGGCCGGTCAGAGGCGGGGATACGGCCGTTGGGCATAAAATAGTCGAAGCGAACACCGGCATTGATAATCAGGTTTTCATATTCGATACGATCCTGAATGTAAGCGCTGATGGTAAGCGGCTTGCGGGTCCATACTTCATGGCCGATCGTATTTTCGAGCGGAATACCCAGTTCAGGCAGGAATTCGCGGTCGAGCACATCCTGCGGGAAAGGTTCGAGGTCAGCACCTCCCGAAACGGGTACAAGGCCGAAGTTTCGGAAATTGAGCACATCAGCCTGAATATCGATACCAGCCTTCACAAAGTGCTGGTCGTTCACCTGATGGTTGTACTCAAACTTACCGATAATGGTGGTGGTGTTCCGGTTAAAAAAACCGTTATTGGTTCCGAAGCGTGAAAAACGGCCATCCTGCGGTTGTGCTGATTGCGGGAAATCGCCCGTACGCTCAAAGTTGAGATAGCGCGGGTCGTAGGGGTTGCCAAACAGATTGGTCTCAAACGCATTATAACGTACGGCGAGGTTGGTAGTCATGAACATGTTAGCCGTAGGCGTAAAAGTGGTACGGAAATTCGCAAAATAGCTGTTCCGCTCAGTTTGCCGGTTGTTCGAAGCATTCAGGCGGCCGCTGTGGCTGTACCCCTGGCTGAACTCCTGGCTCCAGTTACCAATCAGGTTAAATCGGAGTTTATTTGTAGCATTCCACTGCAAATTGCCTTGAAAGCTGAGGGTCTCGAACGGATGCATGGAAACCATCGTACTGTCGCGGAAACCTTCATCGCGGTAGCGGATAAACTCGCCGTCGTTTTCGATAATATTGATCCAGGGATCATCAGGGTTGATGAAATGACCGTAGCGGTTAACCGGGTTGCTAACCGGCACTTCGTTGTAGCCGCGCTCCCAGGTAAAATTACCGGCCTCATCCTGAAGCGGCACAATAGGCCCCTGCGGGGAAAAAGCGTTGTAGCCGTACAGCCAGCCTTCGTTACGGAAACGGCGGCCGGTCACAAAGAAGGTGAGTTTATCGCGGATGATGGGTCCGGAAAGACTTCCCTCAATATTATACTGATGCAGCGGGTCGATTTCCGAAAATGTGCCCGGTGCGCCGGGGTACAGGCCCGTACGGCTTGTAGCATATTCACCGCCCCAAATCCGTACACCTCCCTGCCAGTTATTGGTACCGGTACGGGTTGCAATATTGATGATACCGGAGGTAGCCTGCCCGTACTCAGCGTTGAACGCTCCGGAAATAACCTGAAGCTCCTCAATCGCCTGATTATCAACACGCAGGCCCTGCCCGCGGTCGAAATCATCAGAAACGCGCACACCATCTACAATGTAGGCAACCTCTGAAGAACGGCCGCCGCGAATGTGAATGCTGCCACCCGGCCCGACCGTAACACCGGCCTGAAGCGATACGATATCACCTACTTCCTGAACGGGAAGGCGCTCGATATCCTGCCGGCTCACGCGCGACTCCGTACTTGTGAGATCACGGATAACCACATCACGGGTTGCTCTTACAACAACTTCTTCACCCTCAAGTACTGATTCAGAAAGCTGCATGTCGATCACGGTGTTCAGATCGGTTCTGACCAAAACATCCTCAACAATCTGCGTGGTATAGCCGATGTAGCGAAACTCAAGGGTGTAGGTACCCGGTCGCACATTTAAAATCCGGTAATTTCCGTCGAAGTCGGTGGTCGTACCCTGGGTTGTACCCTGAATAATGACCTGAGCCCCGATAATCGGTTCGCCATCCCTCGCATCCGTAACCGTACCGGTAATCCGGCCGGCCTGTGCGTGCAGACTCTCGGCTGCAAACAGGAATACGAAAACGGCGAACAGTAATTTCGTAACGTTATTCATATTGTTGTCTTATAATTGTATGGGTATCGAAAGCAATCTGTCGGTGTAAACAGTGGCGTTGAACTGCTCACGTGCTTCACCGATTATCTGTATTTTTAACTGATCTTTGGCTTCAGCACGCAGCGCCCGCTCAACAAGCGGAATGGCCTCTTCAAAAGACAGCTGCCGGGGTTCGATTCTTCCCAGGCATTTAAAGATGTGAAAGCGGGCACCGGTTATCTGAAAAGGGCCTGCATATTCGCCCGGCTGAATGCTCACCAGCGAAGGTGCCATCATACCGAACTGATTAATGGGGATGAAGCCGAGCCGGCCCATGTTTTCACGGGCAGCAGGGTCGGCCGTGTATTGCCGCAAAACATCCTCAAAATTGCGGCCACTCTGAAGCGCTTCCCAGACCTGATCGGCAGCAGCTTCGCTTGTTACCACAATTTCGGCCATATCAAGCTGAAGCGGCTCAACATAGAGGCCGGTATTCCGGCGGTATTCTTCACGAATATCGGCCTCACTCACCTGTACCAGGGTTTCGAGGTACTCGTCAAACATCTGGTTCAGGTAATTGTAGAAGGTTTCGTCGGCCGTGCGCTGTACATAGCGGGCGTTGTAATCAGGGTGCGTTCGGGCCTGCTCCATAGCCATGGCGCGGTAGGCCATCGCCTTCACCTGAGCGGTAAAATCATGCACATTGCGGGCCTCGCGGCGCTGGCTGAAGGTGGTAAAAAAACCTTCCCGCAGGAAATCATCGGCCGTAAACACAAAATCCCCGTGCGTAACCAGGGTTTGGCCTGCCACATCGGGGGAGAGCCGTACTTCAAGCCGGCTAAGCTCCGGGTTAAATTCGAGATACGCATCAGGATCATTGCGAACATCTTCCCAGAGGCGCTGCATTAAGTCAGGATCATATTCGAATGTATCAATTGTATTTCTGAGATGATTTCGGACGGCAAGTTCCGATTTTTGATCCCGTGCTATTGCCGCAATCTCATTGCGGCGGTTAGCGAACTGCGTTTCGGTGATCACGGGCGTAGTTACGATATCCGTTACCTTAATGATTGAAAAGCCGCGGCTGGTTTGTACCGGCCCTGATACTTCACCGATTTCCATGCGAAACGCCTGATCTTCGAAGGAAATATCCATGTCATCAAGGGTGAAGAAACCGAGATCACCTCCAGTTCGCGCAAGCTCCGGGTTTTGAAATACGGATGCTGCAAGTTCACTAAAATCATGACCTTGTTGCAGTAGTGCAAAGAGAGAATCAGCTTCCCTACGGTTTCTTGCAAATAAATGAGAAGCCCGAACACTGGTGTTTGCCCGGTAGAAAAGCTCGCGCAGGTCATTATCATCAATTGTAAGCCTGTCAAGAATGAAGCGGCGCTCAAATTCTTCCATAACAGCTTTGCGCTCAATCATTTCGCGCATGTGGTTTACATCGGGCTCGTTGTGCCACTCCTGCGCCATCGCATATTCCACAATTACATAGCGGTTCAGGCGCTGATTAAGCACGGCTTCCATCACATCGGGGCTGAGGTTCATGCCGTAGCCGGCACGGGCATTAAACCGCTGTAGCTCATTTAGGAAATGGGTTTGAGTAATTTCGTAACTGCCAACCGAGGCCAGAATCTGTTCTGCATCAGGCTGTGTGTCTTTGGGGGAACACCCGGAAACACCGATGAAAAGCAGAAGCAGGCAGGAAATGAAAAGCAGTTTAATTACAAAAAATTTATATCTGAGTTGGCTGATGGCCATAAATACGACAAGCGATTAAGAAATCAAATATGATTAAAACTGAACCTAAAAACCCGTTGCTGATACCTGTACCACTTTTGGGAGTTAGTAAATAATCGGGCAGCCGAAGCATCTGTAATGCTGTAGGGGGATTAAGTTCATCTGGTATTGCATCAGGCAGTTCAGTCGGGCGGGATGGCCAGGCTGAAAGGGTACATGCACGATTCAAAAATAGTGAAAGCGCTTACATTTTCAAACTAAAAACTTCTCTTTTTTGGCTTCGCACAAGCCTAAGAAAAATAATCTAATATCGAACCTTTATTTTAACACAGCTGCCGTAAACTTCTGATTTTACAATGTTGAGACAGCAGCATGCCGTTTTGAGGCCTCTTTCCCTGAAAGCAGAAAAGCCCGGTATCAGTGCGATACCGGGCTTTCAGTTTTATAAAAAAAGGCGCGTTTCAGATGTGCTGCGTTTCTTTACGGCCAAATCGCTTAATGATGTAATCGTCGAGCATGCCGCGGAACTCACGACCGATATGATCGCCGGTGAGGGTAACCCGGTGCTCGCCGTCCACATAAACCGGGGCCTTGGGTTCTTCGAAGGTACCGGGCAGAGAAATGCCGATATCGGCATATTTAGACTCACCCGGGCCGTTTACAACGCAACCCATTACAGCTACGTGCATATCCTCAACACCGGGGTACACATCCCGCCAAATAGGCATCATTTCGCGGATGTACCCCTGAATTTCGTCGGCGAGCTGCTGAAAGTAGGTGCTTTTGGTGCGGCCGCAGCCAGGGCAGGCCGTAACCTGCGGGATGAAATTCCGGATGCCAAGCGATTGCAGAATCTGCTGACCGACCCGCACCTCTTCGGCGCGATCGCCACCGGGCATGGGTGTAAGTGAAATGCGGATGGTGTCGCCAATGCCTTCATTCAGCAAAATACCAAGGGCCGCTGAGCTTGCCACTATGCCTTTCATCCCCATTCCCGCTTCTGTAAGCCCAAGATGCAGCGGGTGATCTGATACGGCCGCCATGCGCCGGTAAATGGTGATCAGATCCTGCACGCCGGACATTTTGCAGCTGATGATGATTTTGTCCTTCGCCAGGCCCACATCCTGCGCCAGCTGTGATGAACGCACCGCACTTTCGATGATGGTATCCATCATTACTTCCTTTGATTCTTTGGGTACTGGCAGCAGGCTGTTCTCGTCCATTTTCTGAGCAAGCAGCTGCTGATCCAGAGAGCCCCAGTTCACCCCAATACGCACCGGCTTGTTGTAACGGACGGCCTGTTCCACAATGGTGCAGAAATTTTTGTCGCGCCCGCGGGTGCCGGTATTGCCGGGGTTAATCCTGAACTTGGATAAAGCCTGCGCGCAATCAGGAAACTCTGTAAGCAGCACATGCCCGTTGTAATGGAAATCGCCAACGAGGGGCGTATCTACATTTTTTTTGAGCAGCTTCTCCTTTATATAGGGTACCGCTTTGGCTGCTTCCTTGTTGTTTACGGTGATGCGCACGATTTCTGAACCGGCATCCGAAAGTTCGGCTACCTGTTTAACGGTGTCGTCGATATCAGCGGTGTCGGTATTGGTCATGCTTTGTACTACAACGGGGGCACTTCCGCCAATGGCGACCTCCCCGACCATTACCTGTAAAGATTTTCTTCTGTTGATGGAAATCATGCGCGGATTAATTTGAATATTCGGAAATAAAAAGCGGGTAAACAACGGATGCCGGTTTCGCCGGGTAAACAGATGGCGAAACCATGAGCGTGTAACTCTCAGGGCACCATAACAAAAAGGCGTGCTGATTGGTTCTGAAAACAGCTGAATTAGTTTCGGCGGCTGAGTTCAAACAAGGTGCGTTTTTCTTCAGCAGAAAGACCGTCGTAGCCGTTTTTGGAAATTTTTTCGAGTATGCGGTCGAGCTCATCCTGTTCTACTTCATCGAGAATTTCGGCGTCATCCACGGCATACAGCTTTGATTTTTTGCCGGCACCGGCCGGACCCCGCATTTCAGGGGCTTTCTTTTTGGGCCTGAGTTTTTCACCGATAGCTGTAAGCCAGGCGTCGTAGTTGTAGCCGCGGTACCACATTTTGAGCAGTACAAACCCCCAGAACGCGCCGCCAAGGTGAACGATACGGGCGATGTTATCTGAGGCCGAAAGGAAGAGGATGTCAATGCCAATTAAACCGGCTACAATAAAACGGGCTTCGATAGGCGGAAAGAAGATAAGCATCAGCTTATACCTCGGGAACAGCATCGCAAAGGCAACCATTATGCCGAAAACCGCGCCCGATGCACCGATGGTGGGAATGAGTGCCCCGCCGAAAACGGACGTAACCACGGTATTCACCAGCGCGCCCCCGATTCCGGAGCCGAAATAAATCGTGAGAAAGTTCTTGGTGCCGATGTGGTCTTCCACAATTCTCCCCAAAAACCACAGCCAGAGCATGTTAAACAGCAGATGGAAAATGCCCCCGTGCAGAAACATGTAGGTTACCAGGCGCCAGGGCTGCGTAAAGGTGAGATACGGTTCAGAAAAAAATCCAAAATTCTGATTCAGGAAAGTGCTGAAGCCGCGCCCGCCCAGCATTCCGATCACAAATACCGCAACGTTGATGGTAATGATCCATCTGATGCCCGGCGGCATCATCAGCCAGCCCCGTTTAAATGCCTGCCCGAAAGAACCCTGCTGATACATAGGGGTTACTCCAGATCGGTTGGTAATTTCCAGATGCGGATTAGTACAAAGCCGACAATCATTCCGCCGAGGTGGGCAAAGTGCGCGATTCCGGTCTGCAGGTTGGATATGCCCATCATCAGCTCAAACACGCCATAAATAATCACAAAATATTTGGCCGGTATGCCTACGGGTATCAGCAGCATATAGATACGCCGGTTGGGAAACATCAGCCCGAAAGCGAGCAGAATGGCGAATACACCGCCGGAAGCTCCGATTACGGGGCTGCCGGTTGTTATCATGTGGATGATGGCCGCCCCAACTCCCGCTGCAAAATAATACAGGGCGAAGGTTTTGGTACCCCAAACCGATTCGATGGCGGTTCCGAAAATCCACAGGGCGAACATGTTGAAAAAAATATGAAACATGCCGCCGTGCAGAAACATGTATGTAATCAGCTGCCAGGGCCGGAACATGCCGCTTTCAATCGGGAAAAGGGCAAAATTGAAGAAAAGCAAATTTTGCAGGGCCGGCGTGTTCAGCGCCAGAAAAGTTAGCCCGTTTATAATAAGCAGGTGTTTTACAGCCGGCGTAAAAGCGGAAGTCTGATAATAATTCAATCTCTCGGGGATTGTGGTTTAACTGTCGTTTTTCTTAATCCGGTAATATACGTTTATTCCGCCTAAAGTGACGCCCGGAATTCCCTGACCGGGGTAGGAGGTGTCGCCGCACTGATAAATTCCGGGGAAGGGCGCCTCGGTTTGGGGCCAGTCAACCAGGGAGCGGCTCATGCTCTGCGGGATGCCTCCCACGCGCCCGTCTTTGCGGTAAACCCAGTTTTGCCAGGTAACCGGCGTAGCAGGGAAAGCCATCTTAACGCCTGACTCTTTAAAGCCGGGGAAGTTTCTGCTGAGGAAATCGAGTATGAAGTCCTGCACGCGGGTTTTGGTGGCTTCGTAGCTCTCTCCCATTTCGAACCATTTACGGGTTGGCGTGTGGCAGGAAATGTTCAGGGCCCGCTCGCCCTCCGGCGCACGGGAAGTATCTCCCCTTGCCGACATCGAGACAAATACAGAACCGGCTTCGGTTTCGGGCATTTGCTCGCCGGCTGGCAGATGCAGTTGGTGGTGAAGAGTGAGATGCTGATCGTAGGCATCGCCTGTAACAACCCCCATAGTGAATGCCCCCCATGCTTCATCGTAGCGTTCCGACTCTTTTTCGTAGTATAGACCCAGTTCGCCAGTTGAAATCTCTTTCATATTCCAGATAGGAATATTGGAAACAATTTTTCCGGCGAAATAGCGCTCTCCATTGTCGGTTTCTGCTACGTAGCCCCCGCGCTCATGCTCAGAAAGGCGGATTACTTTCCTGCGGGTTTTGAGCTCACCGCCCGATTGTACCAGGTGCTTTTCCAGCTGCCGCACCATATTCAGCAGGCCGCCGGGCACATAGTAATTGGCATATGAGGTGTAGGTTATGCCTGCTGCCCCAAAAATGAAGGGCGTTTCGTGCGCTTTGGCCTGTGCAGTAATCATGAGCTGCTCATCAATAAACCGGCGGAAAACCGGGGTATCTACCTCAAACTTTTGCATCACAGATGCCATGCTCTGAAAGGCATAGCGAAGCACTGGAGCATCAGTCGGGTTGTTGTTGATGGCGAGCTGAAGCCAGTCAGCAGCCCTCTTGGGCGGGAAAAACACGTTGCGCTTCGATACTTTCCAGACGGTATCGGCTACATGAAAGGCTTCATCCCAAAAAGCTTTTTGATTGCTTCGCGGTATTTCGGGGAATGCACGTACAGATTCCTCAAGCCAGGCCTGCCGGTTTTTATAACGGATAATATGCTGCCCGCCAAGGTGTACCGTCATGGAGGGGTTTATTTCCTGCTTTTTTAGCCTGATGCCAAGCTCTTCTTCAAGGGTGCGCAGCGGCTGGTTTTCGTCGAACCCGATAAGTGTGGTGGCCCCGCTTTCAAAAACGTAGCCTTTTCTTTTGTAGGATGAGCTGCACCCGCCCGGCACATGCGCAGCTTCAAGCACGGTTACTTTGTAGCCATCTTTGGCAAGCATACAGGCAGCACTCATGCCGCCCATGCCGGAACCGATTACAATAATGTCTGTTTTAAAAGTCTTGGATGATTTCATGCCGGAGATAACAGCAAACGCTGTTAAGGCGTTTCTGAAAATTAACTGCCCGATGATTTACCCAAAGTACTTCGCACCAAACTCAAAATGAATCATTTTGGTGGTATGCAGCAGTTTAATGTTTTATGTAAGCTTATATTTATCAGCGCTCTGCGTACCATATGGCTGGCTTTTTATCAAGGAAGGACTTAATACCGTACTGACAGTCATCACTGCCGCGGGCTTTTGCATTGAGTACAACTGCCTCCTCCAGAGCTTCATTAAAAGAAATCTCGTTTACCCTGCCGATCAGTTTTTTGGTGAGCGCCATGGCCTCACCGCTGCATTTATGAATCAACCCGTAAATCAGGTGATGCACGGTCTGCTGATAGTTTTCAAGCGTAACGGCTTCGCTGATAAGGCCGATGCGGGCTGCCTGCCGGGCATCGATAAGGCTTCCGGTGAGTAATAAATTCCTGGCGTGTGTTTCCCCGACCTTGCGCACCAAAAACTGCGCTACGATGGCCGGCACAAAACCAATTCGGGTTTCAGTGTAACCGAATTTAGCGTTTTCAGCAGCAATGGTGATGTCGCAAACAGAAGCAAGGCCGCATCCGCCGGCAATGGCATGCCCGTGCACAGCGGCTACAACAGGCTTTGGCCCTTCATGAATGATGCGAAAGAGTTCGGCAAGGTGCCGGGAATCCTTGAGATTTTCTTCGTAGGTGGCATCCTGCAGATTTTTCAGCATCTCAAGATCGGCACCGGCACAAAATACATCACCCTCTCCCCTCAGTTTTATGACTTTAACACTGTCGTTTGCAAAAAAATCGGTAAAGGCCGCTTTAAGGGCCCCAACCATTTCAAAATTTAGTGCATTGCGTTTTTCAGGCCGGTTGAGGCTGATGGTTCCAAGCCCCTGATTAATATCCGTGAGAATCATATATAATCGAAATAAGTCGAATCTGTTAGTAATGGCTTTCGGGTTGAGACAGCTGCTAAAATAAGTTGTTTTCCGGAAGTGAAATGTTCAAAAATGTGAAGGATAATACCCGGCGCTAACCAATGGCATTTTAAAAAAAAAGCGGATCGCTTTTCAGGGCGACCCGCTTGTGTTCAAACTTTTCATCTACTAACTAACTACTATAATAGCATTTCTGCTGTGCCTCAGTGAGGGCGTTCCGGTGCAAGGCTGAAGTGCTCAGGAGAGCGCCACAGACCGGAAACGAGCAGCTCGCGCATGAAGAAAATTTCTTTCGGCAGCTTATCATAAAGCTTGCTGAAGAGTTCTTCATGGCCAAGAAGTTCTTCTTTCCATACTTCGGTATCGATATCCATCACCTCGTTGAACTGCTCTTCGCTAAAATCAAGGCCTCTCCAGTCGAGGTCTTCGTAGCGGGGCATCCAGCCGAGCGGGCTTTCAACGGCTGAGGTTTCACCTTTAACGCGTTCCACAATCCAGCGGAGTACGCGCATGTTTTCCCCAAAACCAGGCCATGCAAATTTGCCGTCGGCATTTTTGCGGAACCAGTTAACCCCGAAGATACGCGGAGGGTTGTTGATTTCGCGGCCAAGCTGCAGCCAGTGGTTGATGTAATCGCCCATATGGTAGCCGGCGAAGGGCAGCTGCGCGAAAGGATCGCGGCGAACTTTACCCATGGTACCGAAGGCAGCGGCTGTCATTTCAGAGCCCATGGTAGCTGCGAGGTAAACCCCGAAGTTCCAGTTGAAGGCCTGATAAACGAGAGGCACTGTAGAAGCACGGCGGCCGCCGAAAATGAAGGCGCTGATAGGCACACCGGCAGGATCTTCCCAGGCGGGGTCGATAGAAGGGCACTGCGCAGCAGGTGCCGTAAAGCGTGCGTTAGGATGCGCAGCAGGCTTGCCGCTTGCAGGATCGTAACGGTTGCCCTGCCAGTCGGTCATGTTGGCCGGCGCTTCTTTGGTTTTCTCTTCCCACCATACTTCGCCATCGTCGGTAAGGCCGCAGTTGGTGTAAATAGTGTTGGACTTGATGCTCTCCATCGCGTTCGGGTTGGTTGCGTAGTTGGTACCAGGGGCAACACCGAAGAAACCGGCTTCAGGATTGATGGCATAGAGCTTGCCGTCTTTACCGGGCTTAATCCAGGCAATATCATCGCCGATGGTAGTCACTTTCCAGCCGTCCATTTCTTTAGGCGGGATAAGCATCGCGAAATTTGTTTTACCGCATGCGCTTGGGAAAGCGGCGGCTACATAAGTTTTTTCACCTTCAGGTGATTCTACACCGAGAATGAGCATGTGCTCAGCCAGCCAGCCGTTGTCGCGGGCCATGGTAGAGGCAATACGAAGAGCAAAGCACTTCTTGCCAAGCAGGGCGTTTCCGCCGTAACCGGAACCGTATGACTGAATCAGTTTCTCTTCGGGGTAATGTACAATGTACTTGGTAGTGGGGTTACATGGCCATGGCACATCTTCCTGCCCTTCCTCGAGAGGTGCGCCAACAGAGTGTACACACTTCACATACTCGCCGTCTTCGCCGAGAACATTAATTACATCACGGCCCATGCGGGTCATGATGCGCATGTTTACAACTACATATTCTGAGTCGGTAATTTCGATACCGATTTCAGCAATATCAGAACCAATCGGGCCCATGCTGAAAGGAATCACATACATGGTGCGGCCTTTCATACAGCCGTCGTAAAGCCCCTGAAGGGTCTCTTTCATTTTGGCAGGATCTTCCCAGTTGTTGGTGGGTCCGGCATCTTCCTTGCGGCGGCTGCAAATGTATGTTCTGTCTTCTACCCGTGCAACATCACTCGGATCAGAGAATGCAGCATAAGAATTAGGGTGTTTTTCTTCATTCAGTTTCTTAAAAGTGCCGCCCTTAACCAAGCGGTCGATCATCACATCATTTTCTTCTTCAGAACCATCACACCAGTGAACACTGTCTGGCTTAAGTAGTGCGGCCATTTCTTCGACCCATGCTACCAGTTCTTTATGTTTTACTTCATTCCTATAGCTCATAAATTTTACTCCGCTTTTTTGCGTCTGAAATAACAGAATTATGATTTTGGTTGATTGCCAGCTTCATGGTAAACAGCCCTGAGTGACAACGCCTCTAATATATGAAGGGGAAGTATCTAATTCAAACCTTGATATTAGAATATTGTTACCAATATTAGCTTGTTACCTTTTTGCGTGCGTTACATTTCAAAAAAGCGCTTTTATTTCTGATATACAAATTTGAATTGTTTATTTAGTGTTAAGAAGAGGTATGAACAATCGCTATACACTTTGCTGATAAACACAATTTTGTTATATACTTATCAGGCTGTTTTTGAAGGTTTTGATTGTGCCTCAGGCTAATCCTTTTTTGTGCTTTATCGGTACTTCCGCCGGGTGCCGGGGCTGCACAGTCCGGGGTTTCGGTTGCCCGAGCTCACCTTCCGGCCCGCAAAAAAAAACCGGCTCCTTAAGAAGAAACCGGTCTCATTTTTCCAGGCTGCTTTAGTTCACGCGAAAAAGCGGTGAAGCTTAATCGTCTTCCTCTTTTTCAGCGTTTTCTTTCATTACACGATCCTGAATGTCTCGTGGTACCTGTGCATAATCCACAAAGCGACGGGTATGGGTAGCACGGCCCTGTGTCATGCTTTTGAGCTGTGTGGTGTAGCGGCCAAGCTCGGCAAGCGGTACACGTGCGGTAACCTTCTGCAGGCTTCCTTCAGAATCCATGCCCACTATCTGGCCGCGGCGGCCGGAAAGGTCGGTCATGATTTCACCCATAAACTCTGCCGGCACGAGCACATCTACCTCATAAACCGGCTCAAGCAGTTTAGGACCTGCTTCCAGAAAGCCTTTTTTAAAGGCCATCATCCCTGCCGTTTTGAAAGCAGCTTCGTTTGAATCAACCGAGTGCATGGCCCCGTCGAAAACCGACACGCGGATATCTCTTGCCCGGCATCCTGAAAGCGGCCCGTTTTCCATTTTATCCATCACGCCTTTAAGAATAGCGGGCATGAAGCGGTTATCGATTACACCACCCACAATGCAATTATAAAACACCAGTTTGCCACCCCATTCGAGCTGATGCTCATCGCGCCCGCGAACGTTCAGTTCCGGAGGGTCGGCCATGCCTTCGGTCCAGGGCTCAATGTACAGGTGTACATCAGCAAACTGCCCGGCACCGCCCGACTGCTTTTTGTGGCGGTAATGCGTTTTTACTCCTTTCGAAATGGTTTCCCGGTAAGGGATTCTGGTATCCCCGAATTCAATATGGAGCTTGTACTGATTTTCAAGCACATGCTTCACTTTGTTAAGGTGCTCTTCTCCCTGACCGCTCAGAATGAGCTGACGCAGTTCGGCGTTGTGATCTACCCTGAGTGCCGGGTCTTCGCGCTGCAGTTGGTTCAGTGCCATACCTACCTTCTCTTCACTGCCGCTATCAGCAAGTACAGCAAGGCTGATGGTCGGCTCGGGGTAGGTAACCTTCCTGAAACTTACCGGATGTGCCTTATCGCAAATCGTATCGTTGGTGGTACAGTCTTTTAATTTTACGGCAACGCCGATATCTCCCGCGTACAGTTCGGGTACTTCAATCCGCTTTCCGCACTGCGGCACAAAAAGCGAACCTATTCTCAGGGTGTTGTTGGTACGTTCATTATACAAATCGATACCCGGCTTCAGAATACCGCTCGTAACTTTAAAATAAACAAGATCCCCGACATGCTCTTCATTGGTATGTTTGAAGATAAAGGCAGATGCCGGTTTATCCGGCGAAATTACGAACTCGCTGCCATCTTCGAGGGTTGAGGGCACGCCGTCCTGAGGCGATTCAATGGCGGCATCAATAAAGCCCATCACGCGGCCCGTGCCCATGTTACGCTCTGCTGAGACACAGAATACCGGATGGATGGTGCCGGCCCGCATACTTTTGCGGAAACCGTCGATGAGTTCTTCTTCATCAAGAGTACCCTTCTCGAAATAAAGGTCCATGAGCATCTCATCGTTTTCTGCGATAGCTTCAACAAGCTCATTATGCAGCAGGTCGGCGCGCGCTTTCATGGATTCGGGGATGGGGAGCTTCTCCGGTTTTCCGCCATCTTCCGGGAATTCATACATGGTCATTTTCATCACATCGATGATGGCGTTAAAACCCTGCCCCTCTTCATAGGGAAACTGAATGGTAACAACGGAACGGCCAAAACGCTCTTTGCAGCTATCAACAGCTTTTTCAAAAGCGGCATTAGGATGATCAAGTTTGTTAATTACGATCATGGAAGTTGTTCCGAAATCGCGGGCATACTTCCAGAGCAGGTCGGTACCTACTTCAACACCATGTTCGGCATTAATTACAAAAATATTATTTCGTGCAATACGCAGCGGTGCAACAACTTCTCCGATAAAATCCGCAGTACCCGGTGTATCAATGAGGTTTATTTTGTGGCCGCGCCAGTCCAGGTTAAGCACAGTCGTGAATACCGATTTTTCTTTTTCTTTCTCCATCGGGTGGTAATCAGACATCGTAGAGCCCGCACTTACCGAGCCTCTTCGTGTTATAGATCCTGCTTCAAAGGCCATAGTTTCAGCCAGGGTGGTTTTCCCTGAACCTGAATGACCCAGCAGGACGACATTCCGTAATTTGTCGGTTTTGTACACATTCATACGTTTATTCTCCTCTTTTCGGCAGCTTTTGCCGTTGTGATATGGTTGGTTGCCGCTACAAAGATGCTCAGGCCTGAAGCCTGTATTCTGGCGTGATTAGTCCGGTTACGTAACTCAGCGGCATGATGTCAAATCCCTTTATTAAGTGTTGCCAGTACCTGTATGCTGCCGAATCTTATGAAGCCGATAAACGGATGGTCTGCGCCGGCCCTGTGTTGAACTTTTGGTTCTCCTCCTTTATAGCGAATGAATTTGCTGATTTATTTGCACCTTCAATTAATCAGAATTTAGCCAATGATACAAGTAAAAATATCCAATTTCCAATATTCCTATCCTATTATGAGATTTGCATCCCTTCAGCTTTTTGGCTTTTTTTAACTTACCTTCTGCACAGCTATTCCGATTAACCTTACCGACTGTTTACTACTGCCCATGAAGCGCATTCTGTTACTGCAAACCGGCGGCACCATTGCCATGCAAATTCGCCGTAATGAAGACGGAGCGATGGATAACCTTCCGTCCGACAGCCTTAAAAAACACATTCCGGAGCTTTCGGAAATTGCACAGATTCAGTGCCTTGATCTGTTTTTCAAAGACAGCTCTGATCTCAGCCCGTCTGACTGGGTTGTACTTGCGCGGGCTATTGAATCGAATTATCAGCAATTCGACGGCTTCGTTGTACTTCACGGTACCGACACCATGGCGTACACCGCTTCGGCGCTTTCATTTTGTTTTAAACACCTGGCCAAACCGGTCATTTTCACCGGAAGCCAGGTACCGCTCAGTGTTATCCGCTCTGATGCCGGCCGCAACCTCATCAACGCCGTGCAGATGGCAACCCTGCCGTTTTGTGAAGTCGCGATTTGCTTCAACGACAAAATTCTGCGGGGCAACCGCTCCACCAAAATGAGCATAGGCGATTTCACGGCCTTCACCTCCCCTAACCACCCGCCTCTTGCTGAAATCGGCATTGATATACATGTGAAGCACGCCCTTCGCCCCGGTGGCAGCGCCATGGAATGCTATCCTGTTTTCAGTGAAGAGCTGATGGTGCTTCGGCTCTTCCCCGGTATCAAACCTTCGCGCTATATAAGCCTGCTGAACGATAATACCCGGGCGGTGATCATCTCCGGGTATGGCAGCGGAAACTTTCCCGTAAGCGGCGAGCACAGCCTGCTTCCTTTTCTGGAGGCCTGCCTCGAACGCAACATTTTTATGGTGATGGCTTCACAGGCCGTTTTTGACGCCGTTGATCTTGAAAAATACAGCAGCGGACGCATGGCACGCGAACGGGGTGTTATCAGCGCCGGCGATATGACCATGGAAGCCGCCATCACTAAAATGATGTTTCTGCTTGGCAGGTACAGCAGCCCGTATCAGATTCGCGATGCTTACATGCGTTCGTTACGCGGCGAGCTCACCATCCGATAAGCGAATCACCGCTTTTCGCTTCAGTAAAATTGAATATGACGGAATCAGTACCGCAGTGCGTATCTTTGGCCTAAACTTTACCCTGCAATCCGGACCCAACGCACGCTCAACCCATGTCGGAAACTTCTTCTAAAAACATCATCACCATTATTTATTCCCTGCTGCTTGTACTGGCATTGTTCATGCACATGAGCATTTCAGGCGTTGAAGTAGGCGGGCTTATCATCGGTATCTTTACTGAACCCACAGGCATCATAACTTTTATATCAACCATTTTCAGCTGGCTCATTAAATTCATTTTCAGGGCGCATACCATCTACATGGCCGGCACTACGCTCATCCTCTGGTTTGTGGTTTTGCCCATGCTGGTGCGCTACCGCGTTATACAGGTGAGGGTTACTTTTCTGCTTTCTTTAAGCGTAACCCTGTTTTTATTTCTGTTTCTGAAAATGTACGGTTTTGTAGCCCTCTAAGGCCTGTAAACAATAACTACCCGCAACTCAGCCTGCAGTATTTCTGAAATGCAGCAGCGCCTTCAAAACGATACCCTGCAAGTGCGGGTTTATACCCCAAATTCAGAACAAAGTAAAAAAACCCTTTCTGATGCCATTTAGCTGGAAACTAAAATCTGTTCCGCCACACGATTTTTTTATTTCACTGGATATTGATTCCTACTTCGACCACGAACACGATCCTGCTGAGATTCCCGATAACGGTATGCTGCGCCCGCTTCCCCTTGCAGACCGCGATATACTGGTGCGCATTTTTTTTAACGGGGATGCAGAAAACCCGGCTTTTCATATCGAATGCGAAGATCATCTTACCTCCGGTGAAGTAGCACAGGCCAATAGGCTACTCTCACGCATTCTGGGTACTGAGCTGGATTTAAAACCCTTCTACGAACAAGCCAGTGATGATCCGCTTCTGGCATCACTCATTCAGGAAGCCTACGGCTTTAAACGCATGAGCCGCGCTACTTTTTTTGAAGACGCCCTGAACCGCATCATCATAGCACAAATAAGCCATAAACCCACGGCTAAAAAAATGGTGTACGGCGTACGCGAACAGCACGGCACGCGCCTCGAAAGCAACCTGGGCCGCGTAAGTGCGTGGCCCCGCCCGCATCAGCTGGTTGGTACCGACCCCGCATCCCTGAAAAAGCACGGCCTGTCTTTGCGTAAAGGCGAGTATGTTACCGGCCTGGCAGATTTGCTGGTTTCCGGAGAGCTGCCATCCATGGAAAAGCTCGAGCAGCTGCCGCCTGATGTTTTTTATGAAACCATGCTCGGCATACGCGGCATAGGCCCAACTACCGCGCAGGACCTGATGCTCTTTCGGAACCGCACGGATGCTTCTTTTCCGTCAAACTTCCAAAAAGGGGAAGAAAAAGGCCTTCGCCGGTGGATTTCCTTATCTTACGGCCTTAATCCGGATACAGCAACCGAAGCGCAGTTTTCTGAAGCTACTAAAAACTGGAAAGGTTGCGAAAGTATCGCGCTCGAATACCTTTACCTGCAGTATGTGCTGGGTGAAAAAGCCCGCCGCATGAAAAAACAAACCGTTTAACACAACCTGGATATTCTTCAGAATCAGCTCCCGATTATTATGGAAAAAACCTTCGAAAAAGACGTCACTATTGAAGCCTTTAAAAACCTTACGGTTGCCCGTGCCGTAGTAGGCATTATGATTGCCAGCGGGCTGGTACTCATTTTCCTGTTCTGGCTGATTTATTTCCGGGGCGGTTCTGAGTTCATCCCGAACTGGGTTTATATGCTGCCGGCCGTAAATGCTACGGTAAACAGTATCGCCACAATCTTTCTGGTGCTGGCCTTTATCCAAATCAAAAAGCGCAACTTTGTGCAGCACATGCGCTATAACCTTGCCGCCTTTGTAGCCTCAGCCGTTTTTCTGATCAGCTACGTGCTTTATCATAATTTTGTGGGCCACACCCCATTCCCGGGCGAAGGCGCTATACGGCCGGTTTACTTCACTATTCTTATTTCCCACATTATTTTGTCGGTTGTGGTTGTGCCGCTCATTCTTTCAAGCTTTTTCTTTGCCTTTGCAGGAAAATTCAAGCTTCACCGCACTATCTCAAAGTTTACCTTCCCCATCTGGATTTATGTTTCTGTTACGGGCGTGGTTATTTTCTTTATGCTTAATGCATACACCTGAGTTTCACTCACGGGTGCCTGAAAAAGAGCCTCATTCTTTACGGGTGAGGCTCTTTTTTTAGGGGGATGTGTTTCCTGGCCTAAACCGGCCAGCCGTCTTCAGCGGCAAGCTCATCGGTAAGCATGGCGCGGTATTCGTCGGTTGTTGCCAGGCAACTGTCAAGCTTTGCGCGCATTTCGGATTCATCCATGCCAATACCGATAAAAACCAGCTCGGTAATGCGGTCGCCAAAAACACTATCCCAGCGCGATTCAATCCTTTCCCGGTTTTCGAGATACAGTGCGCTGCTCAGCCGCTGCCCGCTGCTGTACGAAGCCCACCAGCTGCCGGCGCGGTCAGCCCGCACCGAACCTCCGGCCTGACTGAAATTCAGTGCCTGATCCGGACGGCTTGCAAGCCAGAACAGGCCTTTTGAGCGCAACACCTCCCGGGGGTAATCGACCTGCACAAAATCCAGAAACCGTTTGGGATGGAACGGCTTACGTGCCCGGTACACAAAAGAAGAAATTCCGTATTCGTCAGTTTCAGGTGTATGCTCTTTTTCAAGCTCATCAATCCAGGCCTGTGAACCCGCCGCTGCCTCAAAGTCGAAAAGCCCTGTATTCAGAATTTCATGAAGGTCAACCATCCCGAAACTTGACGTTAAAATGCGGGCCGAAGGGTTCAGTTTGCCCATAATAGCCCTGAGTTCATCAAGCTGCTTCCGGCTCACAAGATCTGCCTTGTTTAAAATGATGACGCTGGCAAACTCGATCTGATCGGTAAGCAGATTTACGAGCGGCCGGGTATCTGTATGATCGTTTCCCAGCCCCCGGCCGGCAAGGGTGTCGGCCGAGCCGAAATCAGAAGCAAATTCAGCGGCGTTTACCACTGTTACCAGCGTATCAAGCCTGGTAACAGATTCGAGCGGAAGTTTAAGATCTTCGCTTTCGAAGAAAAAAGTCTGGGCCACAGGCAGCGGCTCAGAAATACCGGTGCTTTCTATCAGCAGGTAATCGAAGCTTCCTTTTTGGGCAAGCCTTGCCACTTCTTCGATCAGATCTTCCCGCAGTGTACAGCAAATACAGCCGTTGCTCATTTCAACGAGTTTTTCTTCCGTGCGGGATAAGTGAGCACCTTCTTCTACAAGCCTTGCATCCACATTCACCTCACTCATATCATTCACAATTACAGCAACCTTCAGGCCCTGCCGGTTGGAAAGAATATGGTTAAGCAGGGTAGTTTTACCCGCGCCGAGAAAACCGCTGAGCACGGTTACCGGTAATTTATTTTCCATAAGAAATTCAATTAGGTGAAAAAAAACCTAATATATGAAACTTAGTTGCATTAACAACACCCTATAAGAAGCCCTGCTTATCCAATTAATATAGCCGTCATAATTAAGTATTTAACCGTATATTTACCCAATTTTGAGCTTCCCTGTGCAATACCTAAAGCACCGGCTATTTTACCATCTATTGAAAGAACAGTACCCCGATTTATGCCCCTCAGAACACGTTTCCTGCTGCTGCTGCTGTTCATTTTCCTGAGCATTTCAGCGATTGTTTGGTTTGTTGTGCGTCCTTCCTACGAACAGGCCCTGCTGAATGAGCGCACAACCATCATAACCGAAAATCAGCGAGAACGGCTCGACCGCCTGACATCAGAAACAAACAGCTGGATAGAGATGATGTTTCAGTACGAGCAGGTTCTCACCCGAACCGGCAGTATTAACCAAACAGAGCTGCTTTTCAGGGGTTACAGCGCACTTTTCCCGGCGCTTGAGCTTTTACGGCTCACGGAAGCCGATACAGGCGAATACATTGAATTTCGCTCACAGGCCTCTTCAACCGGGCTGAGCTTCAATCAGGTTGCCCCCTTCATTGAACCTATGGGTGCAGGTGGTGAAGAGCCGCAGTACGCAGTTCAGTGGCTCTCCGAACTTGGCATCATTGTACTAAGCCGGTATCTTGATCTTGGGGGAGAGCTTTTTTTAATGACAGGTTTTTTTGATGCGTCATTGTTCGATAACACCTTGTTTAAATTTAACCTGGGGTTTCCTGCCACAGCTGTAATCTGGCTGAAGGACAACTCCCTTGTGGCCCTTAACGGCCTGGAGGCCCTTCAGCCGCAGCGATCGCGCCTAACCATTGTTGAGCAGCAAAACTATCAGGGCGATATCCGCATGATGATCGCAACCCCGGTTCCGCTTTATGAGGCTCAACACGCCCTGTACTTCGCCTACGACGACCTCAAAAGCGACGTTGAAAAACTCTTTCTGCAAAATTTAGGGCTGCTTCTCGCTGCATTTTTCGGCATTTGGATTGCCTCCTTTGTTCTGCTTGAACAGCTTACCAAACCGCTGCGTACTTTTATTACCGACCTTCAGCCCTTCAGCAGCTTCAACTTCCAAAAACCGCTTACCCCCATTTCCCTGCCGGAATTACGGGAAGTTTCCGAAACCATGGAAAGTATCCGGCAAAGGCTGCATCGCTATCAGGAAATTAATGTTGAGAAAATTATCTCGAGTCAGCAGCGCATTATGACCATGACCGAGCACTCATCGGATCTGATTGCTTTTTTTGACGGTAACAACAAATTTGTGAGCTTCAACGCACGCTTCAAGCAGCTTTTTGAAGAACTTGAAACAGAACTCCCGGATGAAATCCCCTCACTTTTTAAGCTCGCAAACGTGCGGGTTCTCAAAGAAGGGCTTGCAAGGCAGGAAGCTGACCCGCCGATTGAAATTCAGAAGCGGCAGCTGGAAATTGCTTTCATAATGGGGGAAGAAAAGGAATACTATTTCACGGCACAGGTACTCAGGCTATATAATGAAAAAGGGGATGCGCTTGGCGGGCAGTTTATGCTGTATGATCTCACGAGCGAGCGCGAACTCGACCGCAAGCGTAATGAGATGATTAACATTATTGTTCATGAGCTCAAAAACCCGATTACTGGCATTCAGGGGCTGATAACCATACTCCGTAATGAAGAGCTTGGTGAAGACGACCGGAAAGAATTCTACAAAATTATTGACGACAGCGCGACCGATCTGTTCGGCATTGTGCAGCGCTTCCTGCAGGTTGCCAAGCTGGAGAGCGGCGGCATTCAGGGTGAAGCTGAGCCCGTTGATATGGTCGCCCTTGTGGTAAAAATTACCCGTGATCTCGAACCTACCCTTCGCGACAAACAGGTAAAATTCAAAACGATCATTCCCGAACACATAGATCCTATCCACGCTGTACCTGATCTGATGACCGATGTTGTTCGTAACCTGCTATCCAATGCAGTGAAGTACGGCCCCGAAAACCGTACCATCGATGTAGGGCTTTCTGCCGAAACCAGCCTTGAGGAAACACGGCATCTTGTATTTTCGGTAACCGATTACGGTTTCGGAATTAAAGATGAATATAAAGATCAGATCTTCAAGAAATTTTTCCGGATTAAAGAATATAAATCCGTTCAGGGCACGGGTCTTGGTTTACCCTATGTAAAAGAAATTATTGAAAAACACAACGGCTCCATCGAAGTAGATTCCAATGAAGCCATCGGCAGCCGGTTCACGGTGCGCCTGCCCTACAAGATTCAAAATCTTTCAGAATAATGTTAACATCTGCCTCTCCCGCCCGCATGTTGCTGGCGGTTTTTGTGCTGCTGCTGCCCGGTGCCCTCTGTGCCGAAGCAAGACAGGCAGCAGGAAGCATAGATTTTCCGGCTTCCGAAATTACTGCCATTTCTACACGCTATGCAGGCTCCCCTCAAAACTGGCCCGTAGTGAACAGCCTGGCTGATTACAACTCTCAAACAAACCGCTTTTACCTCACCTCAGAAGATATTCGTCTGCTCGCTGAGTTCCGTAACGGTTTCGAAAATGTAACGGAATCCCGAACCCTTTATACCAGCCTGATCGACCGCGGAGCCCGCGTTTTGGCCCGGGAAGAGCTCGAACAGCTCGAAAGCAAATTCGACCGGTACAGGGCCTTGGTTAACGCAGCCGAAATAGCCCAATCAAATACTATGGCAGCACGGATAAAAACTTTTTCCGCAGAAGTTGATGCCATTGTGGATGAGCGGCGGCTGATGTCGGTTGAGGCACGGCTTGAAGAGCGCGAAAACATCGTTCAGAGCAGGAGCGGCCTGCTCGGCCGCTGGGCAGACGCCGATACCGGCGACCTGTTCCGTCAGGACGACGGCATACGCACGGGTGAAGAATCTCAGGCGAGGCTCGAATTCGTGGACGGCAGCGATATCACCCTTTCTGCAAGCACAACTGCCGTAATCCGCAAGTCGTCTGTTGATCGCATCACCAACCGCTCTGAGGTCGATATCGAGCTCTCAAGCGGAGGGGTACTTACCCGGCTTTCGGCAGCGGCCCGAAATCAGGCAACCTTCAACCTGGAAACACCTACGAGCAGCAGTCAGGTCAACTCTTCCAGCTTTTGGGCAGAGAGCCGCTCCGGAGAAATTTCCACCTTTTCCAATTACGACGGCATTGTGCTCGTGAGTGCCTCCAACGAAGAGGTAATGCTCTCCGAAAACGAAGGCACCATTGTTCGGCGCGGTCAGGGGCCTTCCGCACCAATCCGGCTGCTGCCGGCTCCAAACACCAACTGGTCGCGCCCCGATACCGTCATTTACTTAAATCAGATTGAGCTGCAATGGGCAGCCGTTTCCGGGGCCCGCAGGTATGAAATCGACCTTGCCCGGCGCGATACTTTTCTGGGCAATGTACGCACCCAGGCCACAACGGTGCCAGCAGTTACCATTTCAGACATTCCGAGAGGCCTGAATTACGTGCGCATCCGGGCATTCGATGACAACGATTTGCGCGGCATCGACAGCCGCACCCTGCAGGTGCTCTATGTGGAAAGTACAAGCCCTCCACCGCTCATTCTCGACAGCCCTTTCCGCCCGGATGTGATTTACACCTTTGAGCGCTCCCTGGAAATTAGCGGTACAACTGAAGCCGGTACAACGCTGCGCCTCAACGGCGAACAGCAACGGGTGAACCGGGACGGCCGCTTCAGTGCCGGTGTACACCTACCCGGTGATGAGTTAAGCGTAACCATAAACGTTACTAACCCGGCCGGCCTAAGCCGGGAACTCAGCCGCACCATCCGCTATGTGGATGTTCCCCGCCTGTTCGACCTGAACTGGTCAGCACCTTTTCAGAACGGTGAACTGCGCCGCATGCCCCGCATGCTGGTACGCGGCAGCGCCTACCACTTCATGAACGTAGAAGTACAGCTTAACGGGCAGCTCTTGCGCCAACGTACCGGCAACAACGGCGACTGGGCAATTCAGTTTGAGCCTGACGAAGCAGAATCCGTCACGATTCGCTTTGTTGACCGCGATAGCGGAAATACGATCTCAGAACGAACTTATCCGTTTACCCCAATCCGATAAATTACCCACATGCTTTGCGGCTTTAACCTTCAAAAACCAGTCTTACTTACGCTCTTGCTGCTTACAGGGCTCACGCTCAGCGTTCAGGCACAGGAAGTTTACTTTTCGATTTCCGGAAAAAGCACAACCGTAACCTCCGGCGACCGGCTCGGTCAGTACGATTACTGGTTTCGGCCGGCACCCGGCGTTGACCTCCCAAGGCCGGCCACCGTTGAAATTTTTGATGCCGGTCTCGGCGGCTTTGCCGATGTAATTGCGGGTCAGCCGAATACCCGCACAACTTTCAGCCTGCATCCCTTCCGCAATCTGTACGAAAAAGGTGAACGGGAAATCCGCCAAAGCGCCGCAAGCGGCCGTTTCCTGCCCCTCAATGAGGAAACGACCTTTACCGAAAGCCGTTACCTGAACCGCTGGGTGCCTTTTTTTACCCTTGATGAGCAGCGGGCATCAGCTGAGGGCTTCATCATGCGTGTTGAAACCGACAACGGTAACGACGTAAACGACTTCCGCATCCGCATAACCGGTGAAGGGGCCTCCGACTGGGAGCTCATCACCCTAAACCTTTCGGTTGGCCTTATCAGCTCAGCGCCGGAAAACAGGTTTCAGTTCAGGCCGCTTTGGAATGACGGGCCGCCTCCGTTGTTCACCCTCAGCGGGCAAGAAGACAGCCGTGTTTTTCTGATGGATGCTTTTGGAAGCACAAACCCCATCGACCGCGAATGGAACAGCTGGCAGCAAACGCGCTATGAACTGCCTAACAGCTGGGCCGTGGTAATGACCGGTTCGGCAATTCGAATCAATAACCGTGTTTTGGCGGGTCGGGATGCCATCATCCCCTTTCATACCGATTTTGTAACCCTCAGTGAAGATGCCATTGAGCAACCTCAGGTCGAAATCCTGACCTTCCCCGGGGAATGCCGGCAGTACGGCCTGGAAGCCGGCTATCGTGGTTTTGTGCTCAACATGAACCGCGCCGAATGGAGAACCGACCGGCAGCGCTTTTCAGGGCCGCGCTTTACCCACACCTTTTCTGAATTTGGCCAAACACCCTGGACCCTCATCGTGCCCGTTGAAGGCCGGCACGTACCCCGTCAGCTTGTGCGGGAAGGCAGCCTGCTCGTAAACGCTCCGCCCGTAATTCAGGTAGAAGGCTACCGGCAGATGCTTTCACCGGGCGAGGCGCTGTTGCTCGATGCTTCATCTTCCTTCGACCCCGACGGCGGCAACTTCAGTTTCCGCTGGTTCGTAAACGACGAGCCCCGTGGTACGGGCAGCAGCTTCCGATTCCAGAGCAGCGTTTCAGGCCCGTACAACATCCGCCTGCGCCTCACCGACAGCGCCCGTAATGCAAGTTGCACTGAAACCATACAAGACTTCCCGGTTATCGTAAACACACAGCCTTACGCTGAAATAGACTTCAACCGGGTTATCGCAAAAAATGTACCCAACCGAATTGCTGCCTGGCAGGATTTCGATCCCGACGGGAATGAACTGGCCTTCAGATGGGCCGGGCCCGGAATTGCCGGTTCTGCCGAAGGACGCGAAATTCAGGTTCAGCACCGTGAGGCCGGCACCTACACCATTCAGCTTACCGCCGACGATCAGACCGGCACCCAAAACGCGACCTATACCACCTCCGTGCAGTATAAAGTGAATGCTGCACCCGTGCCCTTGTTTGCTATCCCAACCATCGAAGCACCCGGTGAAACCGTAACCCTCGATGCCTCCGCTTCAACCGACCCTGACGGAGACCCGCTGCGCTACACCTGGAACATCTCGGACGGGCGCGAACTCAGCGGGGTCCGGCAGGATATCACCTTCAGCAGGCCCGGCCTCTATACCATAACCCTCACCGCCGACGACGGGGAAGGCGTGGAAAACTCAGTACAGCAAATCACCCGTGAAATTCGCATCAACCGTGCACCCATACCCGCCATTACCGCAACAGACTACACCAATCAGGCTATCGTAGATTTCGATGCCTCCGAAAGCGTTGATGCTGATCAGGGAATCGTAAGCTGGACCTGGGATTTCGGAGACGGGCAGACCGGCAGCGGTGAGCGCATCACCCATGCGTATCAGGCTTTCGGTACCTACACCGTACGCCTCACCGTTGATGACGGTCAGAATGTTTCCAACAGCGTACAGCACACAGAACACTCCGTAACCATCAACAGCAACCCCGTAGCGGTAATGGAGTTCCCGCAAGTTGTGGCTCCCGGTGATGAAATACTCCTGGACGGATCTCAGAGTTTTGATGCCGACGGCACGGTAAGCGAATGGTTTTGGTCCGTAAACGGCGAACCCATAGGCGAAGGATCACGCATTAGCAGCAGCATTGATGAGCCCGGGATTTTCGAAATCAACCTGCTCGTTCGCGACGACTCCCCATTTGAGGATGCAACAAGCACAACTTCCGGCCTCATCCGCGTAAATCACGCCCCTGTGCCGGCATGGCGCAACACCCCCGAAATTACTGAACCCGGCCGGGTTACCCTCTTCGATGCCACTGACAGCTATGACCCCGACAATGAAAGCCTGCGTTTCCGCTGGGAATTTTCTGACGGTGAAGTGATGGAGGGTGAGCAGGTTACGCGCAGCTTCCCGCAATCAGGCACCTATTTCTTTACGCTTTTTGCGGATGATGGTGAAGGCCTGGCCAACTCGGTATCATCCGTAGAAGGCAGTATTCGGGTCAATATGGAACCCATCATCGTAACGCAGAATGAAATTACTACCAACAGCCTGCAAACTGTACTTGACGCATCAGACAGCTACGACCCTGACGGCGACACACTCGATTTCCTATGGATTCTCCCCGACGGCACCGAGGAACGTCAGGCCCGATTCACCTGGACTGCTCCTGAGCCGGGCATTCACACAATCAGCCTGCAGGTTGATGATAACGAAGGCCTGGATAACTCTGTCAGCACGGAGCGTATTACCATCATTGTAAACCGGCCGCCGGTTGCCGTAATTGATGAACGGATTGAAAGCTGTACGGATCAGCAGATAGTTTTTTCAGCAGCAAGAAGTTTCGACCCTGATGGCGACAGTTTCACTACCCGCTGGGAATTTGGTGACGGCAACAGCAGCAACGAACTGAACCCTGTGCACCGATACCGCCGGCCCGGGGTTTACACAGCAAGGGTCTTTTTGGATGATGGCATCGCAGAAGAATCTGTTATCGCTGAACTTCCTGTTGTTATTGAAGGCTCTCCTCAGGCGCAGATTAATTTTCAGGAAATTACGGTATGTGCAAACAGTCCGATTACGTTTGACGGCACCGAGAGTACCGATCCTAACGGAATGGTAGGCTCCTACAGCTGGGACTTCGGCGATCTGAGCACCGCTGTGGGTTCACGCACTACGCACCTGTACACCCGCCCCGGCACCTACCGCGTAACCCTCACCATTACAGGCTCCGGAACCGGAAACTGCCCGAATATGAGTCAGCAGACCGCCATTGTAAATGTAGTAGCTGCTCCGGAAGCTGTGTTTGAGATCCCTGCGGTGGTAAGTCCCGGCACGGAAGTGGTGCTCGATGCCGGCGGCTCCATAACCGAAGACCGCATAATAAACGCGCGCTGGCGCATCACCTCTGAGAGTGATGATGCCTTCGAACCCATCGAGCTCAGTGGTATGGAGCAGAAACTGAGCCTCGACCTTCCCGGCAGCTACATCGCTGAGCTTACGATTGATACCGACAACGATGCCGGTTGTGCAAGCAACAGCATAACGCGCAGGATGGTGGTTAATCAGGCACCGCAGATCGTCTGGAACACCCCGGATGTATGGATGCAAAACCGCCCGTTCCTGCTTTCAGCACAGGGCAGCACCGATTCAGATGGTTTCATCACAAGCTACAGCTGGACCATCGATGGCGAAGTTTTTGCCGAAGGCCTCACAGCACAGCTCCCGGTCAATGAATTCGGCACTTTTGAAATCGGGCTTCAGCTTACTGATAATGCGGGTGTTGGAAACAGCAGCGTAAACAAACGGAAGCAGCTCACCATCAACCCCGCACCCTCCCCCCGATTCAGCCTGCCTGAATACCTCTGGCTGGGCGAAACGCTCGAACTCCGCCCGGGCGTAACGACTGACCCGGCAGGAAACCGTGTTTTCAGCAGCTGGAGGGTGAACGGGCAGGAGTTTGATCAGGAGGAGTACTACCTGAAAACTGACCGCCCTGACTATCAGATTACCCTTATCCAAAACGACAGCCTTGGTCTTGATAACTCCGCAGCCTCCGTTACCAAAACATTCCGCGTACGCATGCCCGAACCGCTCAGAGTGTCCGTTCCGGCCGGCATCATTTCGGGAAGCAGGCTCACGCGCGAAATCACTGGTCTTCAGCAGCCATACGTTTTTGTGGATGGGGGTCAACCCGCGGAAACCTGGCTGGCACCGGCGCTCTCAGACCGCACAGCCTCAAGCACGGCGATGGAAATCACACTCGGCTGGATGCCCCGAAGCAGTACGGTACTTCATACCGAAAACCGTGAAATTCAGGTATTTGCACCACTTGAAGCCCGGCAGCCTGAAGTACGCGAAGCGGTGGCTTATAACCCGGTAAACAACACAACGCTTGTGACCGCACCTGCCGTAAACCGGCCCGCCTCACACCGCCTCATTTACGAATGGCGCTACCGCGGCACTACAGAAGTGCTAACCCGCGGCAGAAGCGTACACCTGCCGCTTCAGCAGGGTGCCAACCTGTTTGAGGTCGTCATTTACGAATCGACAGGGATCATTGGCAGTCAGCCCCTGGTTGTTCCGGTAGAAGTTGAAGCCCTGTAAACAGAGAAAAGCTTGTTGAGTAGCCGTCTTATAAAAAAAGGGTTTCTGAATAATTTCAGGAACCCTTTTTTTGATTACAAAATATTATTTCCGGAGAACTTTATTCATAAGGAACAACAGTTTCGGTTGAAACCTCATCCAAATTTTCATCATCAGAGACTTCACCAAGATAGGATGGATGGATGGATGGATGGACGGATGGATGGATGTGTTCACTTTCAACGCCCTTTCGCTATGCCTTTCCGGTGAGGCGATTAAACACAGGATTAACGAGGCGCAGCAAGCAGGGTGCTCTGATATCGCTTTAGGCCAGAAAAACTGCTGTAAGAAGTATAAACCGCGGCAGCCCTGTCTCATACTGTGAGGCCGTCGTTCTCAAGTCCGTAGAGCACATAAAGTGCTTTCTCGAAACCCTGACTTCCGGGCTCGATGCGAACCTGAAAAAACAGCCGTTTCGTATCTGTCGTTAAAAAGTAGTGCACATCACCAGGTTCAGCGCGTATGCTTTCACCCGGCCCAAGCCGGTAACCGCTACCGTTTACATGAACGAAGGTGAGCCCTTCTACTCTGGTAAACTTTTCCGGAAAACTCTGCTGAAAGTGTGCTCCGTTACTGCCGTCAGGTACGCGGGTAATTTCCGGCAGCGTGTAATCGCCCTCTGTTTCATGGGCTTTGCGGAGGAATGTTGTGTAATGTCTGGCCTGACCATTATTTATGGTGCGATTCAGATTTTCGGGGGGAACCAGCCGGTAATATGCTGATTCTACAGGGTTAAACGGAACACCAAGAAACGCAACAAAAATGAAAGGTACTACAAAAACGATCAGTACAAGTCCGATCAATCTATTTTTTCATTGGTTATGATAGCTAAGTTATCGTTAAAACCCACTCAGATTAATCAATACGAAACTTAACTTCAAACCTCTGCAAAGGGTAGCCTATAACCAGCCCCATTCAAAACAAAAAAAGGCTGCAAACCCGAAAGTCGCAGCCTTTAATTATTACTATTCACCGGTGTTTAGCGGCGGATATTCATACGTTCCATTACACGATTGGTGATATCGTAGTTTTCGCGCATTTCAGCGGAAGCATACAGTACAACCATATCACCATTGTTTACCATCTGGTTAATTACATAAGCGAGCCCAAGCTCGTTTGCAACATCATTAATGGTATTCATAATACGGCTGCGCAGCGGTGCGATCAGGTTTTCCTGACGCTCCATGAGTTCCTGCTGGTATTCCATCTGAAACTGCTGGAGACGCATAGCGAGACCGGAGAGACGCTCCTGCTCTGCCTGACGCGCGGTTTCGGAAATGACAGCTACTTTCTGCTCAAACTCCTCACGGGCCTGGAGGAATTCGGCCTCAAGCTGGGCAAATTCACGGCGCTTGCGGTTAGTGAAGCCGTCGAGCTGATCGGAAACGTTTTCAAGCTCGGGCATCATCATCAGGATACGGCCGGCATCAACAACGCCGATTTTGAGATCCTGAGCCTGAGCAGATAAGTTGAAGGCCGAAAAACCAAAAACAAGAACAAGTGCAAAAAAGAAAGTTGAAGCTTTTTTCATGATATAAGAGAAGATTTAGGAGTTAGCGGTTCATACTGGCAATTACTTCATCAGTAATATTAACCGAGTGCGGGTTACCCCTGATAATGAAGAAAATGGGTTCGGAATTGCTGGTTTCAGACTGAAAAACGTAGTCGAGGCCTCTTTGCTGTGCAACTGTTTCGATAGCCCGGTTGATGCGCTCCACGATAGGAACAAGTAACTCAGCCCGGCGTTGTTCAAACATTACGCCAAACTCCTGCTGCATTAAGGTGAGTTCTTCAACCATTTCAGACAAACGTGCTTCTTCCTGATTAACCTGAGCTTGTGAAAGCTGATTACGGCTCTCCTCAAAAAGAAAAAGGTCTTCGCTGTAACGCTCATAGAGCCGGTTGTAATCCTGCTCCCACTCATTGTAGAACTCTTCCAACTGTGCTTCAATCTGATCGCGCTCCGGGATGTTATCCAGAATACGCTGCGGTTCAGCATAGCCGATGCGCTGCTGCGCAACGAGCTGACTGACCCCCAGAACGAGCATCAATACGGACACAAGTATGATTCTTTTCATGCGGTTTTTCGTTTAGGATTAGTATGCTGCTTCTTATTGAAGGTCTTGAGGTGCTGCTTGTTTACGGCCTAACGTCTTCGTCAACCTGAATGCCAAGCTCGAGCAGTACATCAATGCTGACATCCCACTGCGGTCTGGTATAGAAAAAAACGTAATCGCCGCTGCGGTCAAAAACAAAGTCGAATCCGTCGCGCTCGGCTACACGGCTTGCTGCTTCTGCAATCTGTCGCTGAATCGGGCGGAGAAGTTCGCGCTGCTGGCGCAGGTAATCGCCTTCAGGGCCAAAGCGCTGATTCACAAAACGCTCCCGCTCCCGCTTTTTACTGTCTATTTCCTGCTGTCTTTCACGCCTTACTTCGGGGGTGAAAAGAATTTCACGGGCTTCAAAATCCTGTTGCAGCTGCTCGATTTCGCGGTCGAGCTCGGTAATTTCATTACGCCATGTTTCTGTGAGCTGCCTTAGCCGCTGTTCAATACCTTCATACTCAGGGATTTTGCTGAGAATGAAGTCTGAATCCAAAAAGCCTATTTTTTGATTCTGCGCCTGAACAGGGTGAAATGCAGGCACAGCGATTATGAGTATCATCAAAAACAGCGCTATCGGCAAATATGATTTCACAATTCGCATTTCAGACTTTTGTTAAGTTTACGATTTTAAGCTGGCTACAGCTGGTTTCATCAAAATGGCGAACCAATGTTAAACAGGAATTCCCATTGCCCGGAATTCACAGTTGTGCCCGGAATTCCGTCGAGGCGGTAGCCGTAGCTTAGATCGATGAGGCCAAGAATTGGAAGAAACACGCGTGTACCTACACCAACCGCACGCTTAACGCGGAAGGGATCAAAATCATTGAAATCGATATAAGAGTTACCTGCTTCAAAGAACAGATAAGGAACCAGGGTGATCTGATCAGAAGATACAGCCGGGTAACGCAGCTCAGCAATGTATTTAGAGTAGATGCTGCCCCCAATTGGCTCACCGTTCTGATAAGGTGAAATAGAACCGTTTCGGCCACCGGGGAAGCCGCGCAGCTCTATATTGTTCTGGTAGAACGTCTGCTGCTGCTGAAGTAGTGTACCACCCAGATAAAAGCGCTGATACTGACTTCTGTCCGAGTTGTTAAACCATCCCAAATAGCCATACTCAAAACCTGTTGATGCTACCAGCCTGCCTACGATGGGCACATGCTGTGTAAAGCTAAGATCCGCCAGATAATACTGATCCATCCCGGCGAGCGGCGCTGCCATTTCGATACCAATATCGAAAGTTGAGCCGCTGTTTGGCGAAATCGGGTTATCGAGGGAGTTTCGGTTCAGACCGACCCGAAGCGAGAGACTCTTGGAACGCCCCGGCTCAATGAGGCCCCGCGGGAAGGCGGAATCGAACATCTGAAAACGAAGTGTTGTAACCTGCGTGAAAAAGTCATCCGGGAATGTGAGTCTGCGTCCCAGCGTAACAAAACTGCTGAATTGCTCATAACGCTCATTTTGACCACTCACGTTAGAGAAGCGGAAGTAGCTGTAATTTGTCCCGAAACCGAGTGAATTCGGCTGACCAAAAAGCCAGGGTTCCTGAAAACTGAAGTTATAGCTGCGGTAGCCCCGGCCGGTTAGCTGTACCCCGAGTGAGAGGCGCTGTCCGTCGCCGCTTGGCAACGGCCGCCATGATTCGCCATTGAGGATATTACGGGCAGAAAAGTTGTTGAAATTAACCCTTGCTGATAAGATTACCCCAAACTGACGGCCGCCAAAACCACCTGAAAGCTCGAAATTGTCTGAGCCAGCTGATTCATCGAGGCTGTAAATCACATTTACCTTACGGTTATCGAAATCCACATCGAGATCAGGCATAATATTTTCCGGCACAAAATAGCCAAGCTGAGCAAGTTCACGCACCGTGCGCTGAATGGCAGACCGGCTGTAGTTACCGCCGGGCACATTTCGCAGGTTACGCCGCACCACATGATCGTTGGTCTTGGTGTTGCCAAAAAATTCAACCCGGTTTATGGTTGCGATATCATTTTCTACAAGGCCGATGAAAATATCCAGCGAATCACCGGGCACATCCCTCAAATCAATATCAATATCCAGGAAGAGGTGTCCGATATCGTGGTATAAGGCAGTAATATCGTTATTGCGGCGGTTGCCGTACATGTTCTGCTCGAAGCGTTCCTGATCAAATACATCCCCTTTTTCAAAAGCAAGGGAGGCAATCAGTTCTTCTTCGGTATAAATGGTATTGCCTTCGAAGATCACATTTCTGACCCTGTATTGCGGGCCTTCTTCAATTCGCATAAATACGCCGATTGCTTCCCTGCCGGGCCTGCGTTCAAAAACAAATACGGAATCTTCGGATATGCGAACGTCACGAAAGCCATTCTTCTGATAAAAATTTATCAGGTTACTCTGCGCTTCAGAAAAACTGCTCCGGTCGAAGGTCTGCCGGGTGAGCGTACGCCAGATATTGGTACGTTTTATTTCTTTAAGTTCTCCGCGGAGTTTACGGTCTGAGAAAGATTCATTCCCTTCAAAAGTGATTTCGTGAATCTGAATGCGGCGCCCGGGATCGACCTGAAACTCAAGGGTTACCCTGTTGCGGACTTCGTCGCGATCACGCTCCACAATTACTACTTCAGTATTTCGGTATCCGCGCTCGCGGTAATAGCGCATGATAGCGTTTACGGCCTGCGCTTTAGATGATTCGGTGACTGCAAAACCCGGAACCATAGGGATCAGGTCGCGTAAATCGCGCCGGTGTGAGCGCCTTGGCCCCGTTACTTCAAAACGGTCGAGCCTGGGCTGTTCCCGCACTTCGATTTCCAGGTGTACCTGACTGCCGGTTCGGGAAATCTGGTATATCTGAACATCGGAGAACAAACCTGTTCGGAAGAGCCGTTGTATTGCCTCACCAAGGGCCGGGCCCGGAATGGCTACCTGCTCGCCTGCACGAAGGCCCGCTGTTGCCAGAATCATAGATTCGGTACGGGTTTCAGCGCCGGTTACGTCTATCTGTGAAATAGTGAAAACCCGCGGTGATACATCCAGTGGATTTGTGATTACCGGCGGCGTATCCTGTGAGAGCACGCTGCCTGTAAAGGCTGATAGAAACAGTCCGGTAAAAAGTACAGTTGCAAACGTTATTCGAAAAAAATTCTGCACGTTGGTTGGCTTGATCGAAGGAAATTTTTGTGGGTAAGAAAATGGTAAATCAGGCTTTAAAAGCCGTCAGAACACATGAACTGGCTTACTGATGAAAGTTTAAACGGATGATGCGGCCTTTTCTTTTTGGCCTTGCGGTAATTGTTCAGAAATCATTCCAAAACGACGTTCGCGGTTTTGGTAGGTTTCAATAGCAGTGTACACATCATTACGGCGGAAATCAGGCCAGTATTTTTGCGAAATATACAGTTCCGTGTATGCGCTTTGCCAGAGCAGAAAGTTACTGATCCGAAACTCACCACCAGTGCGGATAAGCAAGTCAGGGTCAGGCATATCCCGTGTTGACAGGTGCCTGGAAATTAACTCATCATTAATGTTATCCACATTAAGCACCCCTTGCTTCACCTGCTCACTAATAGATTTAACGGCATTGCCGATATCCCAGCGCCCGGAGTAGCTGAGAGCCAGGGTGATAACCATACGGGTGTTGTCTTTGGTCATCTCCATGCCTTCCTTAAGCTCTTTGAGGCAAATTGCGGGCAGCCGGTTCAGCTCGCCGATGGCATTCAGACGAATGTCATTTTTATTGAGGCTGAGTGTCTCATTCCGGATTGTTTGGATGAGCAGCTTCATAAGTGCACTAACCTCTGCCTTGGGCCGGCGCCAGTTTTCTGTAGAAAAGGCATATAGGGTAAGGTGCCCTACACCGAGTTGGGCGCAGCATTCTACGACGTCCCGTACCGATTCTACCCCGGCTTTATGACCCTGAATACGCAAACGGTTACGCTCTTTGGCCCAGCGCCCGTTGCCATCCATGATTACAGCAATATGTTCGGGGATTTCCCCCCTTTCTTTAAGCAGCCGTTGCTGAAGAACATCTTCTTTTGACTGCTTTTTGTTGGTTAGTGCAATTTTTTCCAAAATGGTCAGATCTGATTTAAGCCTAAGTGGGTTAAAATACGAATAAACAAATTGCTGTACCAATCTGCCTTTGCATATACCGTTTCGGGTTCTTTACAGCTATGAACGGCAGCAAACCGGTAATTTAACCGGTTTGCCTAATATACTGGCCGGCATATTCTTAAAGCTCATTAATCTGTCTGAGTAATGACATCATTTCAATTGCGGCCATTGCAGCTTCTTCCCCTTTGTTGCCGGCTTTTGTTCCGGCTCGTTCTATGGCCTGTTCGATCGTGTCAGTTGTAAGCACGCCAAATATCACCGGGATGCCACTGCTGTGATTTACACTTAATACGCCACTGTTAGCCGCACCGGCTACGAAATCAAAGTGTGCAGTTGCACCGCGAATTACTACACCAATGGCCACAATGGCATCAAACTTTCCGGTCTCTGCCATTTTTTGCGCAGCAAGCGGAATTTCATATGAGCCGGGGCAGTAAACAATGGTGATTTGCTCGTCACTGTACCCATGTTTTTTCAGGCTGTGAACGGCACCGTCACGGAGCCGGTCAGTGATAAAATGATTCCAGCGGGAAACCAATATTCCCACATTTCCTTCATTAAAATTGAGTTTGCCTTCAATTTCTTTGATTGCCATAGTTTTCTGATTGCTGTTGTTTGAAATAATGAAGCAGATTTGGTTTATGCCGCGTCTGCTCCTCTAAGTTAGTGAAATCAGGCATTAGCCGCAGCGCCGGGCTTTTCAATTCAGGGTGCCGTTTTTGCAATGCTTCAGGAGCTCATCTACCCAGCTTTTGTCGATATTAACCGTTCCGAACCAGGTGTGCCGCGAGCCTTCATACCCGTGAAAATCACTCCCCCCTGTTTTCAGCAGTTTCGCGGAATCGCACAATTGAAGGTATTTTTTTTGAAGATCCCAGCTGTGACTCGGATGCACACATTCAAAACCGTTTACTCCGGCATCGATGAGTTCTTTGAGTTCATTATCGCTGTAAGTAGTTCCGGGGTGGGCAACAATTGTTACCCCGCCCGCATCAGCGATCAGCCGGATAACACGATCAACCGTATCATATTCTGTTTTATGGTAGGCAGGCGCGTGGTTTCCCAGATATTTGGCAAAAACAAGCCTTTTTTGAGCGAGATAGCCTTTGCTCACCATTAGCTGTGCAAGGTGATTCCGGCTGATATTTAGCGTACCAGATTCAGCCAGTACCTCTTCCATGGTAAGGTCAAAACCAAGGCTGTTCAGGTTTTCGACCATTTTCCTGGCACGCTTGTGGCGGCGCAGTTTCTGCCGGCTTACAAACTTTATGAGATCCTCGTTGCGGGTATCAAATCCGTAAGCTAAAACATGAATTTCCCGATCTCTGAAATCACAGGTAATTTCCATGCCCGGAAGTACCCCAATCCCTATTTCAGCGCCCCGTTGCCGGGCTGCTTCAAAGCCGTCAAATGTATCGTGATCTGTTATGGCAACGGCATAAAGGCCTTCCGTTTCCGCTTTATTGATCACAGAAACCGGCGTGCATTTCCCGTCAGATGCCGTAGTATGTAAATGAAGGTCGGCTTTGGGCTGTTTTGGCATCAGGGGGCGGACAGAATTTGAGCATATTGTTCAGGTTCTCCGAGCAGTGCAATTGCTTCCGAAACCAACGCATCAAGGCTCACACTTGTTTGCTTTCGCATATTTGAACCTTCAATGCGGGCACTCAGCTCCAGATAAATTTCCCGAAGGATGGTATCGCGTACTTCATCAATTTCCTTTAACCGCAATTGCTCAAGATCTGATTCAAGATCTTCAAGTGTTCCTGCAAATGGCCCGGCCGCATCCCCGTAATCCTGGATGAGCTGATCGCGGAGATCAGTTAGCCTTCGCTGTGCCCGTGTTGTATAACTGAACGCTGCATTACTTAAGTAATCTCTGAAAGCCTGAATAAGCGCTTCATCATTAACACCCGGCACAGGCATTTGCGGATCATCGGCCATAAACTGATTTGCAAAATAAAAATAATGACTTCCGCGGTGCAGCTCTACTTCGAGCATGGTTTCGGCAGGCTTTTCGAGCACGATATCCGGTTCAATACCGGTACGCTGCACAACTCTGCGGCCGCCGGCTGTTTCAAAATGCTGCGGTAACCCGGCATCGGCTTCACCGTTATAATCTACCGACTGAATGTAGCGGCCGCTTGGGATGAAGTATTTTGAGGTGGTAATTTTTAATGCAAGCCCGTACGAAATAGGTCTGATAATCTGCACCAGGCCTTTTCCGAAGCTGCGTTCACCCATAATTACTGCCCTGTCATGATCCTGAAGGGCACCGGAAACAATTTCTGATGAACTTGCACTGCCCCCGTTCTGAAGCACTACAACAGGCCTATCCCCAAAAAAAGACGGATTGCTTGTACTGTAGAGCTGCCTGGTCTGTGCAGCACGCCCGCGGGTGTGTACAACAGGCTCGCCTGCCGGCAGGAAAAGATCAGCTACACGAACGGCCTCAATTAACAGGCCTCCGGGGTTGTTTCGAAGGTCTAAGATAAGGCTGTTAATGGTATGCGACTGTTCCATTTCTTCTATGGCACGACGCATTTCACTGCCTGCATTCTGCCCGAAGCGGGAGAGCATAATGTAGGCTATACCCGCCTGTTCGTCAGCCATGCCGTACCAGTCTATGTTGCGCACTTCAATGCGCTCACGTTCGAGGGTAAAGCTGAGTTCGTCTGCAATGCCGAAACGGCGTACAACAAGATCAACCGTGCTTCCGATTTGCCCCCGCATCTGCAGGGTGAGATCGTCAGGGGTAAGCTCCGAAGCAGGAATGCCGTTCACCGAAACAATCACATCACCCGCACGAACCCCTTTGCGATGCGCTGAATACCCTTCAACAGGGGCAATTATCACGAGCTCACCTCCGCGGGCACCTACTTCAATGCCAATTCCGGCATAACTGCCTGTGCTGATTAAATCGATATCCTGCGTTTGGGATTCATCTATCAAAACCGTGTAGGGGTCGAGTGTTTCAAGCATGGCGTTAATGCCACGCCTGATGGTACGTTCCGGATCGACCTCCACTACATATAATTCATTTACCTCCTGAATTACCTCACTGAAGATGGCGAAATTTTTCCTGATCTGGAAGAAAGTATCGCTTGCGGTGGCAAATCCTGCAAAAAGAACGGCCGCGATTACAAGAATCGCGGCCTTTTTAGGTTTTGATAACATCATAAAAATTAACGTGCAACCGGAATCTGTAGGGTCTGTCCGGGACGTATGGTTGAATTTCGGAGATTATTTTGTTGCATAATGGCATTTACAGTTGTTCCGTGTGCCCTTGCAATATTGTGCAGGTTATCGTTGCGGCGCACCGTGTAACTTACGGTTTGCCCCGATGCTGCTGCAACCTGATTTTGCGGGATGCCGGCAGTTCGGCGTTCAGCCATCATCTGGCTTTTTTGCTGCCGGCTCATTTCGGTAACCCGCGAGAAATAGTCCTGCTGATTGGCAGGAACATAAATGTTCAGCCGCTGACCAACGCGGATGGTGTTGCCAATGTTGTTCCAGGAGCGGATGCGCCAGGCCTGTGTGTTGTACCACTCCGCGATATGGCCAACGGTATCGCCTGAGCGGACCGTGTAGCTAACCCGTACAGTTCCGGCCGGGGCCGGGGCTGAAGCCGGCGAAGCAGCCGAGCCGGCACTTGCGGTAAGTGTTCTGGCTTCGCGGGCGTTCGACGGATTATTCGGGGATATGGCCACATTTGTGCCGCCGGGTACCGGAATCACGATTTCCTGACCGGGGTGTATAAGGGAAGTGAGGTTATCGTTGGCACCGTAAAGCGCCCTTACACTTATTCCGTAGCGGCTTGCGATAGCACCCAGTGTTTCACCGCTGCGAACCGAGTGAACAACAAGGGTCTGACGCTTGGTTTCCGGCATGTTCTGATATTCAGCCAGAAACATATCGCGGCTTCCTTTAGGAATTTTAAGAGGATAAGGCCGGGCACCAGGCGGTGTTGCAAACCGGAGCAGCTCAGGGTTCAGGTTACGCAGTTCCTGAGTGGTAATGCCTGCAAAATCAGCCAGAATACTAAGCTCAACAGAGCCTTCAATTTCTACAACATCATATTCGTACACCCGCGTAGTTACGGGAGTTTCGAAACCAAAATCCTGATGGTTCATGGCTACCAGCGCTGCGGCAATAAAACCGGGTACGTAACCGCGTGTTTCGCGGGGCAGGTGGGGGTAGATGGTCCAGTAGTCGCGCACGCCGCCGGAAAGGTTTATAGCCCGGCGAAGCCCTCGCGGGCTAATATTGTAGCCGGCAATGGCCAGGTGCCAGTCGCCGTTCCAGGTGCGGTGCAGGTCGCGCAAATGGCGCGCAGCCGCACGGGTTGATTTTTCGGGGTCACGCCGCTCATCAATCCACCAGTTTACCTCAAGGCCGTAAGCTGCACCGGTAGCCTGCATGAACTGCCACAGCCCAACGGCACGTGCACGTGAGCGCGCAACCGGTACGAGGCCGCTTTCGATCATAGAGAGGTGAATAAGCTCCTCGGGTACGCCTTCTTCCTCGAAAATCCGCTTCATCATCGGGAAATAATAGGTTGACCGCTCCAGCCAGCGCTCCATAATCTCCGGGCGGCGCTCTGTGAGAAAATGGATCTGATTATTCACCTGCGTGTTAATAATAAGCGGCACTTCAAAATTGCGGTCATCGAAGCCGGGAGGCATGGCAAAATAGCTTCCGTCGAACCATTCATCCTGTGAGAACAAATCGTCGCGGACTTCAAAAATGTCGCCTTCCACGCTCAGCACGGGGCCGCTCATACCATAAAATTCGTGGTATTCAGCCATAACGGAACGGAATGTTTCGTTAAAACGGCGGTTACTCTGCACTTCAGGGTGCTCGTTCATCAGGCTTTGAAGCGCCTCTACGGCCTGCGTGATGTAATCTTCTGCGCTGAGCAGATCTTCATCTACCTGAGCCTCCATCGCCATAAAATTAAGGCGGTTAATGTCGGCTATTCTTTGCAGCATCTCTCTGTTTAGCGGATCAGACTGCAAAGAAACCGGGCTCCATACGCGGCTGCCCTGCAGTTCAATCGGATTCAGAAAAGGAAGCTCAATTTCCGGTAGCGGCATATTGAGCGTTGGTTGCTGCGCCTGTGCGGGAAGCACAAACATACCGGCAAGGGCACCGGTGAGCATTATTTTTTTGAGCATGTAAGCGTCTAAACCTAATTTTTGTGATGAAAGTGATTGGTGTTGCTCAAGATTAAGTCCGCAATATAATGAAAGGAAGCCTATTTGGCGAAGAAATTACGGCTCTGTTTGCATTAAAACTTAAAAAACATCCGTAAGTGGTTCAGCGCTGCGAGGTCCACTGCTGCACAATCGGCAGTCTGCGGCCGCTGCCAAAAGCCTTGGCGCTCACCCGCAGCCCGGGTGCTGCCTGCCGGCGCTTGTATTCGTTCAGGTCAACGAGGCGGAGTATGCGGCGTACGGTTTCGGCCTGAGCTTCGCCCAAAGCCTCGGTAATTTGTTCCCGGCTATGCTGTAGTTCGATGTACCGGAACAGAATATCGTCGAGCAAATCGTACTCCGGCAGTGAATCGGTGTCTTTCTGATCAGGACGCAGTTCTGCGCTTGGCGGCTTGGTGATAATCGCATTTGGGATTACTTCCCGGCCGTACCAGCTATCGTTAAGCCAGCGGCACATCTCAAAAACCTCGGTTTTGTACACATCAGAAAGCACTGAAAGCCCGCCGGCCATATCGCCGTAGAGTGTGCAATAGCCCACCGCCATCTCTGATTTATTGCCCGTATTGAGCAGCATGTGCCCGAATTTGTTGGAAACTGCCATAAGCAATACCCCCCGGCTTCTGCTTTGCAGATTTTCTTCCGCTACCCCAAAATCAGTTCCCTCAAACAGAGGTGCGAGAGCTTCAAGATAACCATCGTACAGCGGTTTGATGGCTATCTGCTCAAACCGGATTCCCAGATTTTTGGCCAGTATTCTTGAATCATCTACACTTCCTAAAGAAGAAAACGCTGATGGCATCGTAATGGCCATCACATTTTCGGGACCAAGCGCCTCTGCTGCAATCACGCTTACCAGGGCGGAATCGATGCCGCCGCTAAGGCCGAGTACCACCTGTTTCCCGAAAGCGGTTTTACCCAGATAATCGCGCAAACCAAGAACCAGTGCGCGGAACAGACGCTCGGGTTTGCCCGGCAGTGTGGTTTCTGCAGGGCTGCCTTTAAGCTGCCAGCCGGCTGAAGTTTGTTCGAGCTGCACATCAGCTGTTGTGTGCTCAAACAGCGGGGGCCGCGCCATTATGCTGCCGTCTGGGTTAAGCGCCATGCTGTCGCCGTCAAAAATGAGCTCGGTATTGGCTCCGACCTGATTCACATAAATGAGCGGCAAACCAAGGTCTCTTGCGTGGTTTTGGAGCATGCGGGCGCGCAACTCCGGTTTCTTCTGGGTGAAGGGGGAGGCCGAAATATTAATGAGCACCTCTGCCCCATCCAGCTTCAGCTCTTCGGCAGGGTTGATGTCATATACATGGTAGATTACTTCATTTTCATTGTTCCAGATGTCTTCGCAGATAGTGATTCCAAGCCTTATGCCATTAAAGAGCACCGTTTTACGGCTTGTTTCCGGCTCGAAGTAGCGGAATTCGTCAAACACATCGTAGGTTGGCAACAGGCTTTTTCGGGCTGTTTGCAGTACGCTGCCGCTTTGTGCCAGAATCGCTGCATTATACAGAGGCCGGCCGGCTTTGCCCGAATTACGCACCGGCGTGCCGAATATGGCCCCGGTATCTCCCGTTTCAGATACAAAAGCCCGTACCTGCTGCTCAATGGTGGTAATAAAATCACGGCGCTCCAGCAAATCCAGGGGCGGGTACCCGCAAACGCACAGCTCGGGATATACGATCAGGTCAATTCCGTCGGCCGCGGCCTGCTTATAGGCTACCCGCATTTGCGCCACATTGCCACGTATATCACCAATGGTTGGGTTGAGCTGAGCAAGTCTGATTTTCATATTCTCAGTAGCGATTTAGTTGAGTATCTTTGCGATTATGTGTTTGCACTTCTGTTTTCAAAACCGTTAACGAACCCGATCCGCACTCCTGAACAGGTATGTCTGCATCCAGATTCCCGTATAAAAACAACTTTCCGGAGCACGTTCGTATCGAGCGGCTGCCCCGGCATGAACTTGACCGCCTTTCTGCGCTTAACTTCGAAATATTCCGCGAGAAACGCATCATTAATCATAAAACGCATCCTTTTATGGTCGTTTTAGGTGCTTTTATTCAAGATATCCCGATTGGGTTCAAAATTGGCTACGGCCGGAAAGAGGGTGAATTCTACTCCGCAAAAGGCGGCGTGCTGCCCGAGTACCGCCGGCAGAAACTCGCCGACGCTATGATGTACGAAATGATTGAAATTGCCCGTGAAGCCCGTTTTCAGGTGTTTACCTACGATACTTTCCCGAACATGAACCCCGGCATGCTCATCTTAGGCTTAAACTATGGGTTTAAGGTCACCTACGCTGGCTACAATGCACGGTACAACGATTATCAGATAACCCTGAGCCTTGACTTGCAGCCCTAAGCTGCGGATTCAGAGTTTTTGCAAAAGGGTACCAAAATCGGCGTTCATATCCATGAAACGCTGCACCACTTTCCCGCAGAAGTCGTCATCTACAAGAGCTTTCACCGCTTCCGGGTCACTTGCCATGGTTGCGTCGATCTTGAAGGTCTGCTCGTACGGACCGGCCTCAAATTTGATCAGGTAGCGGTTGTTCCACATAAATATTGTAATGAGCATCTGCGGATGCGGGATGGTTCCAAGGGTTTTCATTGGTTCGATTTAATGGATTAAGGCGGCGCAGGGATTGTTTTATTTTCGGGGGGATGTGCCCACAGCCCTGAACATCAGCTGCTGCTTGTGTGCGGCTGCTGTTTGATGAAGCGCAGCGGCAGCACCCCGTTTGCGGTCAGGGATCGGGCTGCTTCTTTCACAAAAACCGGAAAGACGGGCATTTGTGAAATTTCATCCGGGCTAAACCAGCCGATATCTTGCAGCATTTGCTTTGAAGGCGACATTTCGGGGTCATGCCCCAGTTTAATCTTCCCGGAAAGCAGGGTGCACCGGAAATAAAACTCCAGGGCGTGCCAGCGCCCGCTGATGTATTCAGAGATAAAAACGGGTTCTGCGGCCCGCACAGTAAGTCCGGTTTCTTCAAGGAGTTCGCGTTCTACAGCTGCTTCTGCTTCCTCCCGAAAAGAAATTCCGCCTCCGGGAGGCATCCAAAACGGCTCAGCCCGCGTCGGGGAGTTTATTTTTACCAGCAGCAGTCGCCCCTGCTGTACCACAAGGCCACAGGCACGAGCCCTCAGGCGGCCCTCAAACGGATTGGCAGTCTCACTCATGCTTTACCGGCTGGGGTCATCAGTCCTTAGCTTCCTTGGGTTGCGGCTGTGCAGCGGCCTGACTTTCTTTGTACGTTAGGGCAGCCTTCACAAAATGTACGAACAGCGGCTGCGGCTCAACAACTTTGCTTTTCAGCTCCGGGTGGAACTGCACCCCAACAAACCACGGGTGATCGGCTACCTCAACAATTTCAACAAGGTTACGGTCGGGATTCACACCTGCCATGCGCATACCGGCCTGCTCGAGCTGCTCACGATAGTTGTTATTGAGTTCATAGCGGTGCCGGTGTCGCTCCTGAATCAGCTCCGTACCGTAAGCGGCAGCCGCAAAACTTCCTTCCTTGAGGGCGCAGCCGAACAGCCCCAGACGCATGGTACCGCCGGTTTCCCGCTGGTTGCGCTGGTCTTCCATGATGTCGATTACCGGCCAGGGCGTTTTTTCATCAAATTCGGTACTGTTGGCCATTTCCATACCACAAACGTTACGGGCAAACTCAGCTACGGCGCATTGCATGCCCAGGCAGATCCCAAAGAATGGCACTTTCTGCTCACGGGCAAACTGAACGGCCGTGAGTTTCCCGGCGACTCCGCGCGGACCAAAACCGGGAGCGACCAGTATAGCGTGCAGCCCGTCGAGTTTTTTATGGACGTTCTCGGGAGTCACCTCATCGCTCTGAATCCAGTGTAGCTTCACTTTCGCATCATTTACCGCACCGGCATGGATCAGAGATTCAACGATGGAAATGTAGGCATCATGGTGCTCCACATATTTGCCGACGAGGCCAACATTCACCGTTTTTCGCGGATACTTCACCGCATTCACAAAAGCTTTCCAGCGGTCGAGCTCCGGAGTTTCGGCACATTTAAGGTCAAGTTTATCAATTACCTGCCGGTCGAGGCCCTCTTCCAGCATCATCAGCGGCACTTCATAGATCGATTCGGCATCGATAGAGGCAATAACATCAGCCACATCTACATTACAAAACTGCGCAATTTTAGCACGAATACCGGCATCGAGCGGCACCTCAGCGCGACAGACCAAAATGTCTGGCTGAAGCCCGATTTCATAGATGGTCTTAACGGAGTGCTGTGTCGGCTTGGTTTTTAGCTCTCCGGCAGCCTTCAGGTAAGGCACAAGCGTGAGATGAATTGACAGGGTGTTCCGCTTGCCAATATCGAAACGGAGTTGCCGCATGGCTTCAATGTAAGGCAGGCCTTCGATATCGCCCACAGTGCCGCCTACTTCAACAATCACCACATCGTAATTGCCCTGTTCGCCGAGAGCAAGCACCCGCGACTTAATTTCATCGGTGATGTGTGGCACAACCTGTACGGTTTTGCCGAGATACGCCCCGCTGCGTTCTTTCATGATCACATCATAATAGATGCGGCCTGTAGTCACGTTGTTTTGCTGTGAGGTGCGGATGCCCAGAAAGCGCTCGTAATGGCCGAGATCCAGATCGGTTTCGGCTCCGTCGTCCGTCACAAAAACCTCACCATGCTCATACGGATTCATGGTTCCGGGGTCAACGTTAATATAGGGGTCCAGCTTTTGGACCGTAACCCGCAGCCCCCTTGCCTCGAGCAGCTTGCCCAGCGACGCACAGATAATTCCCTTACCCAGCGAAGAGGTTACCCCGCCTGTTACAATAATATATTTGGTTGCCATTGGAAATGAGGATCAGGATAGGATAGAATAGAATAGAAGGATGAAGTTCGGCAAAAAAGGCGGAAGATAAGGAATTTACCCCCTATTGCTCCGCAATTTTCTCCTTAAGCCAGGCATTTGCTTCCTTTATTTTGCGGTGCTGATAGGCAAAAAATATGACATTAATGATAAAGAAGACCAAAATCAGATTGAACCAGGTTGTGCTCAGCTGCGTGATTTCGTAGTAAAAACTCAGGCTGAAAAACAGAACAAACCCTAAATTCAGCAACATCATAATCATCGCTTTTTTAAACTTACCTTGAAGCAGTTGCTGCTGCCGGGCAAAACCAAGCCCCTCTGCAGATTTGCCCAGCTGAATTTCGATAAACATCCGGATTCGTTCATCCCGGTTTGCCTGGGGTGAAGCTTTTTTTTCGGCAGTTTCTGACATGTGTTTAATTAAGGTGATAGTAGCATTTTAAATAAAGACCGGTTTTGCGGCTGCGCAAAACTGTTCGTTAGTTCCGGTCCTGAATAGCGCGTTCGATGGCATCCCGGGCAAGGTCGCTCACACTCCTGCGGCTGTTGAGCACTTCGTAAACCTGATACACCCCCAGCATGGTAACCACACAACCAAGCAGACTCAGAAAGGCAGCCAGCCACATCGGGCTTACGAGGTTGAGAATGGAAACCATCGTAACGATGGCACCCAGCAAAACCTGCGCGACCCCGCTGAGCAAATAAAAGAAGTTTAAAGAACGCACATGCCTGGCAATCAGCTGCAGGCGTAAGGGGGCCTTGCGGCGCGCGCTGCTGTAAGAAGCCGACCTTTGTTTGTTCCCTAATGGCGGAAAATCAGGCATAAAACGAAACCTGCTTAATTATGGAGTTAGGATGATTCCTTTCTTATGTCAAAATAAAAGGGTTTTGGGCTCTTTTCAATTCAGTATTTTAGGGTTTAACAGTCCTCAATCATGCTGAAAGGATTCTATCTTAATTTATGGAAGAAAACAACGACTACATTTACGGCATTCATCCTGTACAGGAAGCGCTTAATAACCCTCAAACAGGTGTGGAAAAAATTTACCTGCGGCAAAATATGCGAGGCGCTCCGGTAAACCGCATCACCGAAGCGGCCTCAGCAAGGAAGGTTCCGGTGCTTAATGTGCCCGGCAGCAAGCTCAACGAACTGGTAGGGCGGGTGAACGATCAGGGTGTTGTAGCGCTGCTTTCGGGTATAACTTACACCGAGCTTGAACCCTGGCTTGAGCAGGCGGAGCTGTCTGCGCATCCATTTGTTGTGGTTTTATCAGAAATTGAAGACACGCACAATTTTGGCGCCATTCTGCGAAGCTCGGCAGCTGCGGGCGCAGCTGCGGTAATTGTGCCCAAGCACCGTCAGGCACCAGTAAATGCAACCGTTTTCAAAACTTCAGCCGGAACAGCCGGAAAGATTCCCATCATCCGGGTTACCAACCTAAATCAGGCCATAGGTACCCTTAAAGATGCCGGTTTCTGGTTCGCAGGGCTTAGCGCAGGTGCCGACCGGACGATCTGGGAGGAGAGCTACAACGCTCCTATGGGCATCGTAATCGGAAGTGAAGGCAGCGGCATCCGTCAGAAAACAGCCGAGCTCTGCGATTTCCTGCTTTCGGTACCCATGCACAACGGAGTTGAATCCCTGAATGCTTCGGTAAGTGCCGCCCTCGTTTTGTTTGAAATTAACCGCAGAAGACAGCCCGGCACCAAACCCTGAGCATAAACGGCATACCAAGAAAAAAGCCCCGGCGGCTAAGCGCGGGGCTTTTGGTAAACGTCAAAACTTAATAATCAGATGCTGTTTTATGGCATCTTCATCATGTAACCTACCCCGTGCAGGGTTACAAGATAGCGCGGATCATCGGGCTGCAACTCAATTTTGGAGCGCAGTTTTGAGATGTGCACATCAACTGTACGGGTGTTAGTGCTGTACTCGTAGCGCCAAACGTGCTCAAGCAGCGTATCGCGGGATACGGGCTCGTTAGAGTTGGCAACAAGGAAACGGATAAGCTCAACCTCGCGGGTTGTGAGGTCAATTTCCTCCCCGTCGGGCCGTTCAACCTTGCTTTGGTTCAGGTTGATGATTACTTCACCAAGCGTAACACTTTCGATCGGGCCGGGCTTGCTGTACGTGCTGATGCGGCGCAGGCGGGCCTGAATACGGGCCAGAAGTTCTTTCACCCCGAACGGCTTCGTCATGTAATCGTCAGCGCCGATGTTAAGACCGGTTACCTTATCAATTTCCTGATCGCGGGCGGTGAGCATAATAATGGGGAAGTTGAATTTCATTTCCCGCACCTTTTTGCACACCTCAAAACCGCTCATGCCGGGCAGCATAATATCGAGCAGCATTAAATCCGGCTGAAATTCAGGAATTCTCTGAATAGCGTCGTTGCCGTTTTCCACGATGAACACTTCATAGCCTTCGTTTTCAAGGGTATCACGCAGGGTGAATACCAGGCTTGGCTCATCCTCACAGATAAGAATTTTTTTCTTAGACATATTCTGGTTTACTTTCTTCTTCATTGATTTTTTGACCGTTTAGATTTGAAAATGAGATATTGGCTGCTATCGGGAAAGACAGCGTAAATGTTGAGCCTTTACCATACGTGCTGTTCAGGGAGATTGCCCCCCCGTTTCTTTCAGTTAAGTTTTTTACAATAGAAAGGCCAAGACCGTGCCCTTTCGTTCTTGCGGTGAGGGTTTCTTCAACACGGTAAAACTTATCAAAAATAAGTTTTTGTGATTCAGGCGGGATGCCTGTTCCGTGGTCTTGAACCTCAACAAACACTTTTTTAGTGTCTGAGTAAACGCGGATTCCCAAATATTTCTCCTCAGGAGAGTATTTAACAGCGTTTTCGATCAGATTGCCTAAAATTGTTTCAAAGCTGTTCTGATCCACCATTATTTTGGGAACATCATCTTCTATGCTGAGATCGAGCTGAACATTGTTCTGATTCAGGAACCCCTGTTGTTCTGCCAGATGCTCCTTAACCAGTTTTTCGGGCTGAAGCAAAGCCGGTTTCAGGGTTAACTGACCTGCTTCATTCCTTGCTACATCAAGCAGCTTTTCTATCATTTTTCGCAGGCGCATGGTTTCCGTAAAAATATGCTGCCCGTAAGACTGCAGGCGCTCAGGTGTTGTAACCCTGCCGTCAGCAAGGTTTTCACCGGCAGCCTGCATTACCGCAAGTGGTGTTTTAAGTTCGTGTGTTACATTCGCCAAAAAGGAAGCCTGCCTCATACTCAGCTCCCTGTCCCGCTTGGCTGCAAGATACAGGAAAATCAGGCTGAAAATCAGCGTGAAGACCGTAACGGCAAGCACACCGATATTTCGAACAAGCGATGCTTTGGATGCTGCAACTTCAGGAGTCTCGATGTAACGCATTTTCAGGTTCCAGTCTTCAAGTACACCTGAGAACCGGGAGATAAAGTCATGATCGCGCGAGATATCCTGATTGGATTCCGCATTCGAAATCAATACCTGACCGCGGGTCCAGTCGTCGAGATATACAAGCACACCTGACTCTTCCGAATTGCTGAAACGACGGAATATCTCCGGACCTATTACCCCGCTAATCAGATAATCGCGGTTTATGGGCATCGATAAATAGGCAATCGTCTCGGCCTGATCCGGATTGAAGAATACAAAATTGAAGGTAAAGTATGAGTCCGTCATCATGTAGGCGGTCCATTTATAGGTAGAGGCAAGCACATTCATTCTTGTACTCACCATGCCAATACCACGGCAAACCTGCTCGGGAACTGCCTCTGCGGGCACGAAACTGCCTACTGCAGAGTCGAACCGCATCACCCCGCTCTCCGGCGAACAAACGCGGTCGCCGTCCAGGGTATAATAAATGTCGTCGTACAGCTGATCATTACTTACATGATTCAGGTACTGAATAAGTGCAGCCGGAATCTGATCGGGGTATTCAGCAATTCGTTTCAGTTCAGATGCTTCGAGTGTCCAGAGGTTTCCACTGTTTTGCCTCATTCTAACCCGTACCCACTGCGATAAATCCTCAAGCTGCTCCCGGTTCTTCTCCACAGAAGTTGTAACCGCACTCATATGCAGGGCATAAATCGAGTAAAGGTTCATACCCGTGAGGGCTAAAATCCCTATAATGCCTAAAGCAAGAAGCAATCGCCTTATACTTAGAATATTCTTCATAGGGTTGTTGAGAGTAACAAATAAAAATCTTTTAATATTTTGCATCTGCTGCAGGCTACAACAGACAGCAATCGGGCCCAGGCAGGTTGATTTTAAACTATGAAATGCAAGTTCATCAGGGATGAATACAATTAGCCGGAAAGGCTACTTTTTCCTCGGTTCTTTTTGACTGCAACCGTATCGGCTTAATTTACAAAATTAAGTTTACATTATCCTAAGCATTTAAACCACTGTTTTTATTGATTAACTCACCATCATCAAGCTGAAGGCCCGAATTGTAAAACAGCTCACAAAACGGAATAGGCACCCAAAAATTTTATTCCTAAGGAATAATCTGAAATATATTTGTTTAAACAAGTCAGCCGGTCGTAACCTCGTTTTTTTTCTCCTTTTGCACGGCAACATTTCAAGGCTTGATTTCGCTGTTATCAAAGCAAAAGCCGGAAAACCCAACGAAACGATACCCGGCGGCAAATCCCAAACCATACTTGTCTTGAGATTTTTGTTGCTACAATATTAGTGTATTAGTATATTAGTACACCAAATTAACAAAACAGACCTATCATGCTAACTATCCAAAACCTGAGTTTCAGCTACCCCGGGAAAAAGTTGTTTTCCGAAACACATCTCAAGCTGCAGCCTGGCAGCATTTACGGTATGCTCGGCCTGAACGGTGCCGGTAAAACAAGTCTGCTCCGCCTTATGTGCGGGCTGCTGTTTCCGCAGCAGGGAAGCTGCCTGTTCGGAAATTCCCTGATAACAGACCGCCACCCCTCTGTTTTAGGCAGCATTTACCTGATACCGGAAAAATTTACGCTGCCCGAGACCAAAATCCGTGACTTTGCTGCCCTTTACGCGCCCTTCTACCCTGCTTACCGGGAGGAAGAATTCCACGAAGCCCTTGATGCCTTCGCACTCTCCCAAACCACCTGCCTGCACCGGCTATCCTACGGGGAGCAAAAAAAAGTACTGCTCTCGTTCGGTTTCGCGCTAAACACACCTCTGCTGCTGCTTGATGAACCCACCAACGGGCTCGACATCCCCGGCAAGAGTCAGTTTCGAAAGATGCTCTCCAGGCTCGATCCGGTAAACCGCTGTGTGGTTATCTCCACGCATCAGGTGCGGGATCTGGGCCAGACCCTCGACCGGCTCATTCTGCTCCATGAGGGCAAAATTCTGCTTGAAGACAGCCTGGAAGCCATCAGCCGGCGCTGGCAGTGCACGGTGCTTGCTGCAACGGAACTCGACAAGGCCGTTTACAGTGAACCACAGCTGGGCGGCTATCGCGCACTTGTGCCTGCATCATCGGTGAAGTCAGAAACCGAATTTGATCTCGAGCTGTTCTTCAACGCGGCTGTTCACAAGCCCGGCGCATTGTTTCCCAACCTGAAGCCTTCACTCCAAACTGCCTTATGAACACAGCCGCAACCACTCAACCCGGACCCACGACTCCCAATCCGCCCTTTTCCCTCCTGAAAATCCGGCTGCTGATCCGCTGGTACTTCACAGATCAGAAGCGGTTGTGGCTGTTCACGGCCCTGCTTTTTGGCGGCATTGTGAGCCTGCTTACGCTTATCGCAGCCATTTTCGCCAGCGACACCACCGCATTTTCATCAAATGCTGCGGAGATGTACGTGCGCTCCGATTCTGTGAGATGGCAGCTGAGCCTCTCCTTTTACGCACTCGCGGGCTATTACTTCACCAGCCGGCTGTTTCAGGCCATGCACAGGCCCGAAAGCGGCTGGCAGCTGCTCATGCTTCCGGCCTCAGCTGCCGAAAAGTTCGCGGCTGCATGGCTGCTCACCGCTCCGGTTTACACCCTCGCGGCATTTCTGTTCCTGTGGCTGCTCAAGTTCCTGCTCATGCTAATGCTCAATGTGATAGCAGGCACAGCCTTTGTGGTTCCGGCCCTCATCTCAGTGCCGGATCTCAACATGGTTCAGTCGTACTTTTTCTGGCACGCCATCTTCCTCTGGGGGGCTGTCTTTTTCAAAAGCCATCATTTTCTGAAGGCAGCCAACACAGCCGTAGCATCTTCCCTGCTTGTTTTTCTTTTGTTTATAGGTGGATGGATGCTCACCGGAAACAGCTTCATCAGCTTTTTCACCATGCTGCCGGAGTTCCGCGAAAGCGGGCGGGTGATGGCGCTTTGGTACACCATGCGGATCGCGGTCGTGCTTTTTGTGCTGTGGCTGGGCTACAACCGCTTCACCCAAACACAGCTGAACCCATGAAATTCGACCCTAACCAGCCCATTTACCTGCAGATTGCCGAATACTTCAGCAGCCGGATTCTCAGCCGGGAGCTGGGCGGTGGCGAGCGCATCCCCTCGGTGCGCGAAATCGCCTCCCTCGTTGAAGTGAACCCGAATACCGCCATGCGGGCCTACCATCAGCTGCAGGAGCAGGGCATTATCGAGCAGCAGCGCGGCATCGGGTATTTCACCACGGCCCGGGCCTATGAAATCGTGCTCGAACAGAAGCGGCGTGAATTTCTGCAGCAGGAGCTCCCGCAGTTCATCGAAAAGCTGACGCAGCTCGGCTACAGCCTCTCCGACCTCAGCTCGCTTGCAGCGCAGCACAAGCCCGACCTTTAATATTCAGCCAAATCCTTACTGCTATGAAAATCAAACTCTTTTTTGCCGGTCTGCTTGGCCTGCTTTTTATTCTGATGCTCACCGAGCTCAACCGAACAACCGAATCCAGCCCGCAGCGACCTGCTCCGGGCTCAGACGGGGCCCTCTTCAGCATGCGGGTTGAAGCCCGCGCGGATCATGAACAGCTGCGGCTCACGGAACTGCACGGCTTTGCCTTCATGGGCGAAATTGAAGCAGGCCCGGTGCGCTTCAGCTCGGTGGAAGTTTCCGTACCCCGGTTTCAGTGGCACCTGATCACGGACCGGCAAATCCACAACAATGCCTTGGAGCGACTTACGGAATCCGAAAGAGATTCGCTGGTAAGCGAGGCAGATTTTGCTTTCCTGATGCAGTACGATACCGAAAAGCTCAGTTTTGTAAGCCTGAAAGGCACTGCCTGGGAGAGCCTTGGGTTCAACTGCAGCCTGCCGTTTGGTATCAGCTGCGACGCCCGCGTTACCGATACGGGCATTGGCCGGCATCCGGATTAAGGCCGCGCTGTCTAAACCGAACAAAAGAGGCTATCCGTAAACCGGATGGCCTTTTTTTGTTTCGGGTCAAGGCTGAAGTATCAGAAAGCTGACACTGCATAATCGGGTCAAAATGAGCTTTTTTTTGGCTATTATGTACAAATATCCTGTTAAGATTGTATTTTGATCACGCTAAGGTATTTTCTGCAATGCATACCATCTACCCGAGCAGCGACTTCACCCTTATACCCGTTTCTTTCTGATTTATGAAACCCTTCTGGTCTGATTTAGGCAAACTCATTTCATCAAAAACTTCTCAGGAGGAAGACTTCATAAAAAACGTACAGCTCTTCACGGATCTCACACGAAGGGAAAGACTGAAAGTTGAGCGGCTGATGCACGTGCGGGAATATCAGGCCGGGGAGTACATATTTCACAAGGGGCAGCCCGGAGCGGCATTTTATGTAATCCGCAGCGGGCTTGTGCGCATCGTAACGCCAGGTGAGCCGCCCATACTGCTGGCAGAAGTAAACCCCGGCGAGGTGATTGGCGAACTGGCCATTTTAGATGAAACACCGCGCTCGGCAAGTGCCCTCACCGCAGAGCATGCCACAACAATGGCAATTTTCAAAGGGGATTTTGATGCTTTCATGCTGAGCGAGCCCGTTATTGCGGCAAAAATTTACCGCAGGCTTGCCATTGTGATAGGCAACCGGCTCAAGGCTACCAACGCCATGCTTCAGAAACAGGCTGCCAAACAGCCCGAAACAAGGCCGGCATAATGGAGAACCCGCAAAGCGAACAGGAGATCAAACGGCGTACCCGCGTTTATGTAGCCGTGAGCAGTTTACTGCTGATTGTGACTACCGGCTATGTGCTTTGGGCCATCAGGCCGCTGCTGCTGCCCGTTATTTTCGGCGCGCTGCTTGCCTACATCAGTCAGCCGGTAGTTGCCTGGCTCATCAGGCGCGGCTTTCCGAAACTGCTCAGCGTGCTGCTGTTTGTCACCTTTTTTATCACCCTGCTTTTTTACGCCTTCGTTTTTGTAAAAAATCAAATTCCGGACCGTAACGAACAATACGAACTCCGCACGGTTGCCATGTATCAGCTCAATGAGCGGTATCAGGGACTGATAGAAACTTCACAGCAGAACACGACCCTCGCCTTCGGGCTGCGGTTCCTGATGCAGGAAACGCATCCTCTTGTAGATAACATCAACCTCTTTCTTGCCCTCGCCCCGGAGGAACAGATGGTTTTCGAAGCCCGCATGGACAGCCTGCAGCATCAGCACCCGCGCTATGCCCGTATGCTGGGCTATCACTTTCAGAATCAGGACCTGCTGTTTTACACAAGCGGCGGGCTGCTCACCGAAGCCATCCTCATCGGGCAGCGCAGCATTAACAGCCGCGAAGAAACAGGACCGGATCAGACAGGAGGCTCTACTATTCTGCTCATTTTCGGCTTTTTTTCAACCTGGCTGATCATGCCGGTCATTTTCTTCTTTTTACTGCTTGATGAAGGCAAGTTCAGGCGTAAACTCATTTCACTTGTTCCCAACATTTTCTTTGAAACAGCACTTACCTCATTTCACAACGTAGATAAAGCCATAGGCTCCTACCTCCGGGGTACGGTAATTGAAAGCCTTGCCGTTTTTACATGTTTCCTTGTGTTTCTGCCGTTAATCGGCTTCAACTTTACCGTATCTGTGCTGATCGGGGTTGTAGCAGCTGTAGCGAACATTATTCCTTTTATCGGGCCAACAGTTGGCATCATTCTCGTAATTGCATACTCGCTCATCATCGATGAAATCAGCAGCGTGCTGCCGTTCATACACACAGGCAACCTGGTTTACTTTGCTGCACTTACGGCAATTCTTATTCAGGTTGCTGATAACACCCTGCTTAAACCAATGATATTAGGCGGTGCCACAGACCTTCACCCAATACTTGTATTTTTTGTAGTTGTAGCCGGAGGGGTTATGTTTGGGTTTTGGGGTGTACTTTTTTCGATACCTGTAATTGTTATTATTAAGGTTAGCGCCACAACAATACATCAACGGCTGTTGCTTTACCGCATAATTCGTTTGTAAGGCTTACGCTTTTACCGTTTGTTTTCTGTAAAATCCCTATGGTGCAATCAGAACGGCATCGAACCGGTTTTTCCACATACAGGCCCTAATTTATATTGAATTAACCCTTTATTTTACATACTATCCTATTATACCAAACAACAAGACTTTGATTATGGAAAACATATTTTTTTCCTTTACATCAGCTAAAAAGTTTCAGGGCGAGCCTGTGCTAAAAACACCTTCACTAAAAATCAAAAACATACCTGCCATGTCTATCACTGTAAAATTCACTGCTTTGCTGTACCTCGTGCTTTTATTGGTATTTAGCCCTTCGCTTCAGCCACTTATGGCGCAGCCAATCCTGAATAATAATGATGAACTGCTTTCGGAGGGGCGCTTTATGTTGGGCCTGAGCGGCATGGACTTCACATTCCGCGACCATGCTTTGCTTACGGTTGGGGGTGAAAACAGCTTCACCTATCAGTTTAACGGTGATGTTTACAATGCCTTTATCGGCAGCGGCAAATTCTCCGGTATCAGCATCGGATATGGCACAAGCACCGAAACATTTTTCTCCTCCTCACTTGCTGACGCCCTTCTTGGTTCTGAAGGCCCTGCAAATGAAGCCGATGTACGCTTTCTGAACATCAAAGCAAGTCTCGGCGGTAACAGTCAGCTTTGGCAAAATATACTTTCGCAGGATTTAAACCTATACCTGCCAATTCGGGTGCACATCAACTTCTTCAATATTTATTATGATGCTGACGATGCCCTGCGCGAGGTATTTAACCTTAATTTTCAGGATAATTTCCGTCCTCTCAATAAACTTGAAAGCTCGTTTAACATCGGGCTGGGTGTAAATTACCGCACCGACCGCTTCTTCCCGCTGCTTCAGGACCGCCTGCTGTTTGACCTTCATTTTAGCAGGGGCCTTGGTGCAAATGTACAGTACACCGACGGAGACATGTTTTACGGCGGTGCGCGCCATGATGAAATAAATGGTTCTGTACACATCCTTCGCATTCTCGGCCAAACCTCTATTGTTACCGGATTCCGTCAGATCAAAGGGTGGTCAATTCAGGATGGATTTGATGACTTTTTCTCCATGCTTAACGACAGCGATGTATTCGATTCATCACACAGTTCTTTGATGTTTTTTGTCGGAATCAAATTTTGATCCGTTTCAGCGGGTCAAAAATCATAAGACCTTCACTTTCATAAACTGAGATACTTCAGTTACTTATCGGGATGGCTTTTGGAAGCCATCCCGCATTTCATCCCGATCAGTTAAAGGGTATTAAACATTGCAGTCGTTAGCATTAGCTTTCATCCGAACCGGCTGATACCAAGCACGAAATAATTAATGAGCCGTATGAAAAACCTGCGCTTACTTATCACCTTAACAGCCATAGCTGTACTGTGCCCCGTTGCAGCGGCACAGCAGTATGTCCAAACCCTGCCAAACCCTGCCGACGCAAGTGAGGCTTCTATCCGAAACCTTTCCGATGCTGTAAGGGATGCTGCAGGCAATTACTACCTGCTTGACAGCCGCAACGGAACCGTAATTATGCTCAATTCTGCCGGTGAGCTGATTGAAGTTGTTAATGCTTTTGTAGGGCCGGCCGGCACCGTGCAGCTGCGAGGCCCGGTACGGATTGAAGCCGGTCCGGATAACCGGCTTTACATCGCAGACGACCGAAACAACGAAATTTATGTGCTCGAAAACCTGCAGTACATTCATAAAGCCGGCGAATCGGGCAGGATGCCGGGTCAGTTCAGCCGTATTTCAGATATCGCAGTTGACGCCGATAACTACCTTTATGTGCTCGACGAACGCGCCGGCAGGGTTGATATTTTCGATTATAAAGGGCGTTTTATTAACTGGATCGGCGGCCCGGAAAGAGGTCAGCCAAGGCTTTTTGAAAATGTTGCCGGATTGGGAATAAATGGTGCAAATCAGCTGTACGTACTTGAGAGCAACCCGGCGAGGCTCCACATCTTCTCGGATTCCGGTCAGCACCTGCGAAGCTTCAACGAGTTGGGAAGTGCCGGCAGTCAGCTTCAGAATGCCGGTTCACTCACCGTATTTCGTAACGGACACTTCAGTATTCTCGATAAAGATTCGGGCACATTCAGCACTTTCAATTCAGACGGAGAGTTTCTGCAGCGTACAGGCCGAAGCGCGCGGGCAAGCTCACCGGGCATATTCCGGGATCCCTCTCTGCTGCGCACAACAGGTGTTAACCCGAACAGTCTTTTGGTTATAGATAGCGGGGCATCAAACATACAGGAATACGTTTATGCATTTCCGGCTGCCGATTTCTCCCGGACCGAAAAAATTCAGCTTGAACTGGTTTCTACCTCCCTCCCTCGCTTCCATGACGCTGTATTTGCTCCTAACGGGGTGATGTATTTTATCCCTGACGGCGATCAGAGTATTGTTGTAGCACTTGATCTCGATTCCGGCGAGCAGCTTTTCCGGCTGCCGGCACAGCGGGCACACAGGCTTGCTACCGACAGCCAAAGCCGGGTTTATGTGCTCGATCAACACCGGCGATCTAACGAAATTAATGTTTTCAACAGTCAGGGTGTGCTCGAGCTTAGCCTTGGCAGGGATATTCCAAACCCTCTTCAAAGTCCCGAAGCACTTGCTGTAAAAAGCGATGGCACCATCATCGTTGCGGATGCTTCACACGACCGGCTGCACAGCTGGGCCCGAAACGGCGAGTACCTTGGCGATACCATTTCACTGCGGCAGTTCAATTACCGCTCCATTTCTTTCATTCGTACAGACAGCAGAGATAACATTTACCTGCTCGACAGCAGCGACAATGAAATTTACCGACTTAATGCCGCCGGTATGCTCACCGATCCGCAGCCGCTCACTGTAAAGGGCTACAACCCTGCAAGGGGTAATGCCGGTATTGTATGGTTTGATATAGATCAGTCTGATCAGCTTCACCTTTTTAACAGTGAGACCCTCCAATACTATCTGTTCGAATGGGAACCGAGCATACAGGTAATTAATGCGCCCAAACTGTTGTTTAAGTTTGGCAGGGAAGGCAGCGACGAGCTTTCTTTCAGCCGTACCGGAAGCGTGGCGCTCAACCCCTATCAGCTTACGGCACATATCAGCAACGACCGGGGCAGGCAGATTAAATCAATTGGTATTACGATACGACCGCCCAAACCGGACCTTGAGCTGTTTGCTTTTTCGGTTGATGGAGAAGGCTTCCTGCACATAAGCCCAAAAGCAGGTTTTGATGGGGTAACGAGCAGCTTCAGTCTTGCCGTTGAAAACCCGGAAACCGGAGCTATTGAAATCATCAGTTCTGATAACCAAACCATACAGGTACGGTACGACGGGCAGCGCAATCAGCTGCTGAATTACCGTATTCTGGGGGCAAGCGCCGGAAACCTGAGCGAGCCAAGTGAACCCTTCAGCGATTACATCGGGTATGGCCGGTACCTTGCTTCGCAGGAGCTTTTTGTGCATGCCCTTGAGCAGTACTCCCGTGCTCCGGCTTACTACCTCAACCCGCAGCCGGAGCTGGTTAATCACATTGCCCGTGAATACATCCGCTGGGGGCAAACCCTAACCAACCGTGGTGAAGCTTACCTCACAACCCTGATACTGCGCAATGCTGCGGCCCTGCTTGATGATCGCGACCCCCTAACCCGGAACATCAGCGAAGTGCTCATCACCCTGTATAACACGCTCGGCCGCCGGGGGGCATACGACGTGCTGATTGAAAGCACCGACAACCTCACGGGCATCACAAGCCCTTCTGTAGTAGATGAAGTAAGCCGCACCATCGGTCAGGTTGCCGGTAATATGGCCCGCACCGGCGTTGAGCAGCGAATCCTGCAGAGCATCGATTTATATAACCGCATGCTCGACTGGGCCGAACGGCCCGAATGGGCGCTAACCGGGATGGCCGCTGCTCAGCTGGCCTATTATGAGCTGCTTGAGCGAACCAACGCGCCATATCATCTCACAAGCCTTCGCCTGAACCGCGCACAGGCCGCGATAGATGAAGCACTCGATAAAATCCGGCTCGTGAATGACTTATACAACGAAAGCCGCATTCTTCAGATCAGAATCCTGAACAATCAGGGGCGGTATGAGCAGGCAATTGAAATTACTGAACAGGAACTCACCGATCAGATTCCCGGCCTCGACCGGCGCTTTGAGCGGGACTACCGCTATCATGGCGGCGCTGCTATGATAGCAGCCGGCGAGTATAACCGCGCCGTTTTCAACTTCACCGAACTGCTTCAGCTTGATCAGAATAACGCGCAGGTACAGCTGATGCTCGCAAATGCATTCTATAGTGATCAGCGCTATGCAGAAGCACAGGGAATCTACCGGGAGTTGCTGCTGCGTAACCCCGATGAAGCCATCTATCAGGGATTACTCGGGCGTACGGAGCTTGCCCTGGGTAACTACGCTGAAGCTTCTTTCCAGCTGGAGCAAGCCATCCGGATTAACCCTGCTGTTAACTGGTTTTACGGTGAACTTGCACGGGCTTTTTATATGGATGGCAAATACACCGAAGCCCTGGGGTATTTTGAACTCAGCGTAGCCGAAACACAGGCCCGCCTGGCAGCGGCACGTCAGCGTCAGCTGCCGCAGCCCGCACAGACGGAAATCAGAGCCGAGCTCGAAACCTATCTGTTTGAGCAGGGCCTTGCTGCAACCCGCATCCGCAACTACGACACCGCTACTCAGGCCCTGCGAAGCCTGGTTGAACTAACCCCTTCGAACGCGAAATACTGGTTCGAGCTGGGTAATGTGTATGTCAATACCGGACTCGTGTATCAGGCAGAAAATGCGTTTTCGCGTGCCCTTTCCATTGATTCCCAAAATGAAACCTACCGCAACGCCTTCAATCAGGCCCGGCAAAACAGCGATGAATATGCAACCAATCAGCCGCCGGCACGCATCCTGAGTGTGCAGGTAAACCCTGTTTTCCCGTCTGTTTACAGAAATTACACCGAGGCACAGTCGATTGGGCAGCTTGTAATTGAAAACAATACGGCATCGGTAATTACCAATGCCCGGCTTGAGGTTTCCTTCAGCCGCTTTGCTGCCGAAAGCTACTTCATCGACCTGCCGGTGATGTCGCCCCGAAGCAATACCACCGTTCCGCTGTTCATGGCTTTCACGAGCGACATCATGAGCAACGATTCCGACACCAACGCGCAGCTCACCCTCAACCTGATTTACAACCACCGTGGCGAAGCCCTAACCGATGTGAGCAACGCAAATGTTACCATACATCGCCGCAGTGCCATCAGCTGGCGCGACAAGCGCAGCCTGGCAGCTTTCATCTCGCCCGGCAGTGAAACCATCAGGCAGTTTGTATCAGAAATAAACTCTAATCTCGAGCCTTTTTCTGACCGTAATTTGCCGGAAGCCATTGCAATCGGAGCCCGGCTCTACAGCACCCTCAATAACAGCGGCTTCGTGTATCAGCGCGACCCGAACATCGAAACCATTTTAACAAGCGGTGTACTTGATGATATTCAGTTTCCGGCCGAAACCCTAACACTCCGCAGTGGTGAATGCGACGATTTCGTGGTACTGTTTTGCAGCCTGTTTGAAGCGCAGGGCATACGAACGGCTTATATTGATGTGCCCGGGCACGTGTTTATGGCATTCGATACCGGCCTCACACCCGACGACCTAAACTTTATGGGCCTTGATGCAAACCGCTTCATCACATACGAAAACAGACTCTTCCTTCCTATCGAAACAACCCTGCTTGGGCGCGGCAGTTTCATGCAGGCATGGGAAAACGCCGCCCTAAGGTGGCAACAAGAGCGCGAAGCAGGCAACATGCCGCAAATCGTACCGATTGATCAGGCACACCGGGTATATGCACCATCCGAATTTGTACCGGCTGACTTCAGGTCACCGCTGGTTTTTAGCGATAACCTTATTGCCGACTACAACTTCACCCTGCAACAGGTATTCAATAATTTCAATGCCGGAATGATTCAAAGCATTGAACAGCGCCTGATTGCAGAACCTGAAAACCTGTTTTTGGTAAATCAGCTGGGGGTGCTGCTGGCCAAAACCGGCGATACTGAAAAAGCCCGGGAAGTTTTTGAGCGCGGACTTGAAATTTTTCCGGCAAGCCCCCAAATCAACAATAACCTGGGTAATCTGTACTTCGAAGCGCGCAACTTCATTAAAGCAGCGGAACATTACCGCAAAAGCGCTGAAGCAAACAGCAACAACGCCAACGTTTATGTAAACCTGGCACGGGCCTTGTTACAGGCGGGTCAGACCGAGCCCTCACGCGACGCCATGCGGCAGGCCCTGCGTATCGATCAAGATGTACGCACCCGTTACGACTTCATTTTTAACGAGCTATTCTGATGAAAACAACACTGAACCTCAATCAGCTCTTTTGGGTCACATGCAGCATAATGCTGGCTGTCAGCTGTCCGGCAAAAGCACAGCAACCGCCCCCCGGAGGCACGCAGGTACAAACTGAAGTAATCGGCACCCTCAGTTTTTTTCAGGGTAGGGTGATGATTTTTGTGGATGATGAATGGCGGCCTGCCACCATCAACCTGCCGCTAACAGCAAGCCGCCGGATACAAACCGGCCCTGCATCACAGGCTGAAATCGAATGGCGAACCGGCGACACCACCGTTATCGGAAGCAATGAAATGCACAGCCTCGAAGCCCTTTATGTGGCTTTTCAGCAATCATCCTCACGGCAAACTGAAGGAGTCTTCAGCCGATTCAGGTCTATGTTCAGGGGGGAAATAGCTGATTCGCGACAAGCCGAGGGAGGTATTCGTCGCGACCGGGCAGAAGTTGAACGAAAGCCCAGCCCTGGCGAACTCTACTGGTATGAAGACCCTCAGGTTGACATCGCCGATATTTTTGAACTCTACGACAGCGGTGAATACCGGCAGGCGCTTGCAAAGCTAAGCCTGTTTACCGAACAGCAGCCGCGCAGCCCTTTTATGCGGGAAGCCCTGTTCATGATGGGGCACTGTTTTATTGAACTCAACAACATCCCTCAGGCACGGGAAACCTTCAACCGCATCGTAACACTGTTCCCGGGGGAAGCTATCTCAGCTGAAGCCCGCGAAGTGCTGCAGCAACTGTGAGCCTTCTGTAATGATATCAGGGGTCAATTTTCGTCTGCCAACAGGAAAACCTGGCTGGAAACTGCTCAGTTTCGTGATGATCTGCATTCTGTCGCTGTTTATCACACAGGCTTTTTCATGGGTGAACCACAACCTCACCCGCTCCCCGCTTACCGCCATTGACCTGGCCGTTGATGACCTGGCCCTGCAAATCCGCACCTTTACCGGGCAGGACAAACGCGTTTCAACACGGGATTTCGTAATTATCGACATCGACGACTATTCCATATCTCAGCTGGGCCGCGTGCAGCTGTGGCCGCGCATGTATGATGCACAGGTGATCCGGAACATCAGCGCCGGGACCCCCAAAGTGATGCTGATTGACGCCCTCTACACCGAAGCCGACACCCTGCCGGGCGCATACGTGCAGCTGCTCACCGACCGCGGCTTCGGGCAGGCCGCCGATATCGTGAGCGCCATGAGCACCGATCACATCCTGGCCGAAGCCATTCAGCAGGCCGGAAACGTGATCCTCGGCATGTTCGATAAATCTGCCGACTTCACGGATGACGAGCGGGAATATGCACTTCGCGCCGAGCAGCTGCTGCCCCGTATCAGTGGAAACCGCCGGTCTGCCTTCGGCTACTATCAGCGCAGCGTACCCGTGCTGCCATCCCTCGCCTTTGCTGAAAATGCCCGGGCAATGGGACTGCTGAAAGTGAACCCCGACCCTGACGGCACGGTACGTTCGTACACCCTGCTACAGCAAAGTCCGTTTCTTACGAGTGAAAGTACCAGTGATCATATCCGCCTTATCCCGTCTTTCATACTGCCTGCAGCACTCAATTTTCTGGGGCTAAATGACGAAGATGTCCGTACATCAAACACAGGTATTTACCTCGGGCCGGATATAAGAATCCCGGTAAACCCACGTGCCGAATTCAGTATAAACTGGCTGGGTTCCGGAGAAGATTTCCGCTACATCTCATTTTACAATGTGTGGAGCGGACAGGTACCCAAAGAGTTCTTCAACGACAAAATTGTATTTATAGGCAGCAGCGCCGCCGGCCTCGAAGACCTCAAAAACACACCCGTCAATCAGGTAATGCCCGGGGTTGAGGTGCACGCAACGGCCCTGTACAACCTGCTCAACGAAAGCTGGCTACGGCGTATAGACGATACCGGACTCATGTGGCTGCTCGCCGGCTTTGTCCTCTTTAGCACAGCCCTGTTTCTGTTTCTGCCCCAATGGCAGGCGCTCATCGCAGTATTCCTGCTCATTGTGCTTCAGTTTTTTGGCTATGTGCTGATGATTGTGCCTGAGCTAAAAATCCTGCTGCCCCTTTCAACCGTTGTGACCCTCACCATCAGCTCTTTCACCCTTTCGCTGGTGTACCGCAACGCGACCGAAGGCCGCGAAAAGCGGCAGCTCAAGCTGGCGTTTTCCTCCTACGTTTCGCCTCAGATTGTGGATGAGCTCATCGAGACCGGGCGCGACCCGCAGCTGGGTGGTTCGGAGAATGAGATTTCGGCTTTCTTCAGCGATATTGAAGCCTTCTCCCGGATTTCGGAAAAACTCTCGGCGCCTCAGCTCGTTGAGCTGATGAACGAATACCTGGACGCCATGACCTCCATCATCACCGAAGAGCGCGGCACGCTCGATAAGTATATCGGGGATGCCATTGTGGCCTTTTTCGGCGCACCGCTCAAGGTAGATGATCACGCGCTGCGCTCCTGCATCGCGGCCTGCCGTATGATGCAGGCCGAATCGGACCTCCGGCTAAAGTGGCAGGAAACCAAGCAGGGCTGGCCGCCGGAAATCCTGAAACTGCGCACCCGCATCGGCATCAATTCGGGCATGGCGGTAACCGGTAACATGGGCTCTTCCAAACGCTTCAACTACACCATGATGGGCGACACCGTGAACCTTGCTGCCCGCTGTGAGAGCGCCGCCAAGCAGTACGGCATCAGCGCGCTGGTTTCCGAGAGCACCCGCGACGCCGCCATCAAGGCAGGTGAGGACTGCGTATTCCGCCGGCTCGACCGCGTGACCGTAGTGGGCCGAAGCACCGCAGTGGAGCTTTACGAACTTGCCGGGCTTCGCGCTAAGGTCACCAAACAGCAGCTAAGCTGCATCGAAGCCTATGAAAAAGGCTTTGAAGCTTATCTGCAACAAAGTTGGGAAACGGCCGTGAGCTGTTTTGAGCAGGCGCTTGAGCTGGAAAAAAGCCCGGAACTGAATCCCTCGGCGCTGATGCTCCGCCGCTGCGCGCAACTCCAAAAAGAGCCGCCGGGCAGCGACTGGGACGGCGTTTTTAACCTGAAATCCAAATAAATGAAACACAGAACCCTATCAAGGAGCACCGGCAGCGCATGATCCGAATCGAATTTCTGGGCGTGAGGGGGTCTGTTCCCACTCCCGGCCGGCAAACGCTGGCCTACGGCGGAAACACATCAGGTGTGCTGATTAGCTTCGGTAATTCTCCGCACCATCTTTTTTTGGATGCCGGCACCGGTATCGTTGAAGCCGGCAACCGGCTGGTTTCCCGCTCTGAAGCCATTGAAGGCCGCATCCTCATCACCCATGCCCACAGCGACCATATTCAGGGCATTCCGTTTTTCAAACCGCTGTATCAGCCGCAGCATCAGTTCAGCATCCACATGCCGGAACAGGCCGGCCAAAACTGTGAGCAGGTTCTCAAAATGCTGATGGCCCCCGCCTTTTTTCCCGTCAGTACGGATGCCTTCAACGCAAAAATCAGCTATGAAACCCAGCAGCCGGGCACGACAGCGTATCCGGAAGGTTACAGCGTCACTTCGCTGAAAGCGAACCACCCCGGCAACACTTTCATGTACAAAATAAGGATTGGAGATACCGACATCGTGTACTGCCCGGACAATGAGTTCATTCCGGACGATAAGGCCATGCGCAGCAGCATGTTTGATTTTTTTGAGGGATGTGATCTCGTGATTCACGACAGCCATGAGTCGCGGCTCAGTTATGAGAAAAAACGCGGCTGGGGGCACTCTGCCTGGGAAGATATAGCCGAACTTGCCTATGAAGCCGGTGTAAATCAGCTCTACCTCACGCATCACGCGCCTGAATCGACCGATGCCGATCTTGATCAGCGGCAGCAGGCCCTCAGCATGATGACCCGCCGCCCGCCGGTCGCACTCTTCGCCCGCGAGGGGCAGACGGTAGAGCTGAACAGCTGATTACCCGCTTCTGAATAAAACCGGGGCTGTTTCCCCCCGATCTGAAACAGGCCTCAATGCACCTCAAGTAAACCCAAGGTGATATCATCGCTCTGGTCGGCCTGCCCGCGGTGCAGGTCAACGTCGGTCAGTAAGTCGCTCAGCATTTGCCCGGCCCCGCCGCCTGCGGTGAAGCCTCCGGTGAGGCGCAGCAGCATCCGCTCGGCAGTGTATTCTTCCATTTCGGGGTTCATCGCTTCTGTGATGCCGTCGGTGAAAGCCACAATCACATCACCCGGCTGCAGGCTCACTTCCTCTGATTCGTACGGAAGCGCCATCACCCCAAGCATCAGGCCGCCTTTTTCGAGCGTGAACGCGGGTTTGGGCTCCGTATCCTTCCGGAATAAAAAAACCGGATCGTGTCCGGCAGAGATGCTGATCAGGCTTTGTTTTTCTTCATCCAAAAGACAAAACCAGCCCGTCACAAATTTATCCGGCGTTGTGGATTCAATCAGGAAGGCGTTCAGCGACTCCACAAAATGCTTCAGGCTGAAGGTTTTTTTGTGAATGATGAGGTAGCTGTGCGTGAACGAGTACACCGAGGAAACAATGAGCGCGGCGGAGATGCTCTTGCCGGTTACGTCGGTAATAAAAAACAGGGCCTGCGTATCGCTGATGCGGATCAGGTTGTAGTAGTCGCCGCCCAGGTGTTTGGCGGGCCGAAGCAGCGTTTTCACGGTAAAGCCGCGCAGCTCCGGCAGGGTGCCGGGCAAAATCTTCCGCTGTATAGAGCGGGCCGTTTCCAGCTCGGTGTGCATCTGCTCAGCCTCGACCTCGAACTGACCCAGCCGGTAGTTTTCAATGGCGATGGCGCACTGCCCCGCAAGGGCTGAGAAGAAAAGCTCATCCTGCGTATCGAAGCTGCCGTCGTTCGATTTGTTCATCACCTGAATAACCCCGATCAGTTCGCCCTTCCGCACCATGGGCGCACACAGCATGTTGCGCGTCACAAAACCGGTGCTCTGATCAAATGCGGAATTGAAACGCGCATCGGCGTAGCAGTCATCGATGCGCACTGTTTTCTTATGGGCCGCAACCCATCCCGCTATGCCTTCACCCATCCGCACTTGCCTCGATTTGATGAGGGTGCCCTTCTCCCCTTCGGCTACATAGAAAGTCAGTTTGCAGGTCTCATCGTCAAAAAGAAGCAGGGAGGAAGCCTCTGAATCGAGTAGTTTTTTGCTGGTATCAATGATGCTTCTCAGAAGTTCAGGCAGCGGTTTCTTTTCGATGATCTGATTCGAAATATCCTTAAAAAACAGCGTTTTGCGAACCAGGCTTTTAAAGGTGACGCAGTCTAAACAGTTATGTTGGGTATCGTCAGTTAGATACATTGGCGTCTGTATTCTGTCTGCAATATTGTTTGGTTATGGTTCCGATTATAATGAATTACCCGTTAAATCTCACTTAATCTCTCAAATACTCCTCAATTTGTGTGGGTAGCCCTTAATACAACTTTGGTCTGCAATTCAACACTTCAACATAAAAAAGCCTGCAAAACCGAACTGCAGAGCTGATTTCCTAAAATCACATCTGCAAAACGGCCGGCAGGCTTCTGATCACAGCTGAGGCAGCTGTTGTCGTTTAAACTTCTTCGGTAAGCCGGAAAAGCTCAGCGCGGAAACGCGGCGCTTCGTGGCGCTCGAGATAATAGATGAAGCGGTCATTTTCCAGATCGAGCTCCATCATCCACACATTGGTTGAGGCTTCAGGCAGCATGTCGGCCGTTACGTCATCGGCATGAAAAAACTGCTGAATGGCTGAGCCGGCATCGCTTGCAAAACCGCCGTAGCCGTGGGAATCGCCGTTTGCCACGAGCTCTTCCATTGTGCGCACTTCACCGAGGTGATCGTGAAACAGATGCAGGCCTTCTTCGCGGCGCTCAACAACCCAGGCACCATGCCAGTAGTCGCCACCATTACGCAGCAGCTCGATGCGCACAAACTGATCGTTGCATTCCGAAACATTGGTCACGAGCACGGTGCCTACAAGGGCATGGTCCTCATTATCCGGATAGGTGGACTGCCCGGTAAAGGTTTCTCCGCAGAGGTCCTGCAGGTTCGCAAAAAAAGCATCATGTGCACTCATTTCAGGGGTTGTGTCGTAATCGGCCTGTTCGGGCGACCCGCAGGCCGCCACCATAAATACCACCAAAAGTAGTGCAGTTAAGACGTTTGAACTTTTCATAAAACTCATTATTTCAATTGGTTGAGGGTTTGTGTTTTTACAAGTAGGCTAAAATGCCGAATTATACAGGCAATTTCAAACCTGAGGCTGATAAATCAGCTCCTATTTCAGCAGCAGCATTTTTCCGGTCAACACCCGGCCTGCAGCGCTCAGGCGAACGAGGTAAACCCCGGATGCAAGTCCTGCTCCGCTAAACACCGCTTCATGCCGCCCCGCACTTTGTTCAGCGTCAACCAGCAGGGCTACACGGCGCCCGGTTACATCATAAACCGTGAGCCGCACCCGCGTTTGCGTGTCAATTTCATAGGGGATGACGGTCTGCGGGTTGAAGGGGTTCGGGTAGTTGTTACCCAGCACGATGCGGAAAGGCAGCTGATAGCCCGGCGGCGGCTGTGTTGCGGCGTCGGGGAAGCGGGTCGCAGCGACATCCATAAACAGCATCTGTCCGGAAGTCCAGGGCGTGAGGCCGCCGTCGCTCTGCGAGTACCGGTAGGTCGGCGGCTGCCCCGCGCTTTCGAAGCTCCGGCTGAGCAGCTCGGCGGTGAGCAGGGAAGCCGGCAGCCGGTCCGTATCAAGGGTGATGCGAATGCCTGCTTCAAGGCCGGGGTTCAGGAAAATGCCGATGTTTCTGAGATCCAGCGGCACTTCGTTGAAACTGCGGATGTCCGCCAACGGCACACGGACAGCATTGCCAAGGGTGCGCACAACGCGGCTGCCGTCAGATGACAGCTCCACCAGCTCAGCAATCAGCGCCGGATCGCTGCCCTGCGGGAAGCTGAGCACCCCGGTATGAATCGTAGCCCGGTGCAGCAGCCCCGCCATACGAGGCAGCCGGTAAACAAACCCGTTGCCGGAATCCAGCAGAAGAGAAGCCGTGCCGGACTGATTCAGCGTGCCGTGATGCCACAGGTGCAGGGTCGTGAGCTCTTCGAGCGCGTTGCCGTCGGGCATGGCAGCCAGGGCGCTTACGACATCAAGCTTGCCCATGCCCCAGCGCGGGTGCGGCACAGGGCCGGTGAATGCATCCGTCCGGGCACCGTTCACCAGCGCTTGCTTGATGGTCGCCTGCGTGGCATCGGGGAAAGCCTGAAGCATCAGCACCGCGGCCCCCGCCGCAACCGGTGCCGCCATACTCGTGCCCGCCAGCCACACGTAATCGCCCCCGGGCTGGGTCGCGTTGCCCGAATAACTGCTGTCGCGGGAGCGCGCCGCGGCCACAAATCGCCCGGAAGCCGCAAGCTCGGGCTTCATCCGCCCGTCGCGGGTCGGGCCCACGCCCGTAAAAAAGGCCAGGCTGCCCACCGGATTCGACTCCCGCTGGAAAACCAGTCCGCTTTGGGTGAGCCAGTTGTTCTGCATCACATAGCCGCCGGTTGTGAGTACCGACCGGCCTGTGCCCGGCGTCGTTATCGTAAAATCGGTACTCGCCCCCTGCTGCGAAATCGTTTCATTGCCCACCCGGTTAAACACCATCCATGATTTAAACGGCCCGTCGTAGCCTTCAATGCTGATGCGCCAGACGCCGGCTGCGGGCGGATACTGGAGCTCATCATCCCCCACATAAAAAATCATGCGCCGGTGACCGTTGGGCTGATGGATGTAATTCTCGCCCTCAATAAAACCTTCTTCGGTTGAAGGGGCAAGTCCGAAGCTGCCGGGCTCCCATTCGTAAACGATGCCGGCGGGGGTTGTTACCCGCAGCGTAGCCGGGGCGTCGGTATCGAGCCAGATATCGAGCAGCAGGCGGTCGTTGAACGGCCCGGGGCGCGGCGTGTACGCGGGGATATTCAGGATGATGTCGTCGGTGCCCGCCTGCCCGCCGAAGTAGCGCAGCTCGGCACCGTTGTTTCCGGCCGCAGTTACCATCATCACGCCGGGGTTTTGGGTGACCTCATCCATGGCGCGCTCGGTAGCCTCGGTGCCGTCCCGGGCATGGAACAGGCCTCCGATGCTGAAATTAGCGACGATCGGCCGGCTGTAGGTCTCGCTCAGACTTGCCGAAAACTGCACGGCATTGATGATATTGACTCCGGTGAAGGTCTGATTTCCGCCTTTGATGATCACAAGGTCGGCCTCCGGCGCGATACCCGGCAGGTCGGGTCCGCCGCCTGCCATGATGCCCGCCACATGCGAGCCGTGCCCGTTCGTATCCCGTGAGCGGATGTTTTCACCGGCAGCGAGGGCAGCTTCGATATCAGCACGGCTGAAGAGCACGCCGTAATCGAAGGGCGGGGGCGGCGATTGCTCGCCGGCCTGCGGCACGAGGGTCTGATCCCACACATATTTGATGCGCGAGCGCAGGGAATCGGCCGGGTGACGGAATGCGGGATGGGTGATGTCGATGCCGGTATCGAAGATTGCCGCCATCACCCCGGCGCCGGAGAGGGCGGTTTGGTTCCACAGGCCCTGATGCAGGGCGTCGGCGCCGCTTTCAGCACGGGCGCGGTTGCCGGTTGGCTCGTGCATCGCGGCAGGCTCAATCCAGCTGAAGCCGCCTGAAGCCACAAGCCCGAGCAGCTCAGCGTGTGTGAGCCGCAGCGCGTAGATGCCATCCGCAGCGCGCATCCGGCGCCCCGGGAGCCGGTCGCCCGGCCCTGCCCCGCTTGTGTACACGATGAGGTCGTAGGTAAGCCCCGGAGCTTCATCATCCCCAAAAACCCCGCGCTGTGCCGTCTGCTGCCGGTGGCGGGCATCCTCAAGTCGTTCCTCCGGGTGCTGCAACAGCCGCTGCACCAGCGGATGCAGGTCGGCCCGGAAGCCGGCACCGCGCTGCTGCACGCTTTCATCGGGGGATAGCCCCCTCACCCAGTCCAGACTTGTGGCTGCCTGCTGCGCTGCCAGAAATGCGGGCAGGAGCGCAAAGATCACGAGCAGGGAGACAAAACGGAAGCTATGAGACAAAAACAGCATGATGAGACAAAAGTTGAAAGGTTCTTCAGGGGGAGGCAGCCGCGCCCCGATTCAGTCTAAATGATAATCAAAACAGCGGATTGATGGAGGAGCGTTTTGGGGTTTTTGAAGTGTGACACCCGCCGGGCGCCCTATGCCCTGCTCCGTGCGGAATCAAGCTATTTAATGTTTATCTTTAGGGCAGAAAACTAAAAACAGGATTTCAATAAAAACAGCACTTTATGCCGGTATATTTTGACAATGCGGCCACAACGCAGACCGACGAGCGCGTGCTCGATGCCATGCTTCCGTTTTTTCGCTCGCATTACGGCAACGCTTCGTCCATCCATGCGCTGGGCCGCCAAACCAATGTAGCCGTTGAGGAAGCCCGCGAAAAAATTGCGCGCATACTCGGGGCGGAGGTAAGCGAAATTATTTTCACCAGCGGCGGCACCGAAAGCAACAACGCAGCCCTGAAAGGCGCACTTGCCGCGTCAGAAAAGCGGCATGTGATTACCTCATCGGTTGAGCATCATGCGGTACTGCACCCGCTGGAGCATGCTGCGCAGGAGGGCGTCCAATTAACGGTACTCGATCCCGGGCCCAAAGGCTGGATCAGCGCGGCACAGGTCGAAGCCGCCCTCACCCCCGACATCGCGCTCGTGAGCCTGATGCACGTGAACAACGAGACCGGCTGCATCAACCCGATTGAAGAAATTGCGGCCCTGTGCAGCACCCGCGGCATTCTTTTCCACACCGACTGGGTGCAGGCCGCCGGCAAGCTGCCGCTGGACGTGCGCGAAGTTCCGGTCGATTTCCTGAGCGTGAGTGCGCACAAAATTCACGGTCCGAAGGGCGCCGGCTTTTTGTACGTGCGCGGCGGCACCCCCTGGACACCCTGGATGGAAGGCGGCTCGCAGGAGCGCGGTCGCCGCGGCGGCACCCTGAACGTGCCCGGCATTGTGGGGCTTGGCGAAGCCTTCGCCCTGGCGCACAGCGAGCGGGATGCAAATGTGAGCCGGATCGCGGCCCTAAGCCAAAGCATTCAGCAGCGCATGCAGCAGCTGTTTCCGGGCGTTGCGCACCTTAACGGCGACCGCAGCCGTGCCGTGCCGCACATCCTCAACTACAGCTTCTTCACGGATGACGGTCAGGCGCCCGACGGCGAGATGCTGCTGCTGAGCCTCGATATCGACGGTATCTGCGTTTCCAACGGCTCGGCCTGTACCTCCGGTACCGTGCTGCCCTCGCACGTACTTATCGGCCTGGGTCACGAAGAGCGGCTGGCGCTCTCTTCCATCCGCATCAGCCTCGGCAAATTCAACACCGAAGCCGATGTGTCGGAACTTTTCGAGAAACTGCCGGGTATCCTCAGCCGCATGATTAAACTCCCGGCTTAGTGAGGCCCGGAAACACATCCCCCTAAAAACAACCAACCATGCGCATGTTACCCGCTTTTTTTGTAATCCTGATGACGGGGGCCGCCCTAAGCTTTTGGGGCTGCGGCACCGCGACAGTGCCCTCCGCCGGCCCCGACAATCCGCTTGAAGCCTGCCCGGAGTCGCCCAACTGCGTGAGAAGCACCCTGGAAGTAATGGCTGAGGCCGACCGCATCCTGGAAGCCGCCCGACAAACACTCGAAAATATGGGCGCCGAAAGCATCGAAGAAACCGAAGCCGGAGGCCTGCACGCCGTTTTCCGCATCGCGGTTTTTGGGTTTCGGGATGATGTGCACCTTGCCCTGAGCCCGCAGCCGGATGGCGGTACCTTTGTTCACATTCGCAGCGCAAGCCGCACCGGCTACAGCGATCTGGGGGTAAACTCAAGGCGTGTTGACCGCTTTTTCCGGCTGCTGACTGCCGAACTTCGGAAGTAATAATCTGCTACGAGCATCCGAAAGGTCTTCTCCTTCTAAGGTCCTTTTTTAAAATTATTTATCTGGTAATTCATGAAATCCTTCCTCAACAACACGCATAACCTTTGGAACAGCCTGCTGTTTATGCAGCTGTACCTCATCATTGCTTATTTTTTGTTTATCCATTTGCAGCTGGCAAACTCCGCTCTCTTCTTTGTGCCCGGTCACATTTTTATGGTGCTGACAGTTGAATTTATCTACCTCATGTATCAGAAAACCGAAAATCCTCAGGAGGCGCGTGATTTCGGCCCGGGCTGGTTTATTTGGATTGGGCTTCTGTTTATCAATTTTGGCATTGTGCTGTTCTTTTTTACGGAGTTTTGGTTTGCCGGCATCTTCGCCATGATTCCGCTTACGCTCGGGTATCTGATTTACCTGAAATGGAAACGGCAGGATATTTTTGAGGCTGCCTGATGATTTTAAAAGATGCCCTGGTTATTGAGCTGGCTTCGGTACTGGCCGGCCCTTCTGTGGGGATGTTCCTGGCTGAGCTGGGCGCTGAGGTCATCAAAATTGAGCACCCGCTCAACGGGGGCGACGTTACCCGGAGCTGGCGGGTGAGCGGGGAAGCCGCAGCCGGCGGACGCAGCAGCTATTTTAACGCCATCAACTGGGGCAAGCGGACAGAGGCGCTGAATGCGAAGGATGGAGGCGACCGAAGCAGGCTTTTGGAATTAATCCGGCGGGCCGACATCGTTTTGGTGAGTTTTAAGCCGGGGGATGCGGAAAAGCTCGGCCTCAGCTGGGAGGTGCTGCGAGCTGAGAATCCGCGGCTGATTTACGCGGCCATCACCGGATACGGGGAGGCCGACCCGCGCACAGCCTACGACGCGCTGCTTCAGGCCGAAACCGGCTTCATGCACCTGAACCGCGAGCCGGGCGGCAGCCCGATGAAGATGCCGGTTGCCCTGATCGACGTACTTGCAGCGCACCACCTCAAGCAACTGGTGCTCATCGCCTGGATTCAGCGGATGCAGACCGGCGAAGGCACCAAAGTTGAGGTTTCCCTCTTTGAGGCAGCCGTGAGTTCTCTGGTAAATCAGGCCGGAGCCTGGCTTTATGCGGGCGCAGAACCGCAGCCGCTGGGCAGCGAGCATCCTCAGATTTATCCTTACGGCGGCAGCTTCACAACTGCCTGCGGCCGCGCCATCGTGCCCGCGGTCGGAAACGATGCGCAGTTCAGGTCGCTTTGCACCCTGCTTGGCGCTCCCGAACTGCCTGATTCCCCCGACTATGCCACCAACCCCGCCCGCTCTGCGAACCGCGACGGACTTCGTAATAAACTTCAGGAGCTGTTCGCAGCGGTACCCGAAGCAGCGGGATTTCTTCAGGAACTGCATCAGGCGCGGGTGCCGGCCGCCCTGATCCGCAGCATATCAGAAGCCCTCGGAGATTACCGGAACGGCGCCGGTTTTGCCCTGCACGAAAGCAAAGACGGCGCAATGACGGGATTGCCGCAACTCACCGGGCGCATCAGCGGCGCGCGCGTAAGCCGGAACCTGAGCGAACCGCCATGCTATCCGTTTGCAGGCCGGCCTTCAGAAAAAAGCTGAATCCTTCCTTTTTAATTGGGATGGGATGCTGCAGCTGTTATCTTTTGCGGTTAAACAAGCAAGACCTGCGGCAGTTTTTTACCACGTGACGCTGCCGTGAGGCTTCATCATCAAAAAAAATCAACCAACCTACACGACTGCTGCGGCAGTAATTTTGAGTAACTCAACCATGTCTTCTTCAGCAAATGCCCCGATCGGCATATTCGACTCCGGAATTGGCGGCCTCACCGTTGTAAAAGCGGTAATGGAAAAACTCCCCAACGAAAACATTGTTTATTATGGTGATACAGCGCGGGTGCCCTACGGTATAAAATCAATAACGACCGTTCGGGAATACGCCCTGCAGATCACGGATTTCTTGCTGTCGCAGAATGTGAAAGCCGTGCTGATTGCCTGCAACACGGTTTCGGCAGCGGCGAATGAGGAAGTTAGGGCACGTTGTGGCGACATCCCGGTACTTGATGTAGTTGATGCCGGCACGCAGGCCGCCCTTGAGATTGAGGCGAAAAGCAGCAGCATAGGCGTAATCGGCACGCTTGCGACCATCAACAGCCAAACCTATGAGCGGGCCATTCATGCGTTCGACGAAGGAAAACGCGTGTTTTCCAAAGCCTGCCCGATGCTCGTACCCCTTGCCGAAGAGGGCTGGATCTCTAATGAAATAAGCCGCCTCACGGTGCATGAATACCTGCAGGATTTTCGCGACAAAGACCTTGATGCGCTGATTCTCGGCTGCACGCACTATCCGCTTTTTAAGCCGGAAATTGAGGACTACCTGAAAGAAAGCGGCACAAAGGTGATTGACTCAGCGCTTTCCATCGCAACGAAAACGGAGGCCATGCTCGCAGAACGCGGCATCCTGAATCCGGATGAGCAAACCGGCTCCTTCACCTGCTACGTGAGCGATAAGCCGCAGCGGTTTCAGATTCTGGCAGAGCGCTTCCTGGGGAAAAAACTCAATCGTATCGAAATCTCCCCTTTGCTTTAGAAAATAAAGCAAAGGGGAAACAACCTCGCTTTTGCAGGTCTGCCTTCCTACCCCATCAGCGGCAGCGGGATATCCAAAGCGGCGCCAAGCGCGCGAATGAGCAGCATTTCGCGCTCGTTCACCTGCTCATCGGCACAAACCGCGTGGGCTGCGAGATCGAGGATTACGCGGCGCACATCAGCGGATGAAGCCGCAAGCTCCGTTAGGGCCGACTCCAGCGATGCCGCGGTGCAGGCCTCAGCTGATACAAGCCGCAGCGGCAGCTCTTCGGCACCGGCTACGGCATCCCCTTGTTCCTGAAGCTTGCGAAGCTCGCTCAGGGCCGCTTCGAAGGATTGCTCCGCACTGCCGCCGGATGCATGGCTGAGGGCGGATAAAACAACCGATAGCCCCGGAATAAGGCTGCTGAGCCGGGTATGGCGGATTTCCGCTTCCGGACGAATGCCAAAGTGCGCATCGAGATTGTGAACCAGCATCTGACGCAGCGAAAACTCGAAAATGAGCTGACGCCCGTCCGCCTTGATGAGGTCCATCACCCGCGTGCGGAATTGCTCATACTGCTTTTTGTCAAGCTCCCGAAGCGCCGGCAGCGCAAGCTCAGCAAGGGCAAGTTTGCGGGTACCGCTGAGTTCGCCCATCGCCTCCGAAAGATTGAGCACGGCCTCGGCCACATCATCCTCTTTCCCGGTTGAAAGCAGCTCGAGCTGTTTGCCGCGCACGCTTGTTTCGGTATCGAGCAGCAGGGCGTATAGGAGCTGCGGGGCATCGCCGGTGTGCTGCGCGGCATGCAGACCGGCTTCGGGCAGGGTTTCACGGAGGAGGCGGGCCTGCTCCAGCTGATCGCCTTCGATGGTACCGGCAGCCGCAATGAGCACCTCGGGCGTGATGCCGGGCAGCCTGAGCGCATCGTGCCCGCCCAGCGGACCGCGCGACTGCCCCGAAGCCTGCTTTGCAGTTTTGTCAGCGGAAGGCTGCGGTTTCCTTGAGGACCGTGCAGCGCCCGGCTCAAGCAGATGCAGCGCATTCAGGGCCTCGAGCCTCTTGGGGATGGGCGGATGCGTGGCAAACATGGCATTCATCCAGCTTTTTTGGCCGGTTGAAAAAAACAGATGACTCATTTCGGCGGCGTGCGCATCCTTCACATCTGAGCCTTCGGCGTGCCGCTGAATCTTTGCCAGGGCCGATGCAATGCCTTCGGGATTACGGGTGAACTGCGCCGCAGCAGCGTCGGCCAGGAACTCCCGCTGCCGGGAAACAGCCGACTGAATCATGCGCCCGAACAGAACGCCGAGGTAGCCAATTACCGTGAGGGCAAGCCCAAGCGCAATAATGGCGATGGTCGCGTTGTTGCGGTTCCGGCCCCCGCCGAGGCGCACATACATCTGTGAGCGCATCAGAATCATCCCCATCAGGTGAATCACCAGAATCCCGTTCAGGATACCGATCAGCCGGATATTCAGGCGCATATCACCGTTAAAAATATGGCTGAACTCGTGCGCGATTACGCCCTGCAGCTCATCGCGGGTAAGCAGCTCCATACAGCCGCGCGTTACCCCAACAACGGCATCGCGGGTACTGTAGCCCGCGGCAAAGGCATTGATGCCGGGCTCGTTATCCATCACATACACCGCCGGCACCGGCACGCCCGAAGCAATCGACATTTCTTCTACAATATTCATCAGCTTGCGCTCGTGCGTGTCGGTCGTGCTGCTTTTCACAAGCCGGGCGCCCATCATCTCAGCAACTGCGCTGCCTCCCTTGCTAAGCTGAGAAATCCGCCAGCCCGATCCCGCTGCTATAACCAGCAAAATTACGGTTGAAACGCCAATCAGCAGCTCCGGCACCCATAAACTGCCCATTCCGGCACCGGCACCGGCGAACAGCACAAGAAGCACAAAATAGACCGATAAAATCAGCCCGATTACAGCAAGGGCGTAGAAAAAGACCAGTTTTTTGGTGTTGCGGCGCGCATCATCCTGCGCTTTAAAAAAATCCATGAGGGAAACCCGTTTTCAGAAAAAAAGCCCGCACCGAAAGCCGGGCGGGCAGTGAATGGTTGATGGCCGTGCACCTTAACTAAGCACAGCGCGGCTAAATCAGGCCCGGCTCAGGTGAAGGATACCCGAACATTCTGACGCTCTTCCGCAGGATTATCGAGCTCGAAGAGCGGGGCTTCATTAAAACCGTACAGATTGGCAAAAATGATGTTGGGGAATTTTTCCCGCTGTGTGTTGTAGCTCATCACCGAATCATTAAAAGCCTGCCGCGCAAAGGAAATCTTGTTTTCCGTTGAAGTAAGCTCTTCCGTGATTTGCATCATATTTTGGTTGGCCTTGAGGTCAGGGTAGGATTCTGACAGCGCAAAAAACCGGCTCATTACCCCTGAGAGCTGCTGCTCGCTTTTCTGAAGTTTGCCGAGTGCATCAGCATTGGAAGGATCGGCCGCAACCTGCTTCTCAACCTGAACTGCCTGATTCCGTGCTTTGATTACGGCTTCGAGCGTTTCCCGCTCATGCTTCATGTAACCCTTGGCGGTCTCTACAAGATTGGGAATAAGATCATAGCGCCGTTTGAGCTGCACATCAATCTGTGAAAACGCATTTTTGTAGCGGTTGCGCATGGTCACGAGTCCGTTGTAAATGCTGATCTGCCAAATGATCAGCAAAACAGGAATCGCGATTGCCGCAATGATAAAAATCATCATGGGTCTGTTTGTTTTAGGGGAATTAGAAAACCTTTGTAAAGCAATAACTTATGCGCCAATATAGGATTTTTTACTGTTCGATAGTAAATCTTAGCCCGTTTTCCGGGAATTTAGGTAAACCGCAAAAAACGGTGGGGGCAACAGAACCTTCTACCGGCCGCGCCCGAGTATCAGATACCCGCTGAGGCAGGCAAAACCTCCGGTAAGCGCGCCGACCGCCCAGGTGATGACGTACATCACCCATACCGGCACCGACATTACGGCGGCTACCTGCGCCGACAGCACGAAGCCGTTCTGCCAGTCGGCAAAAAGCGCGAGTACCAGCCAGAGCCCGCCAACGCCGGTCATCCCGGCCGACAAAGCCTTGAGCCCGCGGTCAGGGCCAATGAGTCCGGCAATAAAACAGGGGATAACCAGGGTCCACCAGGGGAAAAAGAGCATCAGCCCCCAGGTGCCAAGTACAATGATTACGACAGATGCTTTCATAGATTCCTGCGATTTTGAGTCTGAAAAAATGGGTTCTGTTTTTGGAGACAGCTGCGGGCTGAGGCCCTGCGCTTACTCCGGGAAAGTCGGGTTGTCGCGGGCCGTTTGCAGCCAGCTCATTGCCTCTTCGGGTGTTCTGAAGAAATGAAGCGGGAAGAGCTCGCCGCGTGCCCAGGGCTCGATGAAGTTGTCATAATGCCGGCTGCCGGGGCTGCCGGATTGTCCGCCGGGGTACACGCCCCAGGCCCGGATCTCATCTTCGAGGCTCACAACCATGCGCCAGCTCGGGCCGTTGGTGCCGCGCATCGAGTTTACGGCCTCGGTTGCGCCGTCCGTGCGGATGCTCATGCGGCTGAGCGGCTCAATCCGTGTGAGGTGCATGATGCGCACCTGCTGATACCGCCACCAGCGCCACAAGCGGCGCTCTTCACCCATGCGGCGGGTGAGTTCGGCAATGGCATCATCCCATGATTTCATCACAAGCGCAGACAGATCAGCCGGGGCAGCAGCCGGTACCGGGGCAAAATTATCGATAATGTAGGCGTACTCAGCAGGATCGGCGAGTACCTGAATGGTGCGGATATACTCCGGCACCCTGCGGTGCTGCGGGAGCAGGCCGGACAGCGGAATGTCCCAAAGGTTCGACCTGATTTGCCGCAGCCACTCATTAAAGATGACGGGCGCGTGCTCGTCGGCTTTCATCTCGTAATCCCATGCTTCGAGCTTTTCAACAAGATCGAGGTCAGGAGCGGAGAGGTTTTGAAAGCCATCGCTGCTTCTGAGCAGGTCGAGCATAACGGGCAGGCCTTCACGCGCCCTGAGGCTGAGGTCGTCGTTTTGCAGCGCCTGCATATCGCGCCAGTCGGCATTGTTCATTTCGGCAAGACGCTCATTGATGCGGGCACCACGCTCGAAAGAGGAGAAAAATCTTCCGAGATAGTACGGGTAGTCGGGCGCTGCGGGATTTTGATTCGCAGAGCTCACAAAGCCGCGGTCCGGATTGGTGATACGCGGCACTTCGTTACGGGGCACGAAAGCCTGCCAGTCGTAGGCTGCACTGCTGCCGTCGCTTATAAAATCGCCCATCCCCTCCCATCTCAGCGGGAACAAACCATTGTGCCAGAGTGAGATGTTCCCGTGCCGGTCAGCGTAGGTGAAGTTCTGTGCCGGCGTTTCGAAATACGGGAGCGCTGCGGTAAAGTCCTCGTAGCCGCGGGCGCGGTTTAGGGTAAAAAAAGTGCGCAGATCGGTCGTGCCGCGGTGCGCCATCCACTGCGAGGCCTGACCCCGAAGCCGGTCGCGGTCGAGCACCACAACCGGCCCGTGATGCGTGTACCACACGGTATCCTGCACGGCCGCTGACCCGCGAACGCCAATTTCCTCAATAACCATGCGGGTAGGTTTCCACTCGCCTTCGTGCAGGTATTCGGTGAGGCTGCGGTCTCGGAAGGTAACTTCATACACATCCAGCACATTGGCTCCGGAATTGGTAACGCCCCATGCCACATCCTCATTAAACCCGACAATAACAGACGGAATGCCCGGGATGGAAACCCCGTACACGTTCAGGCCGGGGGCGTTCAGCTGCACTTCATACCAGATGGCGGGCATGGTCATTTCCAGGTGCATGTCGTTGGCGAGCAGGGGCCGGCCAGTCTCCGTGCGGCTGCCGTGTACGGCCCAGGAATTGCTGCCGAGCGACGGATCCGGCAGGCGGTGCAGGTCGCCGGCGGCATCGGAAAGCAGGGTCGGGCTGAAGGGGTCCGGTGCGGGTCCCGGTGTCAGGCTTGGCGCAGGCCATTGCGTGCCCGGCGGGATGATGGGATCCATTTCAACCGGATGAGCGGGTAAAAAGCGGTCGAGGAAGGCGTCGCCCAGGGCAGCCCGCATGTGGCTCATGCGCACAGCCGAGGTGCCCCCGGCCAGGGTCGAGGCCATGTTCATGTGCATGAGGGCCACATTGATGGGCTCGAACGGTTCCGGTTTGTAGCCCAGCAGCTTGAACTCCAGCGGGATTTCCCGCCGCGGCAGCTGACCGATAAAAGCGTTGACACCAGCAGTATAAGCGTCGATGATTTCCATGAGCTCGGGCTGCTGCTGATAGGCCTCAATTTTGTTTTGAGCCCCCCAAAGCATGCCGCGCCGGCGTTCCGCGCGGTCGAGGGCTACGGTCTGCTCGCCGAGCACCTCAGAAAGCCTGCCCGCTGCACCCCTCACCTGAAGATCCATCTGCCAGAGGCGGTCCTGCGCGGTAACGAAACCCTGCGCAAAATACACATCATGATCGTTTCGGGCGAAAATGTGCGGGACCCGCCGGTCGTCGAACACCACAAGCACGGAGTCCCGAAGGCCTTCGGCGCGCAGCCATACCGCGCCGGGTTCGTGCTGCGGCTCCGCAGTTTGCCAGAAACCACTGATTGGATTTACGAAAGGGCCGAGGGCCGGAATCATACCGGCACGGCTGTTCAGAATTAATACGAGCGCAAGGGTTACAACAACTGCCCCGCCTACTTTTAGCCATTTAACCATACAGATGTGCTTGTGTTCAGAAAAGGTCTTGATTTAGTGCTGCCGGGCCGATTCAGCTTTGAGGTGTACAAAAATCAGTTTTTGAGCTCAGCTGCGGTGAATGAAAGTAAGGAGGATGGGGCTCAGTTACAATTTCGGGGGAAGAGTCCGGAAGCGGTTAGCCCGGCTCAAAGCCGGCGGGCGAGCACAACCGTTTCGCGGAAGGTTTTGGTTTTGCCGGCAGCGCTGTTGTAGGCTTCAAATACCACAATGTAGATTCCGACCCGATTTTCCATGCCGTTGTCGCGGCGGCCGTCCCAGATGAGGGTTCCGCTCAGGCCCGCCGGCCGGCCGTCGGCAAGGGTTCTTACCAGCCTGCCGTGCCGGTCGAAGATGCGTACCCGCAGCAGGTAGTCCGGCTCATCGAGCAGATAGCTGAGGAAGAGGTTGTCGTCGAAGCCGTCGCCATCCGGGGAGAAGGGATTGGGTTCAAGCACCAGACCTTCGCGTGCCGGAAAGTCCGCGGGCTGCTGCATCAGAGAGTTCGGACTGCCGGGTGTACCGCCGGCGGGCACGACACTCGAGCCCCAGTTAGAAGCATCATTTCCGGATGCCTCCGGATTGATGCGCTCCAGGGCGATCCCGCGGGTATCCGAAAGGTTCGGATTATGCCAGCTTGCGGCATAAAATACGGAGTCGATAAGGGTGCTGTCGGCCCCGGCCAGAAACACGGCATCGGCGCTGGTGCTTAGGCTGAGCGTACTGCGGTCGGCACGGAAGAACATCGGACTTTCATCAAGCTCAAAGAAACGTGCAATTCTCGTTTCACCGAAATTTCGCTGCGGATCGGCAAACAGCACCGCGTAACCGTTGGCGGGCACCCAGGCGCTTTCGGTGCTGACAGGAAAAATGCGGCGAACCTGACCATCAAAGTCCGGCTCATCATGAATGTGGAAGCCTTCAAAATTAACAGCATACGGCCTGCGGTTATAAAACTCTACGTACTCACTCTGGTCAGGAAACGGATTCCGGCTGCCGCTCAGCGGCTGAAACATAATTTCGTTGATCACCACATCGCCCGCCTGCAGCTGCTGCGCCAGCGGGATGCTGAGCTCCCCCGCCCGGTTGCCCGGCACATCCCTCAGCCGGCTTACCTGCACCGTCTGTTCGGTGCCGGCGAAAGCCGTAACCGGTCCGCCGTTTGCAGCTGAGAGCAGGATGCGGTTGCCGCGCCGCTCATCGAAGTCAAAAACCGATAAGGCGAGGCCGTCGAGCGCAAAGGCGGTTTGCTCATCGGGGATGACAAATTCGCTGAACCGGAGTTCGATGTGGCCTTCGGGGGTGCGGGTCGCAAAACGGATTTGCGGCGGGCTCTGATTGGGCTCATAGGCCAGGTTTTCAGCTCCGGCGCTGTGGCCTGTTGGGTGCGCCGCCCAGTTGGAGGGATCGTTAGATGCGGACTCAGGGTCCCGGCGCTCAATAGCGCGGCCAGCTGCGGGATTTCCGCCCCACGAAGGCTCGTACCGCAGGCTGTCAACGGTGAGGCCTGCCGCATTGCGGATGAATACGGCATCCCCGTTCTGACTGAAGGCCGGAATCGCCGGCACCCGCAGAACGCCTGCATCGCCGGACGCCAGACCGAGCAGCTCCGGCTCTTCGGTAACGACCAGATACCCGCCCGGCCGGACCGGAATTTGACCTGAAGGGTGCGTGAGCTGAATCAGGCTTGTTGAGCGGCCCAGCTGCCAGCCCTGAAGGTCCAGATTTTCGCCGGAGCGGTTGTACACCTCCACAAAGCGGGGCGTCTGCCCGCTGACCGGCCGGTACAGGATTTCGTTGATGACCACATCGCCCTGCCCTGCAGGCACAAAATCAAGATAAACGACCGCAGCCTGCGCTTCACCCAGCGGATTCCCGAAAATATCGGTGAGGTTTTGCAGGGTGATGCGGTATTCCCTGCCGGCTTCCAACGCTGCGGCCGTGCGCAGCTGAATCACATCCCCGCTCACCCCTACGCTGCTGAGCCCGGGATCGGGTAGCAGCTGATAGTTTTGGATGATGCCCGCCTGCCCCGGATCCATGCTCTTGCTGAAACGAAGCTCGATCCGGTCGGGCTGCGGCGCCGTCGCGCTCAGGAGTTCGGGCGGACTCGTATCGGGCGGGATTTGATTTGGCAGCCCGGGCGTCGCGAGAAGCGGTGCAGGCGAGTTGCCCCAGTTTTCAGGATACCAGGCAGCGGCGGCTGTCGAGCGGCGCTCGAGGGCAACTTCGCGGCCGCCCCAGGCCGGACGGTAGCTCAGGGAATCGGCCAGCTGACCGTTCGGCGTTCTCAGCACGATGGCATCGCCGCCGGTTTTGAGGGCAGGGAAACGGCTGCCCATGTCAATCAGGGGCACATCCGGGAAAATATCCCGCAGGCTTTCATCCGGGGCCAGCACGGCATAGGCGCCGGGTGCGAGCAGGTAGCTTTCCTCCGAAATCGGCCGGCGCGTGCCGGTGTCGTTGCTGAGGGTCCAGCCTGCGAGGTCGAAGGCTTCGGCTCCGGTATTGTGGAGTTCGACGAAACGGGAGTAGCCGTCAGGCCGGTCGTACATGAACTCCGTGATGAAAACCGATCCGGAATCGGGCAGCCCGACCTCAAAATAGGTGAAGCTGCGGCTCTGCTCCGGCATCGGCACGCCGAAAATGGACCGGACATCCCGCACGCTCAGGCTGTAGCTTGTATTGTTGATGAGATCATCGGAGAGCGAAAGCTGCATTTCCCGTGGCGCGGTTTTCTGAATCAGGCTGATTTCCGCATCCCCGGAAAAATCAAAGTTTTCCGGCTGTACGGCCGATGCAGCGTCGATATGCCGGCTGAATCGTGCGATGAGGGTACGGCTGCCGCTGTACGTAAGGGCCGTAAAAACGGGCGGGGCATCATCCGGCCCTGCGGTGTTGGGCAGCCCCGGCGTGCCGAGCAGCGGATCCGTGCTTGTTGCCCAGTTTTCCGGGCTGTGGGAAATGGCATCAGCCGAGCGCCGCTCCAAAGCCCGCCCGGCCCCGCCCCATTCGGCCGGGCTATACTGCAGGGAATCGACCTGAACTTCATCCCCCGAAAAAATCCGGATGCGGTCAGCCGAAGCCCGGTTCATGGACGGGAAATTGCTGACTGCGATGGTGTTACGCGGGCCGAACCAGCTTTCAAATCGGGAAATCTCGCGGGTCAGCACCACGTACTCGCCGGGCAACAGCGCGCGGTCGGTGAGGGTGATGCGCCGGACCGTTGTGGTGTTGTCCTGAATCCGCCAGCCGTTCAGGTTGATGATTTTCCCGCTCCGGTTGAAAAGCTCAACATACTGCGGGGGCCCGCCCGGAAGCGCATCATCATAAAAAAACTCACTCACGACCACATCCAAAGCTTCGGCGGGTTCGAAATCGTAGTACACGACCGGCAGCTGTAAATCCCCGAGCGGGTTGCCGAAAATATCGGTGAGGTTTTGCAGGCTGATGAGGACTTCCTCCCCCGAAACCAGTCCGGAAGCCAGCAGCAGGCGGATTTCGGCGCCCTCTGCGGTGATGCTTTCGATGCCCTTATCCGGCTCGAGCTGGAAATTGGCCGGGTTTTCGGCTTCATCCTGATCCATCGGTTTTGAAAATTGCAGGGTGATGCGGTTTTCCTCGGGCATGAAGGCAGCGAGGAGTTCGGGCGGGGTTTCGTCGGGCGGGATGAGGTTGGGCGCACCCGGCGTGCCCGGTAGCGGACCGGGCGAGTCGCCCCAGTTTTCGGCGAACCAACCGGGCGCGGTTGCAGACCGGCGTTCCAGCGAAACTTCAAAACCGCCCCAATTTGGCCGGTAGCGCAGGGAATCGACCAGCACGCCTTCGGCATCGCGAATCACGATATCATCGCCGCCCAGCTTCAGGGCCGAGAACCGGCTGCCCATGTTGATAAGGGGCAGGTTGGGGAACTGCTGCAGCAGGACGGCATCGGGGGCAAGTACGACATAGGAACCGGGCAGCAGCAGGCGGCGGTCTTCGGTAATCACCCGCTGGTTGCCCGTATCATTATTATAGGTCCAGCCGGCGAGGTCGAAGGCTTTCTCCGAGCGGTTGTAGAGCTCGATAAAGCGGGACCATCCCGGGGCGGCGCGATACATAAACTCGTTGATGATCACTTCACCCGGTGAAACCGGCACTACAGTATAATAGGTGAAGTTCCGGCTTTGCGGCGGCATGGGAACGCCGAAAATGGTCTCGACCCCGGAAACGGTGAGGGTGTAGTCCGCAGCGGGCAGCATCGGCAGGCTCAGGCTGAGCTGCACTTCCCGGGGGGCGGTTTTCTCAGCTGCCGTTACACTGATGATACCGCTAAGCTGATAATTCCCCGGGTTTTCAGCGGTAATGCGGTCCGGTTCCCGGTCGAAGCGCAGCAGCAGGGTCTCGCTGTCCGTGAAGGTAACTTCCAGAAACTGAAGTGGTTCGGGATCGGGTTCGGCGGTGTTGGGCAGGCCGGGGGTGCCGCCAAGCGGATCGGTGCTTTCGGCCCAGTTTTCGGGGCTGTGGGAAATGGCCGTACCCGAGCGGCGCTCAAGCGCGACTCCGGCACCGCCCCAAACGGCCGGCTCGTAGCGCAGGGAGTCGATGCGCACCTCCTCGGGGTCAAAAATCTTAATCTGATCGGCAGAAGCACGGTTCAGGCTCGGAAAGTTACCCATCTCCAGATAATTCCGCGGACCAAAGCGGTCCTCAAGGCCGGCGGCATCACCAGTTAGCACGACCATTTCCTGAGGCGCCAGGTAAAAGTCAGAAGTTGTGAGGCGGCGTACCGTCGATGTGTTATCCTGAATGCGCCAGCTGTTCAGGTTCAGGGTTTTACCCGATTGATTAAAAAGCTCAACATACTGTGGCCATCCGGCGGCGGAATCATAGAAAAACTCATTGATTACGATATCGCCGGGCAGGGCGACATCCTCTATAAAAAAGGGAATTTCGGTGTCGTCCAGTACGCCGCCGGCAGTATCGGTAACACCGGAAAGCTGCAGCAGGTAGGCGCCGCCGGGCAGGGGTTCATCAAAAAGCAGGTCGAGGATGCGCCCCGCGCTCAGGGAAAGGCCCGGATCCGGAACCGGGCTGCCGTCGGCACGGGTGATGGTAATGGTACCGGCGTTGACGGTGGCCGGGAGCACTTCCTCTGAAAAACGCAGCTGCAGTGCAGAGGGAGAAAGCACCTGAAAACCTGCCACAAAAACCGGCATCTTTTCGATGAAAAAATCATCAAAGAAAAAACGGTCCGTGCGGGTGGCCGTGTAGGTTGCGCGTACGCCAAACCAGGATGAAGTTTCCCAGATGGTATCTGTGGCGGGAGTGCCTTCGGGCTGCGGCTCCGTTTCGGGCGCTGAGGCCACAAAAAGTGCCCATTCGCCCTCCGGATTTCGGGTTACGCGCACGCGGTACATCACATCCGGTTCAATCAGGGTTTCGCCGGTTACGATGATGCGGGCTGCGTTGCCGTCATCAAAGCGCACGATCCGGAAAAATTTATTGCTGCCGGATTCGCCGATTCTCACGGCATAGCCGTTAACGCCCTCGCGCGAATCGGGCCGGTCGCTTATGAGAAAAACATGCGCCCGGTTGGTGTTGGAGGTCGCAAAACCGTCGAGCCGTACCGAGAACTCCCACAGCCCGTAACCGGCAACCGAAGCCGTGCTCAGATAAGATACGCCCGCTGCTGAGGCATTCAGCCGGAGAAGGTTGTTGCCATTTTCTTCAATGATCAGCCAGTTTTCGGCATCGCCAGTCCATTCGGGGTTTTCAGTAAAATTGCCGTCCTCAAAAGTTTCATTCAAAATGACCTGCGCAGCAGTCTGTTCCGGCAGCACAGATATAGCAGCGGCAGCTATCATCAGCAAAATCAGCCATCCGTTTTTAGGTAACATAAGAAGAATGATTTCAGGAGATAAAAAATTACAGGCCGCATGAAAGCCCGTTCATTTAAGAATAACGCCATAAAGAGTGAGCAGGCCGGAAAACCTTACATCACGGATTAAACCTTCAGATCACTTTAATAGCTATGTGTAATTCATTAAGTTAGGTATTCATCACTCCGGCTCATCAAAACCCGATACTTATGAAAATAGCAGCCCCAAAAAAAATTGCGCTAATCGCCCATGATTCGCGGAAAAACGAAATGGTAGAATGGGCAAACCATAACAAAGCTGTGCTTAAACATCACGCGCTTTTCGGCACAGGAACAACCGGATCGAGAATATCAAAAGAAGTTGGTCTGCCAGTGCACTGCTTCAAAAGCGGACCGCTGGGCGGCGATCAGCAGGTTGGTGCCAAAATCAGCGAAGGTGAAATTGATTTTCTCATCTTTTTCTGGGATCCGCTTTCAGCGCAACCGCATGATGTTGATGTAAAAGCTTTGCTGCGCCTTTCGGTCTATTATAATATCCCGATTGCCTGCAACCGCTCGACAGCCGACTTCCTGATAACATCACGACTTCTGGATGGCGACGATTTTGAACCTGCTGAAGAAAAGACGCCGCCCTCAGATGCTGCGTCAGCTGTGGAAAGGGAGCCTTAAGGCACGGGAATCAAAATTCAGCGCTCAACTGGCAGAACATATTTACCTGATTTAGCAAAACCAAAGGATGTTCCGGCCATCAGAATTTTGCCGGAACCATTATCCCGGATTTGTGTTTGTATTAAGCGTATCAATTAAATACATTGTGAATTACTTTAGTCAATCAAAACACAAATAATATCTATGATGTTTAAATACAGTACAATTGCGATTGCTGCTGCATTTGCTCTGAGTGTGTTCTCAGCTGATGCATTTGCCCAAAAAGCTCCACAAGCTACTGCAGAGCGCTCCGTAAATACAGCCCCTGTACTTCAAAATGAAGTACTTTGGGATCAAACTGACAATACCGTAACTAATGGTGCACTTGGTATTTACGACCTTGATGAACCAGAAATATGGGCCGTTGAAGCCGCTGACGATTTCGTAGTTCCCGAAGGTCAGGTTTGGACCATCACAGCTGTAGAAGCGTTAGGTTTCTATGCTGATCTAATTGGTGAGCCCTTTTTCGCTAACGTTAACTTTTATGTTGACGAATTCGACCGCCCTGCTGACTCCCCTGAGTTTGAGTTTTTTGAAGCTGAAATTACTTCTTCTGCTGACGGAACTATTCTTGTTGAACTTCCGGAAGCTGTAGAGTTGACAGCAGGAATCTGGTGGGTATCAGTTGCTCCCCACATGGATTACTTTGCTGACGGCCGCTGGTTTTGGTTCGGTAACGGCTCTACCAATGGCGCTGAGTTTCACTGGAGAAATCCGGGCGGAGGATACGCTGACGGCGCAAATACACAATGGACCCGTCAGTCTGTTTCTTTCCCAACCTTCCCTGTACAGGATCTCGCTTTCCGTGTTTACGGAACTGCTGCTGACGACGCAGGTCCGGAGCTTGGCGCATTCAGCCTGCTTTCTCCGCCAAACGGCGTTGAAGTTGACCTGACTTTCGAAGGCGAAACTTCTATTGCTATTCAGTGGGAAGCTTCTGAAAATGCTACCGACTATGCCTGGGTTGCTCACCTCGCAGGCGGCGATCTTGAAGATCCCCTCCTTGACGTGCCAACCGGTGCTGAAACCGAACTCGTACTTACCGACGGTGCTATCTACGACATTCTTGTAAGCCTCGGCGTTGAAGCCGGCCAAACAGTTACCATCGACTGGAGCGTAGTAGCTTCTGCCGGTGACAACAGCCGCTTCGCTGACGAAACCTGGAGTGTTACCTTCACCCTCGTACCGCCAACTAACATTGGCCGCGACGAAATCGTGAGTGGTTTCGAGCTTTCTCAGAACTACCCGAACCCGTTCAACCCAACTACCAACATCAGCTTCACCCTGCCACAGGCTTCTGATGTTAGCCTTGAAGTATTCAACATGCAGGGTCAGCGCGTAGCTACCCTTGCTAACGGAAGCTTCTCTGCCGGTTCACACATCGTTACTTTCGATGCTGCCAGCCTTTCAAGTGGTATTTACCTCTACCGCATGACAGCAGGTGCCTTCACACAGACCAACAAAATGATGCTGGTGAAGTAAGCCCAACGGCTTCAAATCAGGTTTTCTAACCAAAAAAGGGAATCACGGCATAAGCTGTGGTTCCCTTTTTTTATGCCCAAAAATTTTCGTCAGAGCCTGCTGAAAACGGAAATTCCATATACGTCTCCCAAAATTTTCCGTTGTGCTTTAGCAAATGAAGAGATTTTGCACAAAAAGACGCGGCAAAGCTGCGGGTTCTGAAACTCTCCCAGGCTTCGGGGAACATTTCCTCCGTGAGGTCGCGGGTTGCAATCGTGCAGTGCGGGTTTATCTGATGAGGGATCTTTTCCGGATTCACGCCCGGGAGTTTTCGAAGGACGGGCTTCAGCGCATCATGAAGCGCCCGAACCGGTTCGGGGTTTTCCGGTTTCACAAAAATGACGCGGGGCGGAAACGCACCAAAGCCGTTCAGGTGCAGCATAAACGGTTTTCGCGATGCCGCAAAAGCTGAAAGGCGGGCAACTATTTCCGACTCCTGATCCGGGAGCGCACGAAACGGCATTTGCAGGGTGAAATGCGGCGGCACTTTCAGGGCGTGCTTCGCACCGAAGCGGTCCCTCATTTCGTGCTTAAACGCGGTGACCGACTCCGCAATTTCGGGGTTGCTCAGGATGGCGATGAAGTAGAGATTTTTAACGGGTTTTGTGCCTGACATGTCGGTTTTCCTGAAATAATTTGGGAATGTTAAATATCGGGCTAAATCAACTTCATAGCAGATTACCAAAGTTCAGACCTTTCATATTTGTCAGGCAGGATTCAGCTGGCATTCAGATCCGGAAAGAAAAAATCGCTTCAGCTCTGCCAATATGCTGATTTGAAGCCTCATTTTGACTCAATCGGGGACATAAATGACTCAAATGGGGACACTTAAAAGGAAGTCCATTTAATAAGTTGGTTCAGTGTTTGAACAGAAACACGGTACAGAAACCAGAACTAACTTACTACCTAATGAAAAAGCTGTTTTCACTTTTCATTTTGCTTTTTGTATGCCATGCTGCAAAGGCAAACGACATCCGGGTTTCAAACGGCACCCTGGGAGAACAAAATACTGCCGAGGGCTACCGGATAATTGAGTTCGACCTAAGCTGGGAGAACTCATGGCGCACAGACAACCTTTTCCCCGATGATGGCCATTCAGCCGGTAACTGGGATGCTGCCTGGGTTTTCATAAAATACAGCGCTGACTTTGGGCAGTGGCGGCACGCCAAACTCCACTACAGCGGTCACAGCACCGGCGCCGGCACACCCGCAACGCTCGATATTGGGGTACCCAACGAGCGGGAAGCTTTTCACATCTCAGACAACCCCGGAGTTGGGGCATTCATATACCGCAGTGAGGAAGGCAGCGGCACCTTTTCAACTACGGGCAACAAGCTGCGCTGGAATTACGCCATCGATGGCGTTGCCGACGACGCTTATATCACCATCCGGATCTTTGCCATTGAAATGGTGTACGTGGCTCCGGGTCCCTTTTGGCTGGGTAGCGGTGCTACAGAAACCGGCAGTTTCTTTGCGGGCGGCGAGACAGGCAGCACGCCCTTTTTGGTAACCGAAAACTGGAACGGCTGCATCCAGAATATAGCCGGCTGCCTATGGGGTAACTCTACAACGGGTAACAGCACCATTGGCGGCCCCGGCAGCCTCAACCCAGATTTCCCGACCGGTATCGACGGCTTCTACAGCATGAAATATTCCGTTAGTCAGCAACAGTACGTGGACTTCCTCAATACCTTAACCCCATCGCAGGCTACGGCCCGCGCATACACGGGCGGCGCCTTCCGGAATGGAATCAGCCTGTCCGACGGGAGGTATCAGACAAGCAACCCGTTTGTGAGCAACAATTTTATGACCTGGATGGACGGCGCTGCTTTTGCGGACTGGGCCGGTCTGAGACCCATGACCGAAACTGAATTTGAAAAAGCCGCCCGCGGCCCCGCAGCCCCTGTTCCGGGCGAGTATGCCTGGGGCAACACCTCTGCTGTACGGGCTACAGGTCTTGCGAATGCGGGCCAGCCCAACGAGACAGCGACACCTGAAAATGCCAACGTCAATTTCATGGTTGGCGCAACGCCTGCTTTTGGTCCCATTCGTGTAGGCGCTTTTGCTTTCGGAAGCACAACACGGGAAGCATCCGGCGCCGGGTACTGGGGGATAATGGAACTCAGCGGTAATATGTGGGAACGACCCGTTACCGTCGGGCAAGACAGAGGCCGGGCATTCACTGGTTTGCATGGGGACGGAACACTTCACCCAAGTGGCAATGGCAGGGTAGAGAACTGGCCGGGCAACGGTGCTAACGGAATTGGAGGAGCCATTGGCTCGGGGTTCCGCGGCGGCTCACTGAACGATCAGCAAATTGAGCTCTCTGTTTCGCGGCGATTTTCTGCTTCTATCGCCGATGAAAGTCGTTTTCAAAACTATGGCTTCCGCGGGGTACGGTCGCTTCCATCTGCGGTCATGAACCCGTAATAAGAGTTGAATCATTCTTTTTTCTACAACAAAAGGCCCAAATTACCTGTCAGGATCTAAAGTTCTTCCGCGCAGCTACTGTTTCGCTTGCAGCACTGCGCTGTTTGCCGGAAAATCAGTTTATAACAAAACAATACTTTCTACCTATGAATACAAAACATTTCATTCTCACTCTAATCGTACTGCTGCTTGGTTCGGCAGCAGCGATGGCACAGTTTGCCGGCGGTGAAGGCCGCGGTGATTTCATGTACAGCTTCCCGCCGGAACCCGATCCGGTGCTTCTTGTGTCAACCGAATCACTGGATTTTGGCTCGGTCCCGATCGGCAACAGCGCTTCTGAAAGCTTTACCCTCATCTATCAGGGCTTCGGGCAGCTTACTGTGAGCAGCATCACGTCCGATAACGACGCCTTCCTGGTGTCAGATGCATCTCTGATCCTCGGCTTGGGTGAAAACCGTACCGTAAGCGTTACCTTTCAGCCCGCTTTTCTCGGCCCAACAGGCGGAACCATTACCATAGTAAGCAGTCTCGGTGAGCTTACTGTAACTGTGAACGGCAGCGGCGCAGAACCCGGCGAACTGGTGCTCAATCCGGAAAGCATCAGTTTTGAAGTGGACGAAGGTGAGGACGGCGGCTTCAGCTTTACCCTGAGCAACACCGGTGGCTTCCCCTTCGATTTCAGTATCATCAGCGGACTTACGGCTCAAAGCAGGCTGCTTTTACCGGTCGGGAAGGTCACTGAAGCCGTTACGGCTAAACCGCTGTCGGGCAGGGATATTTCATCAGGGCACGAGCTTCAGACTGCTCCTCCGGCTGGGCTTATCAGCCCGCCTACTACATCAGGTGATGCTGCATCTCCCTTGTACCGCAGTGCTTTGGACAACGAGCTTGTCCTCACGCATTCATTATCACAGAACATTACTGCAGGAGGTCCAAGATGTGGCCATTCAAGCAATACCAGAACTAGTAGTACAAGCTTTCTCCGCACTTACACCCTTGCTGATTTCGGAATTGATATCGGATTCAGCGTTACAGCGGTTCAGTTTGGTATTAGACTTGTAGATGGCCCTGCTTTACCATTACAAGCACGGATCTACCTTCTTGAAGGTGACTTCGTATTCTCTAACATGACGCTTCTGGGAAGCAGCACTGTTACTGTGGATAGCAACAACAATAACAGTGTGATTACGATACCTGTTGATGCAGTAATTCCTGCAGGCGCTACCCTGGTGGCAGAAGTGTTCGTTGACAGATCAGAATCCTCAAACTTCTTTCCAGGGGTAAATTCTGAAGGCGCAACAGCACCCTCATATCTTGCCGCTGCTAACTGTGGCGTTCCGGAGCCTGTAACCAACGCTTCAGTTGGTTTCCCAGATTCACATCTGATCCTCAATGTGGTCGGTGAAAGCGGCGACGGCCTTTTCGTTTTGGAACCCAAAACCGGAACCATTCCCCCGGGTGAAACCGTAGAAGTAAATGTTATGGCCCTCACATCTGAACTTGAAGCGGGAAGCTACAACGCACAGATAATTGTTTCCACCAACTCTACCCTTACCCCTTCCGGACTTTTAGAGGTAAACTTTGATGTAATCGACACCACCCCGGTCTGGAACCAAACCTTCGACGGCACGGCGGGCTGGCGATTGGTTGGCTCTCCCGTTCGCGGTACAACCTACGGCGAGCTGCTCAGCAGCATCTGGACACAGGGCTACACCGGTTCGGCCTCTTCCAACCCTGACGCCGACCCTAACGTGCTCTTCTATGATGAAACAGCCGGCACATGGCTGCCTCCGTCTGAGGCCGGAAATATCGTAGGATCAGACGGCAGCAGTCCGGATTTTGATAATGCCGGTCGCAGCTTTGCCGTGTTTATGTTTGATGCCGATGTGATCGGCGGTCCCGCTGTCTGGCCCAAAACCCTCAGCGCTGCCGGTGAACGCATTGCCGGAACCGTGCCGGTGGTGCTCACCCGAACAGAAGATACCGGCAGTGAAAATCAGCCGGGATGGAACATGGTAGCCAACCCCTACCCTTTTGACATCGACTGGAATGCACTTGTGGCTGACGGCGGCCTTGAGGATGTGTTCGGTACTGTTTTTGTTTTTGATAACGAAGCCAATCTCGGCTCCGGCGCTTTCAGGCCTGCATTCGGCTTTGAAATGGACGGACTCGCCGGCAATATCGCGCACGACGGCATCATTCGCAGCTTCGAAGGATTTCAGGCGCGGGTGTTCGCCAACCGCACCAACGGCACCATCACCTTTGATGAGGCCTATGCGGCCGGTAACGGCGGCGAAGAACCAATGGGTGAAGCAGCTGTGCCCTATCTGGCGCTTTCAGTTACCGGCAACGGCCTTGCCGAACTCGCCGTCCTAACCTTTTTTGAAAATGCTGGC